>NZ_AOII01000092.1 GCF_000337615.1 Natrinema pallidum DSM 3751
CAGAAGATTCACCAGCAACGTCCGGTCTTACAGGAGACGCTCGCTACCGCTACGCAACCGAGGTGTGAGTCTTAGCTAAAGACGAATGAGTAACAACCTTAAACTTTGATGTACGCGCGACAGAGGTGACTGGGGGTTATGAAACGTCGAACGGTTTTAATCGGGTTCGGTGCGATCGTCGTCGGCGGCGGGACCGCGTTCGGTACCGGCGCGTTCAGTCGAACGGAAGCGGATCGCGGGGTCAGCGTTTCTACCACGGTCGACGACGCTGCCCTCTTGGGGCTCGCGTCCGGGTCGGGCGACGCCGCCGATTTCGTGACCGGGGGGAGCGAGGGGTCGATCAGCATCGACTTGACCGCTGTCGAAAACGGTGTGACTGACCCGGGAGAGGGTGTAAACGAGGGTTCGGTCACGGCGTTTCCGAACCTCATTGAAGCGGAAAACCGATCGTCTCACACGCTCGAGTTATCCGTGGTGGTGCCGCCGACCGGTGGCATCATGCTCTTTCCCGAGGGCGGCTTCTCCGGACCCGAACGGATCGCCCGACTCGACGAGCCCGAGAATTACGTTCCGCTCTCACAGGGGGAGACGACGGAGTTGGGGCTCGCGCTCGACGCCGGCTACGGAACGGACCGCATTCCCGGGACGATCGCCGACGGTGATTCGGTCGAACTCGAACTCCGTACGAGCGATCCGAACGGCTGACTCGATGCCAGCGAGACGGCGTTCCGCGCTGTCGTGTCACACGCCCGTTGCCGACGGGTTGGCCGCTCTCAGTCGGTGATGAACTTGTTATCCCGCCAGTTGACGCCGCCCTGTCCGGAGCCGTGGTCGCGCGGGCCTTCGACGACTTCGATGTCCGCCGGTCGGGGTTCGCCGTCGACGATCCTGGTCGCCTCGAGGTCGCCGTCCCGCTCCGAGATCGCAGTCAGGGTGCCTTTCTCGGCGGCTTCGGCGATACCACAGAGGACGAGGAACATCTGATACTGTAACAGCGAGTTCTGGAGAACGGTCTCGCGGTCGCCCTTGAACGCGGCAAACTCGACGAGTTCGGACTCGATCTCCTCCTCTTCTTCCTCGTCCCAACTGAAGGACTTCTGGCGGCGCTCGTCCGGGTCCTCTTCGTAGACCCGATTTTCGGTGACGCTGGCTTTGAGCTGTGCCGTCGGGGTGTACTTGCTCACCGACTGATCCTCAGCGACGGCTTTGAGAATCAGCGTGTTGTTTCGCCGCGTGATCTCGACATCGGTGATTCCATCGGGGAAGGTCGCGTCGTCGATGTGGTCACGAAGGTCCTCAAGGGGCAGTTCGAGCGTCGAATGCAGCCGATAAACGTGTCTGGATTCCTCTGTTGACATTGTGGGAAGGTGTGTACGGCGATAGTCGTGGTCTGTAAGTACGAGCGCGTGACTTATATGACCTGCTATTAGATGCGTGAACTATCAGTCGGGAGACATTGCTCCCGGGCGATCGCCGCTCACGCGTCGGTAAGCGTCGCCTCGAGTTCGCCGCGCTCGTCGAGTTCCTCGAGAATGTCGGAGCCGCCGACGAACTCGCCGTCGACGAACGTCTGCGGGATGGTCTCCCAGCCGCTCTCCTCGTTGAGAGCCGTCCGGAACTCGTCGAGCGACTCGAGGACGTCGACGGTCTCGTAGTCGTCGCGGTACTGGTCGATGAGGCCGAGCGCCTTCCGGGAGTAGCCACACTGGGGCATGAGTTCGGTCCCCTTCATGAAGAGGACGACCTCGTTTTCCTCGATGGCGTCGGCGACCTGCTGGTTGACTTCGTCCTGGTCGAGACCCTGGTTCGGTGGGAACTCCATGATCTACGGTACGGCGGTGGCGGGGATATGCCTTGTGTCATCCATACTCCCGAGCCCGACCGCGGCCGGTCGGCTCCGGGTCGGATACCGGGCGGGTCGGGAGGACGGTGGGTCGTCGGGGCGACCGGTCAGTCGGCCGCGGTCGTCGTCTCGAGGACGTCGAGCTTCTCCGCGGCGTAGCCGAAGACGTCCCGATACCCGTTCGAGGACATGAGGACGGGATAGAAGCGTTCGTCGGCGACCTGTTCGTCGCCGTCGGCGGCGGCGAAGGGTGCGCCCGCCTCGACCGGCGTGAAGTTCTCGACGAAGACCTCGTAGGTGTCGGCCTGCTGTTTCCGAATGACGTCGGTGAGCCGGTAGACGGGGAGTTCGCGGTCGACGGTGTCGCCGGGCAACGCGCCGACAGCGGTGAGGAAGGCGCGAGTCAGGCGATCGGCGTTCTGGGCCGCCGTCTCCGAGCCCTGAAGACCACACTCGACTTCGACGGTGTCGACGGCCGAAAAGAGCCGTCCGTCCGCGAAGTTGCTCGTTTCGACCATCGCCGCCACGGGCAGTTGCGGGACGATTTCCGTCGCCGTCTCGCTGACCCCGTTGACGATCGCGAAGGGGTCGGCGTGGCTCTGCGTGGAATGCATCGAGAACGTCAGACAGCCCTCGAGTTCCGAGACGAGGGCGGCCGCGAGCCGCCCTTCGTGTGTCTTGGCGTCCGGATCGCCGGGGAACGTACGGTTGAGGTCCTCGTCGATGAAGCGAACCCGTCGTTCCAGCGCCGCCTCGTTGGCGACGACGAGCTTGACGGGACGGTTGACGGTCGGGCGTTCGTCGAGTAGTCGCTCGACGGCACGGACGCCACAGGGTTCATCCCCGTGGATGCCCGCGACGACTGCGATCTCCGGCGTTCCCGACCCGAGCTGTGCAACTCTCATTGTACGATACTTGGGCCGCGGCGTGAAAGGCGATTCGGTCTCTCGCAGGACCGACCAATCAGCGATCGTGACCGGTCGGCCGGGACCGCGACACTGCCAGCCGCTATGGGCAGCGCCGCCCACCCGATCGGGGCGGACCTGTCACGGCCACGGAGTCACGACGTGGCTGCGGAGTCCGCGAATCGGACGGTGCCGTCCGTCTCGAGGGGCCGGGCGGTCGGCCGGCGGGCGGGATCGTCCCACCGGCGGTTAGTCGAGCCCGCGGGCGTACTCGAAATCGATCTCCGTCGCTTCCGGCCGGCCGCCGTCGAGTTCGATCCGCCAGCCGTGCAGTGCCGTCGGATCGCCCAGCGCGTTCGCGATCGTCGTCCGGACGTCGCGGACATCGACGCCGTAGTAGTCGTTCGGCACGTCATCGAGGTACTGCCCCGCCGTCTCGAAGAGGCTCCGCATCCCGTCGTCGTTCTCGAAGTCGAAGTGTTTGTAGGCTCCCGCCGCGACCTGCACCAGTCCGTGCAGAAACGCGCTTTCCGTCGTTCCGCGTCCGTAGTTGTACCACTCCGCTTCGAAACAGTCGTGCGATTCGTGAAACGCGCGGGCGTTAAAGAGTGCCACGCCGTGGACCACGGCCCGACGCAGCGTGCCGTGTTCCCATCCGTTCGATTCGGGTCGTCCCCGACGCCATCCGGTCGGGTTCCCCTCGGTCGGCGGGCCGACGGTGTAGTCCCGGGTGTGCTCATCCATGGGTCGTACTGAGCCGCTGGTGTGGTTCGGCTCCGCTCGAGCGGTCCGTCGCCGTCCACTCGCGCGAGTCGCGGTCCGGGGCGCGGGTGTGTTCGGCCATAGTCGATTGGAGGGTCGGTATGCGTGTAATTCCGTCGGTTACGCACACCCTATCGCTTGTAGGCACCGAATTTATGCCGGTTCGACCCATCGTACGGACTAGATGGCACAGCCTTACGGTCGGTGTGAGCACTGCGGCGAACGCCTCTACGCCCACATCGAGGGCGGGTACCAGTGTCTGAACTGTGAGCGGCGGTACACGGCGGCCGACCTCGAGCCCCGGACGGCCTGAGCGTCGGGACCGATCCGCCGTCGTCGCGCCCGCGCTCGAGACCGGTGGTCGAACCCGAGGAGCGAGTGGTCCTCGCCGACGGCGGCTCGAGGCGTCGACGAAATTAGAGCCTGCCACGAAGGAATAGAGACGGCTCACGGTGGAGTAACTCGGTGATCTCGTGCCACACGATTACGATGACCAGCAAAGCGACTCCGAGAAGGGGAATCAGGATGGGAAAACAGTAGACGCGAGTAGTGCGGTTCTTCCGATGCCGTCATCAATACTCCGCTGGAAAGAACGGAAAACGGGTTATTCGAATAATGGAGGACGATCGGATATACCGGTGTAACTAATGGCAAGTTATTGACACTCCGACTCTCGAACGTGACGTACACGCCGACAGCGATCATGCTCAGTAGAGACTGGAAAAGCACGCGATACAGGATCACTCGGCGGATAGACCACTCAGCTGGGACAGTGGCCCCTCTGGAAACAACCGAAAGAACACGGCCCGTACCAAAACGAGGACACCAAGTACACCCCCAAACAACAGCGCCCAAATCGATGGGGAAACACCGCCCGTTTCCACCAGATAGTGGCTGTACAGGCTTCCAACGGCCCACAATAGGGTGAACGCGGCGAGGGCTCCGAGCACGATTGAGGCGAGGATCCGAGTCACCGCCATGTCACCGGACTGGATCCGATTGCCGGAACCGAGAACTGCCGAACTAAGTCGGATTCCGTGTGCCAGCGTACCGACCAGAACCGAAAAGGCGAGGAGACCGGGAATGAGTGTCGTTACCGGAAACCAAAGCAATTCGAGGATAGTGTCGAAAAGAATCACGGATTCGTTGACTACCCCGGCCATCAAGAGGATCGAAAGGACGGCGAGGATGGGTTCAGCTACCCGTCTCTCGACCGGGCTATTAAGGCCGATAGCGAACATGACGTGTGATAAACATCATTTCAATAGTAATAAATCTACTGTAGACCGGGGGTAGCCGCCTGTATCAATCGAATCGAGTCGATGTCTGCTATAGTAGCAACTGAAACGAGTTACATACTGATCGCAACGCCGTCCTGCGATCAGGTGTGTATTGACTGTCAGTGGTTACTGTTGGAACGTGTCTGTGCTGTACACGCGTCCTCGCTTCAATATAACTCCCGGAACTTCTCACTGATTATGGGTTACAACAGAGTAACGCATGTTCTTCTGTGAGTGCGCAGATCAAGTCAGGCTCTCATTCTATTCCCATATATTTCGTCTATGGATTGTGTCTGAATGATTATAAAACGATATTTATATTGGAGGCGTGCGTTACCTGTATTGGTTCTATTATTTACCGGAGGGGAGGAAAGATACAACAAGTTTGTATTGTCTCTCTATCGCGAGTGCTGTTAGTCCGATACCGTAGGGGGTTTATATGTCCGACATCCTTTGGTAGGAATGCGGGCCAAAGGCCCGAGACGAAAATAGACTCGGACAAGCCTGAAACGGCCTTGTGCGAGTAGCGTGCGAGGGTAGCCAAGCGGTCAACGGCGGCGGACTCAAGATCCGCTCTCGTAGGAGTTCGTGGGTTCGATCCCCTCCCCTCGCACTGACCACAGTGCGCGGCAAGACGGAGCGTCTTGCCCTCGCAAACTTCTGCTGCCGATCCGAACGCGACCAGCCACCGGCTCGGCGGTTCGCTCGTCGGCCCGGTCGCCGTTCGGCCCCGCGACGGGGTCGCCCGCTCGAGCGACGAGGCTCCCGGTCCAAGCGTGTGCTTGGCGTGTTACTGGCGCGTTTCGTGCTCGTTTCGCTCTCGAGAACGATCCGTTCCGCGCCGTAAGCAGTAGATATAAGTCCCAACACGTCAACTGGTAAAGTGGAAGCCACGCTCCAGAATATAGGGGGCTGCACGCAAATGCCCCGGGTGCTAAGACACCCGAGACGTGGCTTCCAAAGCGCCCCGCTTTGGTTGCCATGCTTGCATACATTCTACCGGGATATAAACGTCCCGCACGACCACGGAATCGCCCGACGGAACCAGCTTCGGCTATGCATCGACGGTCGCGGAGTGGTCGGCATGCGTAGCGGCCGCGACGACCACGAGAGCGACGACGCCGACGCCTGCGACAGCAGCACCGCCGACCGCGACGACACCGACGCCAACCGCGACGACACCGACGCCAACCGCGACGACTCGTCGCCCCCCGACTGTCCGCGCTGTGGCGACCCGATCGCGTTCCTCACCGTCTCCGGTCCCATGACCGGCTCGGTCAGCCCCTGTGGCTGTTCGGTGCCGCCCGCGCTCGTCCACCGCGAGGACTGATCCGGGGCTCCGACTCGAGCCCCGGCGGCCAGCCGGCCGGGCGGCGGGAGCCATCGGAACCACCACCACTGTCGACATCCTCCGTCGATCGGCCGGCTCGTAAACGGGGCCTCGAGCGCGCTCTCCGGGACCGTTTCACCGGCCCGACAGCGGCGTCGCGCTCGGCGCGAACCGGTCGGGCCGCGGGACGACAGGTAGGATCACTTTTCACCCACGACTCCCGATGATGGGGCATGAACGAGCCCCAGTCGGACACCAGACGGGCGGCCGTTGCGATGCAGGCCGCCGCCGACGGTGCCACCGTCGCGGCGAATTCGTTTCGAACCGACCTCGACATCGAGCACAAAGACGGGAAAACCGATGTCGTGACGCAGGTCGACCGGGACGCACAGGAGACGGTCATCGAGACCATCCGGACGGCGTTCCCGGACGATCCGGTCGTCGGCGAAGAGGAGGACGCGCTGAAGACGGTCCCCGAAACGGGTCCGGCCTGGATCGTCGACCCCATCGACGGTACGAACAACTACGTACGGGGCTCGCGCGCCTTCGGCACCGCCGTCGCGGCCGTCGTCGACGGCGAGCCGGTCGCCGCCGCCTTCGACTGTCCCGCGCTGTCGGACACGTACCGCGTCGGCCCGGACGGCGTCTTCCGCAACGGCGAGCCGCTGTCGGTCAGCGACTGCACCGACCCCGAAACCGCCACCGTCTGCCCGACCTTTTGGTGGGACTTCGACCAGCGCGATCAGTACGCCACGGCCGCCCGCGCGGTCGTCGATCGGTTCGGCGACATGCGCCGATACGGCTGTACCCAACTCGAACTCGCGTTGGTCGCATCGGGCACGCTCGAGGGAACGATGACGAACCTGCAAACGAACCCGTGGGATACCGTCGCCGGCGTACAGTCGATCCGCGCGGCCGGCGGGGTCGTCACCGACCTCGAGGGGAACCGCTGGCGACACGACAGCACGGGCCTGGTCGCCTCGAACGGCGCGGTTCACGACGAACTGCTCGCTGCGACCCGCGAAATCGTCGCGTGAGCCGCGGGCCGATCCCGGTCAGCCGATCGGAAAGTGCCGCGCATTGAAACCGGAAACGGTAAGCGGCCGCCACTATCGGATTCCGGTATGGACGACTTTATCGACCGGTTCGGGGCTGAGCGCGTCTGGGCCGCGACCGTCGCGAGTCTCGCCGCCGCCGTGGTCCTCGGCGCGGTCCTGTTCCCCCAGCGAGTGTACGTCGATTTCATCTGGCAGTACTTCTGGGGGCCGGTAGTCGCCGACGCGCACAGCTGGAACTGCGTCGCCTGGGCCGGCGGCCAAGAAATCCCCTGCAGCGAGGCCGGTGCCGGTGCCGGTCCGACCGCCGAGCCGGGCTACACCTTCGTCTCCTACGGCGGCTACATCCCGACGCTGGTCCTGTTACTGACCGGGGTCATCTTCCTCATTCGCCGCCTCGAGATCGAACGGTACCGCGCGGGCTTTTTCGCCCTGTTCCCGTTCATGCTCTTCGGCGGCGCGCTGCGGGTCGTCGAGGACGTCAATGCGACGGCCTTCGAGGCGACCGGCGAGATGGCCATCCAGCTCCCGTGGTCCGGGTTCATCATCAGCCCGCTGATCTACTTTACCGTCTTCTTCATCGCCCTCTTCGCGGTCGTGACATCGGTGTGGCTCGACCGCACCGGCTACGTCTCGGGCTACGAGTACCCGCTGGCCGGAATCGGGACCGCGGCGCTGACGATCACGATCGCGTATCTGGCGTTCGTCGCCGCGACGGAACCCTACGCGGAGTTTCACCCGCTCGTTCCGCTCGTCGTGCTCGTCGGCGCGACGCTCACGACGGCGCTCACCTGGATCGCACTCGAGCGGGTCGCCCCGGAACTGAACCGCGGCACCCGGTCTATGGGGCTCGTCGTCATCTGGGCCCACGCGGTCGACGGGGTCGCGAACGTCGTCGGCCTCGACTGGGCGACCTCCCTCGGCCTGCCGGCCAACCTCGTCCCGAAACACCCGATCAACCGGGCGATCGCGAACACGACGGCCGACGTGTTGCCCGCCAATATCGTCGCCGCCACCGGGTCGGCCTGGCCGTTCCTGCTCGTCAAAATCGCGGCCGCCGTCTTCGTCATCTGGATCTTCGACGAGACGGTCTTCGAGGACAGCCCCCGCTACGCCGTCTTGCTCATGATCACCGTCGTCGCCGTCGGCCTGGGTCCCGGGACCCGCGACATGCTGCGGGCGACGTTCGGCGTCTGATCGGCCCCGGTTTGCGCGTCATCGTATTCGGCTCGTTGCTCACGTTGCTTTCGAGCCCGGGCTCCCGACGACCGCGCGAGTGGCGCGACCGCGAACGGGGAGTTTAATCGCCCGCGGCGGGAACGAGCGTGCATGAGTGAGACGAACGGCTGGTTCGCGGCCGGGGACCGCGACGATCCCGACGCGATGACGACCGCGATTCGCCAGGGGAGCGCCGACGAGTCCCGCGATTGGCCCGCCCTCGCGGTCGAGGCCGGATTCGCAAGCGAGGCCGAGGAGTACTACGACGCCCTCCGCGAGGCGACGACGGCCGCGACGCGGGCCGCGGTGACCGAACGCGAGCGGGCCGACGACCGCCAGCTCGTCCACGCGATCCGGGCGATGGACGACATGGGACGAATACTATTATAGAATCTGTGTTTCATCCCGTTCTGGATTTCTCCCTGCTACGACTCTGGCAACGGACTTCGTAGGCTCTGCTCAAGGGCATTTTAGTTTTCATCACAATGAGTGAGAAATATAGAGTGCTGCTAAAGAGATTGAATTATGGCTATTGCAGGTGTTCAAAGCTAAGTGAAAATTCTATGAGTTGGACAATGATGCTCTTCAGTTTTCTTATTAGGGCCAGTTGCACCCTACCCCTTTCTTGTTAGGATCGGCTGCTTACCCTGAACTATGTATCCCCCTCCCTAATGAGATATTCAGGGCACCGCCTGACCAAGGAAAGATGCCCTGATTCCGCCGAAACCGAGCGGCTGATCCCACTCGGACTGCATTAGCAGCATTTCAGCGTACGCGTCGGTCCGATTTAGGGATTTGGTTGCTCCGAAGAGAGTCATCAATATAATCCCACCAATCGCACGACCTGACATTCGGCCGACGCTGAACTGGATCGAACGATCACACATTCGAGACGAGAATACGGACGTGAAGACAGCAGAAGACAGACAAAACAACTAAACCAAATTCCAGTCTCTCAACGTATGCCCGTAGTACAGATTGATTTCAGTTGGATCCCGAAGCAGTTGAAGTTTGTTCGGACCCGCTGCGGGCCAAAACTAGTTTCAGATGGACCCCTTTGGGTTCCACTTTCACTCTAGCACAATCACATTTATGATGATACAATCGGTAAGCGTACCGCAATGACAAAATGACACGAAATCGGGAGAGACACGAATGCGAGTGATAGCACACCTGCAAGCACGTGCGGACACGGCCTACGACAATACGTACCATCACAAGCTTCGAGGTCGGATCTGGAACGCGCTTGACGGAACCGAATACGACGAGATACACGATGAGGGTCGTCCGAAGGGGTTCACGTATAGCAATCCGTTCCCGCCGGGAGACATGCGAGAGGGAGACGAGCGAACATTACTCGTGGCGTCGCCACACGAGGAACTGCTCGCCAACGTTGCGGCCGATCTCAAAGACGACCGAGAGTTAAATATCGGCCAGATGCCCTTCCACGTCGATTCGGTCAACGGGCTGGCGACCGACGTGGGCGAACCGGGCACGTCGGGCACGATCGAGACAGGGACGGGCGTGTTAGTTCGGATCCCGCCGTGGCGCTTCGAGGAGTACGGCATCGACACCGACCACGAT
>NZ_AOII01000093.1 GCF_000337615.1 Natrinema pallidum DSM 3751
CCCGGCAAGTCGCTCCACCGAGTCATGGAGAACGAGGAGTACAACAGCCTCACCAGCGTTATCGCGACCGGCGACGATAAGGCACAGGGCGGGTTCGACCTCGACGACCACCGGATCCAGTATGCATTCATCGGGTTCCACGGACTCGTCGACGAACACGGAGCTGAAGACACGCTCCTGTCGGATCGGGACGTGCGGCGGCTGGACACGCTGTGCTGGCGTGCGCTGAAGAACCAGACGATCAGCCGGAGCAAGGTCGGACAGGAGCCCCGGCTCTACCTCAGAGTCGAGTACGCCGACGAGAGCTTCCATCTCGGCGGGCTCGATCAGGACCTCGAGCTCGACAGTGCGGAATCCGATCCCGTCGAGGAACTCCGAAACGTCCGCGACATCTGTGTCGACGTGTCGGTACTGCTCGAACGACTCGAGGGTGCGTCCGATCGGATCGACACCGTCCACGTCGTTGCCAGCGATGTCCTCGAAGTCTCCGTTGACGGTGAGACGGGCGGCCACGAGTTCCTCTACGATGCCCTCGAATCGGCGGTCGGTAGTGAATCCGTCCGGGTGATCGATGTGTACGAAGATGCGAAAGCGACCGCGCCGGAGGAGTGACCTGTGACCGAGCACGCACCGGCCGGATCGGAACTCCCCGATGGCGCTGAGACGTGCCTGTCGTTCACGGTCAGCGGACCCTGGGGACACTTCCGGCGTATCGAGGGTAACATCGTGAAACAGACGTACCGCGTCATCCCGCGGACCACTGTCGCCGGCTTGATCGCGGCGATGCTGGGCATCGAGCGCGACGGCTACTACGACCTTTTCGCCCCGGGTGAGTCGCTGGTCGCAATCGAACCGACGAGCGAACTGCGGACGATGAAGCTACCGATGAACACGCTCTCGACCGCCGACGAACACCTGGCGTCGCTAAACCCTCGTGGGAAACTATCCATCAAGCTTCCCGACCCGTCCAAGCCCCGACAGCAGCATAACTACGAGGTCCTCGTCGATCCTGCCTATCGAATCGACGTGTGGCTCGATGACGACGAGCGGTACGACCAACTCCGCTCGCTGCTCGAGTCGGGTGAGTCGTACTACGTTCCGAGCCTCGGTCTCTCTGAGTACTTGGCGACAGTCGATTACCACGGTGAGTTCCCGATCGAGCAGGGACCCGACGGTAACACGGTAGCTATCGACTCGACCGTCCCCGAAGCTGTCGACTCGATCGTTCCCGATCCGGAGACACGCTACCAGATCGAGCAGACGCCCGCGTTCATGGAACGCGACGACGGTGGTCGGACGACCAGCGCGTTCGTCTCCTACGCCTACAACCCGGACGGTGGCTCGCTCACATTCACTGACGTGGCGACGTACTCAGTCGATGATCGGACCGTGGTGTTCACCTGATGGTGGACGCGCCGATCTCTCATCCCGCCGAGGACGGCGATGAGGAGACATTGCTCCTCGATCACCTAAACGAGGTAGCCGAGCGGGCCGAGTCCGTCGTCTCCGCGGACGCAACGACGATCGGCGACGACCCGCTCACCGAGATGGTGGCAATAGTGGCACGATGTCACGACTTCGGGAAGGCGACGACATGGTTCCAGGAGTACGTGGTTGATGAGCGAGACACCAGCAAGCGGACGAACCACTCCCTGTTCGGGGCCTATCTCGGGTACTACGTCCTCGATCGGCTGGGCTACGACAGCGAGGACTGTCTCGCGGCCTTCATCGCTCTTGCGAAACACCACGGTCGCCTTCCCGATACCGAAGAATACGTCGAAAAGGTATCTCGGATCGAGAACAGGAGTGAGGCGAGCAACGAGCGCCAGCGAGTCCTAGTCGAACAGGTCGCGAACGTCGACGACCATCGCAGGGAGTTCGCACGATCGTTCGTCGCTGACGCTACCGACGGTAACGGGTCATGGGACGAGTTCGCCGAAGAGATCGGCAAGGAGGACGACGGCCTGTTCGACACCGTCCACGAACACGTCTCCATGTTCGATTTCGATAGCGACCGCTCGGGTCCCTCCAAGGAGTTCTACGAACTGCTCCTCCAGCTTTGGAGCGGACTGATCCTTGCCGACAAAACGGTGACTGCCGGTATCGAAGACGGCGATCTCGACGCGTCCGAACCGGACGCTCGTACGCTCTCGAAGTACATCGACGACCTAGGAGGAGATACCGACAAAGACAGTCAGAAAGGCGCTCTCGATACGCTCCGTGACGAGGCGAGAGACGACGTACTCAATGGTGTCGAGCAGTTCCGCGACTCGGATACGTCAATCGCAACGCTGACACTACCAACCGGAATGGGAAAGACGCTAACCGGCCTCAATGCTGCTCTCGCGCTCCGAAACGAAGGTGAACGGGTCGTCTATGCACTGCCCTTCACCTCCGTCATCGATCAGGTCGCCGACGAACTCACGGACGTGTTCGATACTGACGCTCGAGATGGCCTGTTGACGATCCACCACCACCTGGCCGAGACGGTGACGAAACTCGGAGATCTAGATGACGATCCCGACGAGCATGCCCGACTCGCGGAGATGGTCGCCGAGAGCTGGCGCTCCGGGATGACGCTCACGACGTTCGTCCAACTCTTCGAGAGCCTTGTTGGCCCGAGTAACACCCAGTCGATGAAACTTCCGGCGCTGTACGATTCCGTGATCGTACTGGACGAGCCCCAAGCACTGCCAATGGAGTGGTGGAAGCTCGTCCGCCGGATCACGACGATCCTCACAGAAGAGTACGACGCGACGATCATCGCCATGACTGCGACCCAGCCGGCGGCAAACGACGAGGATGCCGCGTCTCAAGCCCTATTTGACGAGGCGTTCGAACTGGTCAACGACGTAGATAGATACTTCGTATGTGTTTAGCCCGAGCTGATTTCGGTACTGTCTCGTAGGAAGCGTTCAACGGACGCGACATGAACAGGCAGCAGACATCGGAT
>NZ_AOII01000094.1 GCF_000337615.1 Natrinema pallidum DSM 3751
AGGAACTCAGAGGGAAACAGTGTAGTGAGCCGACGCATAATCCGAGATGAGGAGTCCTTGTCGTGCACAGACTGGACTTCCTCATTCCTTCCGAAAGGTGCCTCGATAAGCCGCCGCTATCACGCGGTTTCTCGCTTAACTAAAGACGGATGACCTGAGCAATTCCCCGGCCTCGTGTATCGATTGACGTCACCACCGGTCGTTGTGTTGCTCTTCGGAAGCGGGAAACTAGTGATTACAGGCGCCAAAACGCGGGATAATGCACAGAGCGCGCTTGAAACGGTACATTCTCGACTCAGGGAGCTCGATTTGCTCAACAATCCCTGGGACGGTCTCTATCAATAGCTGAGTCAGACAGAGGAAACACAGGTCTTTTGCTACTTGCCCTCGCACGCTGAGGGGAATGACCAACGACAGAATCGACGTTCCCGATAGCGGTGAGAAAATCACGATCCAGAACGCCGAAACCGACGAGCTGTCCGTTCCGGACAATCCGATTATCCCGATCATCTACGGTGATGGCATCGGTCCAGACGTCGCCCCTGCAGCCCAGACGGTACTTACCACGGCAGCAGAAGAAACGGGCCGCGAAATTAACTGGATGCGGCTCTATGCCGGCGAGAGTGCCCGCGACAAGTACGGTGAGAATCTCCCCGCAGAAACCATCGACGCAATCAGGGAATTCAACGTCGCTATCAAGGGACCGCTTACGACACCGGTCGGCGCCGGCTACCGCAGTTTAAACGTCGCGCTGCGTACGGAACTCGATCTCTACACGAACGTCCGGCCGACCTATTATCTCGATGGCGTCCCGTCGCCTGTCAAGAACCCGGAGCAGATGGACATGGTCAACTTCCGGGAGAACACCGAGGACGTCTACGTCGGTATCGAGTGGGAAGCCGAGACTGAGGAGGTCCAGCAGGTTCGCGAATTCGTCGAGGAGGAGATGGGCTACGACGAGATGATCCACGACGGTCCTGTCGGGATCGGACTGAAGCCCATCTCCGAGTTCGGTACCAAGCGGCTGGTTCGGAAAGCCATCGACTACGCCCTCGAGAACGACCGCGATTCGGTCACCCTCATTCACAAGGGCAACATCATGAAGTACACCGAAGGGGCGTTCCGTGACTGGGGCTACGAGGTCGCAGAAGAGGAATACGGTGACGAGGTCATCACGGAAGACACGCTCTGGGAGGAACGCGATGGGGAGGCCCCCGAAGACGCAGTGGTCGTCAACGACCGGATCGCCGATAACATGCTCCAGCAGCTGCTGACTCGCACCGACGAGTACGACGTCCTCGCGATGCCGAATCTGAACGGCGACTACCTCTCGGACGCGTGTGGCGCCCAGATCGGTGGGCTCGGTATCGCACCCGGTGCCAACATCGGCGATGGACGGATCCTGGCCGAACCGGTTCACGGTTCGGCTCCGAAGTACGCCGGTCAGGACAAGGTGAATCCCTCGGCGATGATTCTCTCCGGACGCATCATGTTCGAATACCTCGGGTGGGACGATGCTGCCGATCTCATCCGTGACGCTGTCGAAGCCACAATCTCGGAAAAATACGTCACGTACGATATCCACCGGCAGATCGACGGCGGTGAGAAGGTCGCGACCAGTGAGTTCGCCAATCGGGTTGCTGAACACATCGAAATGCTAGCCTGATCCCATACCCAACAAATGGTGAATCCCAGTTGTTGGTGGTGACGGCGGATGAATAACGGTTAATCGGAGCGGTTGAACGCTACAATGGAACTCGAGCTTCCATCGGGGTGGAGCCAGCGACCCGAGGAAGAGCAACAGCGCTCAGCTCTGGTGGAATTTCAGTGCACTCCGTCCACCACGACGACGTTTATTGTATCTCTCCTTCAGCGATCAGCGGATGCTGAAGAGTACACGCTCCAGCTCTCGACGATCAATCGAACAGCAGCAACTCAGGTCCGTCACGACTACTCACTCGAGGAATACAGCACACAGGATGCGGCACTGACAGCAGCTGAATCCCTCATCATCTCTCTCGATACCCGATTCCGCGACGGAACCATCTCGCCTGCAGATCCCACGCTCGAGGAGATAGACGAGATACGCCAGGAAGCCACGGACACCCATCGATTCCCGCGTATCCGACGGTTCTTTCGCCGCCTCGGTTGAGATGAGACCAGCAGAGTGAAAAGCGCGACAAATACGGGCAAAACGCTGGTATAGCCATCAGAGACGGTTTCAGCTGACGATAGGCGGCAGACGCGGGGTTTATGCTCCCACACTCTCGACGACTATACGTATGGGACAGACGCTTACAGAAAAGATTCTCGACAACCATCTCGTCGACGGGGAACTGACTCCTGGCGAGGAAATCGGCATCGAGATCGATCAGGTACTCACACAGGACACGACTGGGACGTTGGTCTGGCTCCAGTTCGAGGCGCTCGACCTCGACGACGTCCAGACAGACCTCGCCGCACAGTACTGTGATCACCAGACGTACCAGTTCGACTTCAAGAACACGGACGACCACCGCTTCCTGCGTTCAGCCGCGGGCACGTTCGGCGCGCACTTCTCGCGCCCGGGGAACGGTATCTGCCACAACGTGCACAAGGAGAACTTCGCCGCGCCCAGCAAGACGATGCTCGGGTCGGACTCGCACACGCCGACGCCTGGCGGCCTGGGCGAACTCGCGATCGGTGCCGGTGGGCTGGACGTGGCTGTCGCCATGGGCGGCGGCGCGTACTACATCGACATGCCCGAAGTCGTCAGCGTCCGTCTCGAAGGCGCGTTGCCGGAGTGGGCCACAGCCAAAGACGTCATCCTCGAACTGCTCCGTCGCCTGTCGGTCAAGGGCGGCGTCGGCAAGGTGCTCGAATACACCGGCCCCGGCGTCGAGACCCTGACCGTCCCCGAACGGACCACCATCACGAACATGGGAACCGAACTCGGTGCGACCACCTCGATTTTCCCGAGCGACCACCAGACACAGGACTACCTCGAACGCCTCGGACGCGAGGACGACTTCGTCGAAATCGGCCCCGACGAGGACGCCGAGTACGACGACGAGATCGTCGTCGATCTCGCGGATCTCGAACCGCTCATCGCCACACCGTCGATGCCTGACAGCGTCGTTCCGGTCTCCGAAGTCGCGGGGACGACGGTCGATCAGGTCATGATCGGCTCCTGTACGAACGGCGGCTACGAGGATATCCTCCCTGCTGCGAAGATGCTGGACGGGCGAACCATCGAGAAGAAAACCGAGATGATCGTCGCGCCGGGCTCGAAGAAAGCCTCCGAAATGTTGGCGCGGCAGGGCTGGACGGCGGAACTGATGGCTGCTGGCGTCAACTTCTCGGAATCCACGTGTGGTGCCTGTATCGGTATCGGCCACGTGCCCGCCTCCGACTCCGTCTCGTTGCGAACCTTCAACCGGAACTTCGAGGGGCGCTCCGGTCTCGAAGACGACTCGGTCTACCTCTGCTCGCCGGAAGTCGCGGCCGCAGCCGCGATCAAGGGCGAAATTATCGATCCACGAACGCTTGCCGAGCAGCTGGACGACCTCGAAGCTCCCGGCGTCGAGTTACCCGAGACATACATCGAGAGTTCCGACGCCGATCTGATCGCGCCCGATGAGGCGGTCGACGACGAGCTCATCAAGGGGCCGAACATCGCCGACGTGCCGCTGAAAGATCCGCTAGAGACGGCGGTCGGTGGTGAAGCGTTGTTGAAGATGGGAGACAACGTCACCACGGATCACATTCTCCCGGCGACCCAGGACGTCCTGATGTACCGGTCGAACATCCCAAAACTCTCGGAATTTACGCTCTCGCGAATCGACGAGACGTTTTCCCAGCGTGCGCTCGAGGCTGATGGCGGCGTCCTCGTTGCTGGGGAGAACTACGGACAGGGATCCTCGCGCGAACACGCCGCTCTCTGTCCGATGTATCTCGGGGTTGAGACTGTTCTCGCCCAGAGTTTCGCCCGAATCCACAAGGCGAATCTCTTCAACTTCGGCATCGTCCCGCTCGAGATCGACGAGGACACTTACGAGCGAATCGAGCAGGGCGACGAGATCGAAATCGTCGACAATGCCGCCGACGCTGTTCGCTCCGGTCAAGAGGAGTTCACCATCCGTGTCAACGGCGACTGGGACGCGTCCGGGCACCTTGACGCATCCGAGCGTGAACGAGAGATTCTCGCGGCCGGTGGGAAACTCTCGCACACGAAGATGCAACACGACGAGGGCGGCGCCGCTCCGGCCGACGACTGATTCGGTATTCCCTGAGTCGTTCTTTTGGGAGGGCCGGAACTCGCGCGTAGTCTTCCATTGACCAAACTACTAAGCCAACTCTAAATAATCAATAGACACTAGGAATGCCTCACCGACATCAGACGCTTGAAATCAACGGACAACTCATCTGGGGCGGTCAGTCTCTATATCATACTCGAACGAATGAGGTCTTTTGGTATATGGGTGTAGAGGATGGCCAGGTCCACTTAGAGGGCCTCCAAGATACACTCGAGCTATCGTTGGCTGTTTTCCGAGAGAAAGTCTCAGTCGGTGACTTCGAAATCGAACGATGACAGAATGATAATCGTCCCGTTGCGTCGATTCGAATAGCGAGCTGTCTCCACTTGTCGCGTCGCTCAGACCACACGGAAAATTGGCCGAGAGAGGTGGGTTCATCCTCTTGAATTCGTCTACTCGAATTGTGTTATGAGGCTATCAATGACGTTGCGAGCAGCGTCAGATACCTCACAGTCTTCCGTAGTTGGCTGATAGCCACTGCAGACGTCATATACCACCTGGATGCTTTCGGAGAGTGTATCGAGACTGTAGCCGCCTTCGAGCACAAACCCCAGAGCAGCACCGGTGCTGGCCGCAATCTCTCGAACCTGCTGGGTCAGTAAGCCATACCCGTCGGTTGAAACGGACATCCGCGAAATCGGATCATATCTGTGTGCGTCGAAGCCGGCACTCACCAGAAGCAAATCAGGATCGAACGCGAGTAGTTCGGGGCCGACCACCTCGTCGATCGCAGTGAGATAACCATATTCAGTCGTTCCAGGTGGGAACGGCACATTCAGTGTCGTCCCCGTGCCGTCACCTGTGCCGGTTTCTTCAACGAAGCCAGTGCCTGGATAGAGTCCGTCCTCGTGGAACGAGACGTAGAAGACGCTGCCGTCGTCGTAGAAGACCTCCTGTGTCCCATTCCCGTGATGGACGTCCCAATCGATGATTGCCACCCGCTCAGCGGTCCCGGCATCGATGACGGACCTGGCAGCGATTGCGACGTTATTGAAGAAGCAAAAGCCCATCGCGTCATCTTCGACAGCATGGTGACCCGGCGGCCGGCCGAGTGAGAACGGAGGAAATCGCTCGGTTCGTCGGTCAAGGGCCGTTTTGGCGGCCCACTCGGCAAGACCAGCGCTGGCGAGGCTTGCCTCCCACGTGCTCTCAACAGCGACGGTGTCGGCGTCCCAGTTCCCTCCGCCAGACGCACAGAACGATTCGAACTCGGCGACGTAGTCCTCGTCGTGCACCGCAAGAATACGGTCACGTGTCGTTGGAGCCGCGTCGACGTACTCGACGTCGTTGTAGTCTGAAAGTGCCCGCCGAATGGCCCGCAGTCTGTCCGAGTTTTCGGGATGACGTGGCCCTGTTTCGTGGTCGAGGCAGGTTTCAGAATACCCGAATTTCATATATAACCAGCTTCGAGACGGGAGTGATGTCCATGATATGAGTGGGTTCGTCCATTGCGTCTCTGGTTCACCGATCTGGTCAGCACATCATCGTGAACCTGCCATCGTGGGTTCCCGTACGTCGTTCGGGTACTCTGCTGGCTACCGACCGTGTGGGGAATCACCACCGTTCTCCGGATTCGCGAAGCTGATAACTCAGTACTCATAGTACTATTCAGGCAGATAGCCTGCTTAAGGGTTTCCGAACCAGTTACAGGCCCAGTCTCTGCGATGAAATCTTCGGTCACGATCGTCGTATTTGGAGGGAGATCTCTTGCCCGAACACCACGGTGATCCGATATAGGGACTTGTCGCCACGCGAAGCGGTCATTGCGTCAGACGCAGCTAAGTACTGTCGGGTGTACCGCTAGAACATCGCTCAAAGAATCAGTCGGCAGTTGGAGCGACCGGTTCGGTTTCTGAATCCATCTCCATGTCGGACGTGATATCCCGTGCGAGCGCAAACATAGCAGCCTTGTGGTCGTCTTTCGATTTGTGGATCGACGTTGGTCGGGTATCGAGCGTCTCGTACTCGGTGAGTTCAAGATCGCCTGATATCCGTGATTCGTACTGTTCTAATACTTCTGCCAGGAGCCCATGGAGGTGCAGGAACGCTTGCTTATTCATTACTAAATTCGGCTTTCGATTCCAGACCTATAGTAGTATTCTGTGTCGCGTTACCATACACCTTGCTCAGACGGTATAGCGGTGCTATCTAGAACCTCGTCCTGTTTTGCGATCGGCTGTATTTAGCCCAAACTGACGTCAAGATACAGCATCACGATGACGCCAGCCATCACCCCGAGTGTGGCGGTCCGCTCGTAGCCATGCGTATGAGTCTCGGGGATGATTTCGTCGGAGATCACAAACAGCATTGCGCCCGCGGCGAACCCCATCGCATACGGGAGGAGCGGCTCGACAACATTAACCGCCAGGGCACCCAGCACCGCGAGCGGGATTTCGACGATTCCCGACCGCAACCCAGCGAAGACGGCATAGGAGCGACGATCGAGCCCAGCGTTGATCGCCGCGACCGAGACGGCAAGCCCTTCAGGAATATTTTGGATGCCGATCGCCAGCATCAACGAAATTGCATTATCAATGTCCCCAGAGCCGAACCCGACGCCGACTGCCAGTCCTTCTGGCATATTGTGAAGTGTAATCGCTAAAATGAACAGCACGACGGGAACCAGTCGTTCGTTAGCGACTGGGAGGGACGTACTGGGGTTGGCCTCATCTGCCCGTCTGCGCCCGGTCAGCAAGTAGTGTGCGTGTGGGACGAGCCGGTCGGCTTGATCGAGAAAGATGACGCCGAGTACGATGCCGACCAGCGTCGGAATCGGATTTCCGCCAGAATATTGCTCGATTCCGGGGATGATGAGGCTCGTGAAGGCTGCGGCCAGCATCACACCGGCTGCAAACCCGAGGGCACCATCGAGCGTCCGTTCTGACGGGTCGCGCCAGACGAACACCAACAACGCGCCGAACAAATTGAGTCCCGCGATAACGATGCCACCGACAAACCCCTGGATTACGGGGTTTTCACCAGCGACTCGAACAAATAGCTCAGCTACTGAAACCATCGAGTTAGTATCTGATTCACGTTCCCGGGGATAAATATCCCGTTGTTGGTGTGGATTTGTACGACCAAGCCCGTCACAAGACTCGTCACAACGTCACGGGCCCATCCCCGTTTGAGGACAAGCGTCTCGACCCACTGCGGAACTGCGAGAGGAATCTCGCGGAAAGATAGGAACCTTTGGATACCACCTTGCTCAACGATACGGTACAGACGTGCATACGTACATGAACACGAAATTGAGAGGTGCCGCTGCATGAGACAGACCCCAACGCGCGAGGTCCTCGAGTTGTTGATCGACGGCGGCCTCAACGAGATCAACCGCCAGACGTCCGGCCTGTTACTCTCTGGGTTCTCGGCTGGTCTCGATATTGGATTCGGCCCGCTCATGATGGGCGTGGTACTGACACTCTCCCCCGGTGGCTTTGGGGACCTCCCGACGGAGTTACTCATGGCGAGCGTGTACTCCATCGGGTTCCTCTTCGTCATCCTAGGTCAATCGGAGCTGTTCACCGAACACACCACCCTCGCCGTGATGCCTGTACTCGACGGGCAAGCAACGATGCGGCAGCTCACTCGGCTCTGGGGACTGGTCTACGTTGGGAACATCGTCGGCGGGGTCGTGTTTACACTCCTCGTCGTCGTTCTGCTCCCAGGCCTGGGAGTCGTTACACCGGCCGCCTTCGAAGCAATCGCGTCGAATCTTGTCTTCGCTGACGTACAGCGACTGTTCGTCGGTGCGGTGTTCGCCGGGTGGCTGATGGGGTTGCTGGCCTGGCTGATCACCGCCGCTCAGGAGACGACGAGCCAAATGATCGTCATCTGGGTCATCACTGCGATGATCGGGATCCTGCACCTGCCGCACTCTATCGCGGGGAACGTCGAGGTGCTCTTTGGTGTGTTCACCGCATCATCGATCTCTGTCCTGGACTATCTCGAGTTCGTTCTCCTTGCGACGGTCGGAAACGCATTCGGCGGCGTGACGTTCGTCGCTCTGCTGAAATACGGCCACGTTGTTCGAGGAGCTGAGTAACGAGTTTGCCGTTGAAGTCAGAGGATATTCTGGTGGATTGGAGTTGTGCCTGGGTTAAGCGACAACCGCTTAGGGGTTGTTACCCTGGATGCCGATACACTTTCGGGTTACAGCTCTTATCAGTCGGAGAACGGCAGTTCAGCGTGGAATACCGCGGGGAAAAGGGACTGATTCTGACACCGAAACGAGGCAGGTCCGTTGCTATCCGTTCCGATGGAACGGACGTTCGATATCGTCGAGGAGATGGCTAACACGCTGATTGCTCCGAAGGTACGATATCCCGCTGGTAGCAAGAAATACAATACCAACGAGAATGAACGCCGTCCCGACGAAAGAAAGTGAGTCACCAAATAACCCGAGGACGGCTGCTCCAAAGAGAAACGAGGCGAAGCCAGTTCTGATATGGGCCAGGATGGTCCGCTCGCGTGCTAGCCGGGTCCTTTCTTGTGCAAGTTCCAGCTGAACGTCCGCTTTTTCGACCATAGGTCACGAATGAACCCCTCGTGGATGAAATTATGGATAGCCAATCGATGGTGTAGAGATGATGTAATCTACTTTTGAGCGACAGTGATTTCCAGAACCACAGTCATGATTACCGTATGGCTGATACCTATCGGACTGTCGGCGGCCGTGGTCAGACACGGTTCACAGTCCAGGGATCGGAGTTTATCGGCCATGTCGCCCCGGCGGAGTCGGTTGACGCCGCGGAGTCGTTCATCGAGGAGATCCAGGAGGAGTACGACGACGCGACACACAACGTCCCGGCCTACCGCGTGCCTGCGGAACCGACAGCCGGAGGGTCCACAGATGAGGGATTCCTCCGGGAGTACGCGAGCGACGCTGACGAACCCTCGGGATCGGCCGGGAAACCCGCTCTAAACGTCCTTCAAGGCCAGGAGTTGCGAAACGTGGTCGTGGTCATCACCCGCTACTACGGCGGGACGAACCTGGGTATTGGCGGACTGGCTCGGGCCTACGCCCGGGCGACGACCGATGCCATCACGGACGCTGGAGTGATTGAGGAGCGTCCCCACGAACGGTTCGCCATCGCCGTCGCATACGATGACTCTGGGACGGTTCGTTCGATCTTGGAGAGTGCTGACGTCGAGTTCGATGCCGACTACGAGGCGGACGTTCGGTTCACGGTTCGGGTTCCTCTCGAGACGGCAGCGGACCTCCGCGATAGGCTCCGTAGCGCAACCAGCAATCGAGTCCAATTCCCTGATCAGGGGCGTTAGGGGACTGACACCACTGAATACTGGCACAGGAAGATAGGCACCTTTTAGCCGATACGTAAAAACTCTGTACTATGGGATTAGACGAGGACTCTCTGGAGTACCATCGAACGCCGCCAGCCGGGAAGATCGAGATCTCGACGACGAAACCAACGAATACACAACGGGATCTGAGCCTAGCATACTCGCCAGGTGTCGCTGCCCCGTGCCGCGCCATCCGTGACACCCCGGCAGATGCGTTCACCTATACGGCGAAGGGCAATCTCGTGGGCGTCGTTTCGGATGGCAGTGCGGTCCTCGGATTAGGCGATATCGGTGCACAAGCCTCGAAACCCGTCATGGAGGGGAAGGGCGTCCTGTTCAAGCGCTTCGCAGACATCGACGTCTTCGACATCGAACTCGATGAAGCTGACACAGACGCGATGAGCCGTGCGATTGCCTCGATGGAACCGACCTTTGGGGGAATCAACCTCGAAGACATCAAGGCCCCCAAGTGTTTCAAACTCGAAGAGCGACTCCGCGAGGAGCTAGATATCCCTGTCTTCCACGATGACCAGCACGGGACGGCGATCATCAGTGGTGCGGCACTGCTCAACGCCGCCGCTATCGCGGAGAAACGCCTCGAAGATCTCGAGATAGTCTTCTCTGGGGCGGGTGCTGCTGCCATCGCAACAGCTCGCTTTTACGTCTCACTCGGTGTCTCTCGGGACAATATCACGATGTGTGATTCATCGGGGATCATTACGGAGCATCGCGTCGAGACGGATGGCGTCAACGAATATAAACGCGAGTTCACGCGCGACGTCTCCGACGGCGACCTCAGCGATGCGATGATCGGCGCGGACGTGTTCGTCGGGCTGTCGGTGGGCGGTATCGTCGATCAAGCGATGGTTCGATCGATGGCGGACGACCCCATCATCTTCGCGCTGGCAAACCCGGATCCTGAGATCGACTACGAGACGGCTAAGGAGGCTCGCGATGACACCGTGATCATGGCTACGGGCCGATCGGACTACCCGAATATGGTGAACAACGTGCTCGGGTTCCCCTTCATCTTCCGGGGGGCACTCGACGTGCGGGCTACCGAAATCAATGAAGAGATGAAGGTCGCCGCCGCTCGGGCCCTCGCAGACCTCGCCCGCCAGGACGTCCCGGATGCCGTTGTCAAAGCCTACGGCGATCAACCGTTGCAGTTCGGGTCCGAGTACATCCTCCCCAAGCCGTTAGACCCACGGGTTCTGTTCGAGCTTGCGCCCGCCGTTGCGCGAGCAGCGATGGAAAGCGGGGCCGCCCGCCGCGAACTCGACCTCGAGGCGTACGTCGAAGAACTGGAGGCCCGACTCGGGAAGTCCCGGGAGATGATGCGGATCGTATTAAATAAGGCGAAAACTGCTCCGAAGCGGGTCGTCTTGGCCGAGGGTGATAACGAGAAGATGATCCGGGCGGCCGCCCAGCTCGTCGAACAGGGTATCGCCGAGCCCGTGCTCGTCGGCGACCGCAATCGCATCGAAACGATTATCGAGACGCTGGCGCTCGACGTCGACCCCGAAATCGTCGATCCTACAGAGACCAATCTTGACCCGTACGCTGAGCGACTCTACGAACTCCGGCAGCGTAAGGGCATTACGCGCCGCGAAGCACACACACTCGTCCAGGATAGCAACTACCTGAGTTCGGTCATGGTCGAGATGGGTGATGCCGACGCAATGCTCACCGGGCTCATGCATCACTATCCGTCGGCACTGCGCCCACCGCTCCAGGTCATCGGTACCGCCGCTGACACCGAGTACGCGGCTGGCGTCTACATGCTCACGTTCAAGAATCGGGTCGTCTTCTGTGCCGATGCGACCGTCAACCAACAGCCCGACGAGGCAGTGCTCGCGGAAGTGACCAAACACACGGCGGAGTTAGCCCGGCGGTTCAATATCGAGCCGCGGGCCGCCCTGCTGTCGTACTCGAATTTCGGCTCGGTCGACAACGAGGGGACGCGCAAGCCTCGCCGTGCGGCTGCCAGCCTGCGCGAGGACCCCGATGTCGATTTCCCTGTCGACGGCGAAATGCAGGCGGACACTGCCGTCGTTGAGGATATCCTCCAGGGGACCTACGAGTTCGCCGACCTCGATGACCCGGCGAACATCCTGGTGTTCCCGAACTTGGAAGCGGGCAATATCGGATACAAACTGCTCCAGCGGCTCGGCGGAGCCGAGGCGATCGGTCCGATGCTCGTCGGGATGGACAAGCCAGTCCACGTCTTGCAGCGTGGCGACGAAGTCAACGACATCGTAAATCTGGCGAGTGTCGCGGTCGTCGACGCACAGCAGAGAATTATGTGAGCACATACCAGGTATCTGAGCGATGGATGACACGAGCGCAGGGAAGAGTTGCACATGAACTGCCCGCTCCACTGGCTCCCCACGCATTAATGTAGCGGAGTTTTTTTTTTTAATATCTCCCACGAACATGTGGGGTATGTCCAAACCACCAACGGGACAATCAGCCCGGTGTCCCGAGTTTAATGCGGAAGCTATGGCGATAATCCCACAGAATAGCTTCCTGATCAAGTCAGAGGAGAACGCCGATGGAAAGGCATGGGTTAATTGTCGCGAATGTGGCGAACGATTCCTCGCTTTCTTTCAATTCAAGGAGTGAGACTTGTTCTTGTTATTTGTTCGTTACTGGTATTTCATGATAGTGATGATTGGAAGCTACTCGCTAGCTGCGTCGAGAACTCCGGCTTGCGAACAGGCCGGGCAATTCTAGCTTCGATCCTGTTAGTTCTCGCGCTTGAGGCTGGGATTCGTGACGGCGCCGTTTGCCGCCGACCCGAACGCGAATCCGTACTTTGCCAAAACACCAGATGGATAGGGGGGATCAGGTTGCTCCCAGTCGTCGAGTCGGCCCTCTAGCTCGGAGTCCGAGAGATCCACGTCGATCGATCGGTTCGGGATATCGATGGTGACGTGGTCGCCGTCTTCGAGGGCGGCTATCGGACCACCAACGTAGGCTTCGGGGGCAACGTGACCGATCATCGGTCCCCTCGTTGCACCGGAGAACCGGCCGTCCGTTAGCATCGCGACGTCGTCTTCGTGGCCGGCACCGACCACGGCGGCGGTGACGCCGAGCATCTCCCGCATCCCCGGGCCGCCCTGGGGCCCCTCGTTGCGGATGACGATGACGTCACCCGATTCGATGTGGCCGTCTTGGACGTACTGCATGGCAGCTTCCTCGGTTTCGAAGACCCGTGCTGGCCCCTCGTGATGGAAATTGTCGTCTGCGGTCACCTTGAGGGCTGCACCGTCGGGCGCGATGTTCCCCGTCAAGATCTTGATCGCACCCTCGTCATGAATCGGCTCCTCGACCGAGTACAGGAAATCAACATCGATCTCCTCGTCTGGTGGCAGATCGAGTTCATCGAGTTCTGCTTCGATCGTCCGGCCCGTCACTGTCAGTGCGTCGCCGTGGATCAACCCGGCGTTCAGTAGTCGGCGGAGGACGACGGGGACGCCACCGATTTCGTGGAGGTCGTTCATGACGCGTTCCCCGCCGGGCTGGAGATTTACGATCTTGGGTGTGCGCCGAGAGATACGGTCGAACTCCTCGATCTCGAGGTCGATCCCGGCTTCGGCGGACAGCGCGAGCAGGTGTAAGATACCGTTGGTCGACCCCCCGATCGCGACCTGCAGCGCGATCGCGTTCTCGAAGCTCTCCTTCGAGAGGATGTCGGATGGCTTTCGGTCGTGTTCAACGCAGTCGAGCACGAGTTCACCGGCTCGCCTCCCGACAGTATACCGTTCCTCACTCTCAGCGGGCGCGCTGGCAGATCCGAGCGGGGCAAGCCCGAGCGCCTCGCTCAGCGACGCCATCGTGTTTGCGGTGAACATCCCACCACAGGAGCCGGCACCGGGACAGGCGTGGCGCTCGAGGTCGTCGAGGTCGTCCTCGGACATCTCTCCTGAGGCGACCGCCCCGACACCCTCGAAGACGTTCTGGATCGTTACCTCGCGGCCGTCGTGTTCGCCAGGCATAATCGATCCGCCATAGAGGAACACGGACGGTAAGTCGGTTCGGATCGCCGCCATCATCATTCCAGGGAGGTTTTTGTCACACCCAGCGACGGTAACGAGTGCGTCCATGCGTTCGCCGAAGGCGACGAGTTCGACCGAATCGGCGATCACCTCCCGTGAGATGAGCGAGGCTTTCATGCCTTCGGTCCCCATCGAGATCGCGTCGGAGATTGTGATCGTCCCGAATTCGATCGGCATTCCACCAGCTTGGTCGATGCCGTCGATCGCGCTGTCGGCCACGTCGTCAAGGTGGACGTTACACGGTGTGATATCTCCTGCAGGATTCGGGATGCCGACCATCGGCGAGGTTAGATCCTCGTCGTCGTATCCCATCGCCCGAAACATAGCACGGTGCGGGGCACGTTCGACGCCATCAGTCACCTCGCCGCTGCGCAGGTCTGCTGATTTCTGTCGATCCGACTGTTCGGACGCTAGCTGTCGGCTCATAAGGGGAGTCTGTATCGGAGGGGCTTAATAGGGTCGTCTAGACGCGACGCCACTCAGATATCTATATCGAAACTGGCGATTGTTATTTTGGTGGCCAGAATTTGACGCGGAGGGTTTGACAGAGATATTATAGTAAGAAGTTATAATCATTAAAAATATAAAATTTATCGATATACTCGGCCCTTCTAGTCAGAATTTATTGTTCAAGCGAGTATCGCTTCCGAAGACACCTTATCTAAGGGCGATCTCGCCGTAGTCTACCACTGAATCAGCTATGGGGGAAAATATCGGAACAATCAACAACGATATATGGCCAGTATTGCTCATTATCAAGCTAATTTACGGTTGTACCAACTGAAACAGGACTCAGGCCTGAATAGCTAACAATTATAAATTTTCATTCCGTAATCACATATACCAGTTAAAAGAGAACGACCGATACATCAGTATCAGTAATTGATGTAATAATGAGAATTGATAATATAGTCAATTAGGAGCTAGGTGATGAGCTTGAACGCAGGCGAGATTGATCGAGATGCGAACGCATACCCCCGCCTTCCAGTGAGTGACGAGCGTTCCGACACAACGCGGAGGAGGTCAATACCGGATCGAAGGCGGGAAGATTGACCTCATCCCCTGGGAAATCAGGGCATGGATCGTCGACGCGAACGAGATATCGTTGACCGGCGTCGGCTTCGACTCACTGCAACAGCGGCACGAAACGGTGGCAAGCTATCGCGACCTCTGTGAGGATGTGGCTCGCACTCGACAGCAATTCCGTCGGGGAACGACGAACAACGGTTTGACGCCGGCGTCCGCCATCTTGATACAGCGAAGGAATCCCGTCCTTCACGTGAGTGACGAGTGTTCCGACTGGTCGGAACCGAGGAACGAACAGGCGGGAGCGAATCGCGTAAACTCCGTGTGGCAATTCACCGACTACACCACCGATGACTCCCTAGAGTTGTTCCACCATATAAATAACTTTTATACTTTCGTAAATATAAATACATATGGTAACTGTCGAGTTTCGACGTCCTGCCGTCGTGAAACTCGACGTGGGCGATGATGCTCACCAACTCCTTCAACAGACGATAGACCGCTTCAAACAGGCCGCACAGATGGTTGCAGACGACGGCTGGAACGGCACAGAAGACGGATACATCGTCACGTCAAAAACTGAGCTACACGACCGGACGCGTCACCGACGACTCGCGAGGCGTCTGCCAGTTGATGACCCCAGTAGAGGATCGTAAATCCAGACCGAAATCTGGTGGGTTCACAAGGATACTGGACTGACTGTCGCTGAATGGTCTCCGAAACACTGGTGACTGGCTTGGTCGGCCTCACGTTCGGCCTGCTCTTTTTTCGCCAGATTCGGGTGTATCCGCTCACCCGTGCCGTCACGGCGGCAACCGGGGCGGTGGTCGTCGTCGCCCTCGGGGCCACATCACCGGAACAGGCGCTCGCGAGCATCGATACCGAGACGATCCTGCTTCTGTTCGGGATGCTCGCACACGTCGAAGCGCTCTCTCGAAGCGGCTTCTACCCATGGGCAGCCACACTCCTCGTGCGGCGGACTGGGACCGTTCGGCGACTCGTCATCGGCACGCTCTGGGTCGCCGCCGGATTGAGCGCGCTCGCACTCAACGACGCGGTCGTCCTGTTGATGACGCCCGTATTGATACAGGCGGTCAAGGGGACGGATACGACGCCGACCGGACCGCTGATTGCGGTTATTCTCGGGGCGAACATCGGTAGCCTCGCGACACCACTCGGTAACCCCCAGAACGCGTACATTCTAAGTCAGAGCGGCCTCTCGACCGTCGCGTTCGTGAAGACGCTGGCTCCGGTCGCGTTCGTCTCGTTGCTCGTGGCAAGTCTTCTCCTGGCCGTCCAGTACGACGGGACGGCCGTCCGATCGACGGTATCGCTGCCTGACCTCGATCGACAGTGGGCGCTCTCTAGCGGTGGCTTTCTGCTCGCGACGTTCGTACTGTTGGCTGCGTTCCCGTCGACGAACGCGGGCATCGTTGCAGCCTCGATGGGTGTGCTCCATCTCGCGTGGCTGCAGCTGTTCCGAAAAGTGCCCGGAAACGACATTCTCGCGGAGATGGACTGGGGAATTCTCGTCCTCTTCGTGGGACTGTTCGTTCTCGTCGGGAGTCTCGAAGGCACGACACTGGTGGACCGGCTCCGTGCAGTCGATAGCGGGATCGGGTTCGCTGGCGTGATCTTTCTACTCTCGAACGTCGTGAGCAATGTCCCGGCGGNGCTCCGTGCAGTCGATAGCGGGATCGGGTTCGCTGGCGTGATCTTTCTACTCTCGAACGTCGTGAGCAATGTCCCGGCGGTCGTGCTGCTATCGACGACAGTCACCGACCCGCAGTCGTGGTACTTGCTGGCCGCGGTGAGTACACTCGCCGGGAACGCCACGCCCGTGGCGAGTGCTGCGACGTTGATCGTTCTGGATCAGACGAGTCGCCGTGGGGTCGACATTTCGGTCGGACAACTTGTTCGAGTCGGCTTCCCGACGTCGTCATCGGAGCACTGACGCTAGCCGTCATCATTGTAGTACTTCGTCGTCCCACCACGCCCCTCCTCGAAGCGAACGACGTCGACGAGGCCCGCATCCCGGAGCTCGTTGATGTGATGGCGGACCGTGTTCTCCGTCCGGTCGATGCCGCGATCGTCGAGGCGTTCGTGGACCTCGGTCGCAGTTAGGGCTTCCTCGGACAGAATGTCGAGGACCATCGCCCGCATCGGCTCGTCGATGGCGTCCGAAATCCGAGTGTCTCGCACCGCGATGTCGTCGAGACGGTGGTCGGTATCGGAATCACTCATACGAGAACTGAGCGCGAGCACGCGGGAAAAGGTAGCGGGGCAGGAGTCGGGTAGGTGTCTGTCGAGGTATCCAGTACAGGATGGACCCGCGATAGCGAAAGCCCTAGACGACCCGTTTGACTGTTCCAACGACCCGTATCCGAATTCAAACATATCATCTAAAAAATACTTATTGAGGTACGGGCACTATCTCAAACTGTAATGAGCGACACAACCCAATTCCGCGTCCTCGACTTCGACTGCCCGACCTGCGCGAGTACCGTCGAACGCGCCCTGTCGAACGTCGACGGCGTCCAGCACGTCGAAGTCCACTACGCGACCGGCCGCGTCGAGATCGAGTACGACGACAGCGTCACTGACCCCGACGCCTTCGCAGAGACCATCGAAAACCAGGGGTACACTCCCCAGCCCGCCTAACACTATGAACAAACAATCGATCACGCAGTACTACCGGAACCACCGGAAGGCCATCGTCACGGCGACGAGCGGCCTGCTGTACGGCGGTGGCTGGAGTCTCGGCTACCTCACGAGTTTCGAGATGGCAAGCGCCGCCATCCTCGTCCTCGCGACGGTCGTGGGTGGCTACGACATCGCCAAGACCGCTTACCACGAGGTCACCAACCGGACGCTCGGCATCAAGACGCTGGTGACGCTGGCCGCCATCGGTGCTATCGTCATCGGGGAGTACTGGGAAGCCGCCGCCGTCGTCTTCCTGTTCAGCCTTGGCAGCTACCTCGAAGGCCGGACGATGCGGAAGACCCGGACGGCACTTCAGGAGCTACTGGAGATGACGCCCGACACGGCGACCGTCCGTCGCGACGGGACACTCCAAGAGGTCTCCGCCCGCGATGTCGAAGAGGGCGAAGTCGTCGTCGTAAAGCCGGGCGGGAAGATCCCGGTCGACGGAACCGTCGTCGACGGCGAGAGCGCAGTCAACCAGGCGCCGGTCACCGGCGAGAGCGCGCCCGTCCACAAGGCCGACAGCGACGAGGTGTACGCCGGGACGGTCAACCAGGAGGGCGCGCTAGAAATCCGGACGACGGGAGCGGGATCGGATACGACTCTCGAACGGATCATCCGTCGCGTCGAGGAGGCCCAGGAGGCTCAGTCGCCCACGGAGAGTCTCATCGACCGGTTCGCGAAGTACTACACGCCGGCCGTCATTGCCCTGGCTATCGGCGCGTACGCGGTCACGCAGAACGCGATCCTGTCGCTGACGCTGCTGGTCATCGGCTGTCCGGGCGCGCTGGTCATCGGGCCACCGGTCAGCATCGTCTCGGCCATCGGTAACGCCGCCCGGTCGGGCGTGCTGATGAAGGGCGGCGAACACCTCGAACGCGCCGGCAAGATCGATCTCGTCGCCTTCGACAAGACGGGGACGCTCACGAAGGGCGAGACCACCGTCTCCGACATCGAGGGGTTCGGCGTCGCCGCCGCCGACGTCCTCTCGCTCGCAGCGACCGCCGAGAAGAAGAGCGAACACCACCTCGCGGACGCCATCGTCGACATGGCCCGCGAACGCCAGACGGCTGCGACGGACGGTGGAGCGACGGTCGCCCAAGCGGACGATACGGACGTGGGGCGCAGGTCGGTCCCCGATCCCGACGACTTCGACGTGGTCGCCGGCAAGGGCGTCATCGCCCATGCCGATGGCCAGGAAGTCGTCGTCGGCAACCGCGCGCTGCTGGACGACCGCGACGTCGATGTCCCCGATCGGGTCGCCGACTACGTCCGCGAGCGTGAGGGGCGCGGCGAGACAGTCGTCCACGTCGTTCGGGACGGGGACATCATCGGCGCGATTGCGATGCGGGACGAGCTCCGGGAGGCCGCTCCTGGGGTCGTCGCGGCGCTCCAAGACGCTGGCATCGAGACGGTGATGCTCACCGGCGACAACGATCGGACGGCCGCTGCCGTTGCCGAGGAGGTCGGTATCGACGAGTACCGTGCCGAACTCCTCCCCGAGGACAAGCAGTCCGTCATCGAGGGCTACCAGGCCGACGGCCACGTCGTCGCGATGGTCGGCGACGGCATCAACGACGCGCCATCGCTGGCCACTGCCGATGTCGGCATCGCGATGGGTGCTGCGGGAACGGACACCGCTATCGAAACGGCTGACATGGCGTTGATGGCCGACGACCTCGAACGCATCCCGTACGCGGTCAAACTCAGCAAGGCGACGCGCTGGAACGTCCTCGAGAACGTCGGGATCGCGGTGCTGACCGTGACCGTCCTCCTCGCGGGCGTGCTCACCAGCTACGTCACCCTCGCGTCGGGAATGCTGGTCCACGAGGCCAGCGTCCTCCTCGTCATCCTCAACGGGATGCGACTGCTCCGCTACTGACCACGAGACACGATCACAACCACAACTCATGACATCGAATTCGACTGCGACTGACACGACCCAGACGAGAACCAATTGGCAGGTCGACTACGACGTCGAGCCGATCGAAATCCGCGACCCCGTCGCGGAGGCCCTCGACGTCCTCGAACCGGGCGAGCCGTTCGTCATCGCTTATAGAGACGCGGTGAAAGAGGCAGGACACTCCTGTCCGACTGCCTCGGGCGCCTACCGGATCGTCCAGCTCGGGCTCGACGCCCTGTATCCCGACGACTATCCAGTCCGGAGCGAAATCGAGGTCCAGACGGCCGGCCCGCAGGAGGATGCTGCGTACGGCGTGATGAGCCGTATCATCTCGTACGTGACTGGCGCGACCGGCGATGACGGATTCAGCGGGCTCGCCGGCGGCTATGGCGGCCGCCGCGACCTCCTGTGCTTCGACGGGTTCGACCCGGACACGGCGGACCCGACGTTCCGGTTCCGGCGAACCGACACGGACGAGACCGTCGAAGTGGCCTACCACGTCAGCGACGTTCCTAGCGGTGGACCCGCAATCGGGAACCTCCAGAGGATTCTCGACGGATCGGCAAGCGACCAGCAACGGGAGGCCTTCGCTGACGCTTGGCACCGCCGCGTGCAGGCTGTTCTCAGAGACGCCACCCTATTCTCCGTCGAAGGGGTATGAACGCGGCGGTGTACCCCTCACACTCGTAATGAGAGTTACCGCGATATACTGTTGGGCTCCTTGGGTACCTTGGTAGCGCCATCACCTAACTCGCCGACATCGATATGAGAGTACCCCACGCAAACCATCCCCTCAGAGTTGTCCAAGTATCGAGCTACAACCGCCAACCCAAATACTCAAACAAGAATCTCGCCCATCCCGCGTCAACTGCCATATGGAGCAAGGTAATAACGGCGAACGACGAGTTCTCGGTCAGGGCGCGAAACCGTTGTTCGGACAGTTCGAGCTCGTGTTCACGTGCTTCGAAACCGGTCGCATAGTAGCCGAGCAGGATTCCTGCAGCCATAAAGAGACCGACGTCATTAAGAACGAGAACAGTCGGCTCGCCGGCGGGTACTTGTTCGAGTGAGATGATGAATAGTACCCAGACGGTGACGGCCACGCCGACGAGTGCGCCACCAAGAATCCACATAGCCAGCTGAATGATACGGTCGGTTGGATGTGTTCGTGCCAGCCAAGTTCCGCCAATGATGAGGCTAACTCCGACAATAAACGGAAGTGATACTTCGATAAAATCCACGACAAGGTTGTTGGTATCAGTTATCGCGCGACCCAGAGTAAGTAACAGAAGGACAAACCCAAGGACAGTGACCGACCACTGGCTAGCCACGCGATACACCAGGTTCATTCTTATATAATACGACTTGGTGACCACTTAACAGACGTGGTCACCGGGTTTCGGTGCATTCGTCGATCAACATAGGTGTGCGCGGATCGTAGCCGGATACACCACTTAGCAGGCAACCGACTACTGTGGCTCCTATTCTTCCGATTCGTCGGTCAGAACGTCGACGCTGTCCGGTGTGACAGCCAACCGAATTCCGTCGACCGTGAACCGTACTTCTACGTCTCCATATGGCGCGTTCACGAGCTGGTCAAGGGCGTCAACGTCGACGTAATCCTGGAGCTGGAAGGCGTCGGCATCGAGCCCACGCGCCTCCAGCGTCTCAATAATATCGACAAGGAGATCATTCGGCTCGGCCGGGCTGTCCACTGGTGAAGAACTCATCTGTACGCTCAGAATGTCGGATGGCAGCCGTTTAAAGGTTTGTAGTCAACTACAGAAGCGTTTAGCTTTGCTACTTGACGTAGCGCGTTCGAGATAGCGTCGGCGCAACCACAAGCGATTATGCGCTTTGATGCTGACTGGATGTCTCGCGCTGATGATCGAATTCTGGAACATCTCGCTGAAAAGGGCCCCGACACTCCCAAGGAAATGGCAGATAGCGGTCGCGTTCGCTTTTCTCGCCAACACATCAACGCTCGCTGCAAAACGCTAGTAGCCTACGGGCTTCTTGTCCACCTCGGTAACGGTGTCTACGACATAACCCGAGAAGGGGAACAGTACCTCAATGGCGATCTAGACGCTCGAGAATTAGTACGTGGAGGATAAATTCCCTCTTCTGGAGCTTGGAGTCAACAGGGCAGCGTAATTCCGAGTGGTAACTAGGTTGAGGAACGATTCCAATGCGAGTCTCATATAGAACCTCCTACGGAACAAAGTGGAATATGAGCCTACAGAGAATCGGTGACGACAGGTGAAGCTGGCCTTGCGATGCGAACGTTAGATAGCGGAATCACCATAGATGAGAGGCAGTCGGTTCCGTTCACACCAGAGTCCAACAGTATTTTGAGCGGCTTGCACCCGTAGACCGCTTCGTTCCAGATAATGCGTCTGGATTCTCCCCTGTCACACAGGAATATGCCCAGAAGCGCCGGATACAGATCATCAAGGTTCGCACATAGTACGCTAATATCCGCACTCTTCACACTCCCACCGGTACCCCTCACTACGTCTTTTATCACTAACCGGCACTTGTAGAGATCCGCATCGGTAGCACTCATCAAAATTATCGTCGGGGAACGCCTCCTCGAATTCGTCAATTCAAGCCTCTAACTGCCGTCGTCGTGTGGATTTTCTAAACCCTTCGTTCGAGTCCAAGATTCTCTTATCCAGTTCGTTTGCCTCCTTCCGCCAATCCGCTAACGATTCTAAGAACTCATCTATCGAGCTACTCTCTTCGAGATCCTCAATACAGTCCTCTATGGCTTTCCGTTTTATATCTGGTTCTGCGCGTTCACGGGCAGCATCCCAACTCCCTTTGTAGAAGCTGTCTTGCTGTTCTTTAATTTCCTCAGGTCTATCCTCCAGTTCACCAGCTTCCTTACGCCACTCCTGACAAAGAGAGTCTACGACATCCGATACACTCATATCAAGAACTGTGTTTTCAAATGAAAGAATCCGGGTGAAAATACTGCTCTACCCTGCCTAAGCGAAGACTGCTAACTCCGGTGACTCCAGCTCCCATTCGCAGGCTTCACCAGCAAATAAATCGTTCTCGTCGATGAGAAATACGTACGTGTTTACCCCGAGGTCTCGACAGCCGGCACAGCGTGAGCCCGTGAGAGCATCTCATTGCTGCTGATGACTCGACGAAGCTCT
>NZ_AOII01000095.1 GCF_000337615.1 Natrinema pallidum DSM 3751
AATTAGCCCTTGCTGAGGGTGCATATCTCCCCGATTGGCCGCCTGCTACGAGACAGTGGCGAAATTTACTGGGGCTAAACACGTACAGAAATACCAAATCGATCCGCTGGAAGTGTGATGAATTGGTTTGAGGGATACTGCTTGATGAGGGGAGAACACTCAATTATTCATGGTATCTATTACCATACGGAATGGCGGCATTCTACCGAGGCGGCGAGGAACGGGTCAACGTCTTTGAGGTCGATGAGAGGTATCTGTTCAAGCATTATTTTGACAACGAGGAGGTGTTCGATCGCCTCAAGCACTACTACAACAACCAGCATTATCGCTTCGAAGTCCCTCCGGACGAATTTACCCAGCTCCGATCGTTCCTCAGTGATCAAGGATACGGGCTAGTCATCATCGATACGATCGAAGAATTCGTCGTCGTGGTGCAAAAATACACGACCCATCCCGACAACATTTTTAAACAGTCCGTGATCCAGCGCAGCGTCAGTAACTACAATTGTTTCTTGCTCACAGACCAAGCAGCGGTCGAACAGGCAACCCGTGACCACGCGACTCGGCTCATTGACACCGACCTAGCCAATCCATTCTAAACGAGAAACAACAGAATCACAGCGTTCGAGGATCCGGCTCAACGATACTGGCAAACGCAACGTTCTGTTGCACCTGTTCGATCTCGACAGTCGGTACCTCACCGGGCTGAGCCTCCGGAACAATCACGACGTACCCACGGTCCACCTTCGCGATGCCATCCCCCTGGTCGCCAACCGCCTCAACCGACACGTCTCGAATTTCACCCTCCTCAACGGGTGGCTCAGGAGAACCGTGTTCACCGACAGCTGAGGAAGATCCTGACGGCGAATCTGAAAGCTGGGACTCGGATCGGGCTGTTGTACCCTCGGCTTCGAGAACGGCGATTCGATACGTCTCACCGGGCTGGATAGCGTCGTGACGCACCTCACTCGTGGGAACCTCGAATGTGTAGCTCTCGTCGTCGGACTCAATAGTCGCAGTGAATACCGAGCGAAGGGTGTCAGGGATATCGACCATCAAGAGAAGATTCAGCATCCGACGCAAATAGTCGTTCCTCACGCCGTCAGTCGGGCGCGTAGGCATCCTCAATATAGTCACGAAGGTCCTCGGGCGTCGTCCACGTGTACGCACGGTCCACCCGCTCCATCGAGAGGAGATAGTGTGCGAACATCCCGTCGTAGGCCGCGTACTGTTCCCTCTCGGTCTCGTAGGTTCGATAAAACGCTCGCGTTCGCTCCCGATAGGTCGGCTGATCGATGTAACCCGCTTCCCACGCGTGCCCGCCCTGGGAGTGTTCGTACACCCCCACGATATGATCCGCGTAGCTGACCAGCAGCTTGAATTTCGAAGTGAAGAACTCCGAGATGTCCAGAATATCGTCCATCAGGAACGCGTCGACCCCGTCATCGGAGTTCGAGGCTGCGGCATCACTCGCGAGTTGGTCGCGAACAGCCTCCAATCGTGTCCGCTCCTCCTCACCGTAGGAACCGAGTACGAAGTAGGACGTGTTGTTGATGAACTGTCCGAGATCCTCGTGCATCGCGGTCTGAATCGCCTCGACCCGTTCGGGTGTGAGCGTCTCGCCCGGCTGGTCACCCAATTTGTCGATGATTGCACGGGTAGCGTCGTCGTTGGTCATACTGGGCACCAGTCACCACCGCCACCTAACGGTACGGAAATCCGACTGGACGTGGAATACGCAAGCACTCTGACCACCACTTCGGAATTCACCGAAATGGTTATCCGACCGGGGGACAAATACTGATACACAATGTCCCGGCCTGACGCCACCCCGCTCACGCCAGCCGAGAACGCGGCTGGCCTCGATCCGATCGCAGCGTTGAGTGTCCTCGACGACACGACCCGCGCGAATATCATCGGGACGATTGTCGGTCACCCGAAAGGCGCGCCCTCGAAGAAGGAACTCGAATACTACAATCCGAGTATCGCAGCGTCAACGCTCACCGACCACCTCATCCGGCTGGAGGAAGTGGGACTGATCGAGGCCATCGAACGAGATCGTGAAGGGCTCGAACGGGGCCAGCCGTACCGGTTCTTTCAGCTCACCGACGCCGCACGCGAGCTGTTCGACCGGAACAACCTCTTCGATCCCGACGCATACCGAGAACTGTTCGCTGAAGTCGAGAAAACAGACGAAATCAAGGGCGCCGAGGGCGTCGAGCGGCCGAACGGCCGGAATTGAAACCACCTTCGGAGCGCACGTATTGCCGGACGGAAAGCTCGACATCCGGAATACTTTGAAAGCGTGATTGGAGCAAAGCCGCCAAGAGAAATTAGTCTCGATTTTGATTCAGGACAAATGAATCGTAACAGAAGGCATGCATCAATTCCATCCTCCGAGGCTGTGTTGAGTTGAGTAAAGAGGATCTCCGAACGTTCAGAGTTAATTATTCGCCAGTCGAACTTCTTCTCGCAGGTTCCAAAGAATCTCGGTCAAATCGGTCGCGTCGTCACGCATCGCTTCGAGGTCGTTATCGGAGACTCCAATTCGGACGGAGTGGGCCTGTGAATTCCCTTGCTCCCTGAATTCTTCAATCCGGTTGACGAGGTCATTGTCTAGCTGTCTTGAGTAGTGATTCAGATTGGAAATCTCGCCCCGAAAATTGCTGCAGAGCCTGCCCAACCCGTGAAACCGTCTGTGACTCGTGTTATAGTACAGGTTAATCCTTACACCGCCGAACTCGGTCCGCAGAACGTCGATAATCAAGTTTTCAAACAGCTTCCTAGTCAGGACGAGGGTACCATCGTTGATGGCGTTCCGGTAGGATCTGTTGATGTTGGTGACGAGTAGTTCATAGTCTTCGTTGTCCACTCGGTCGGTGTCGATGAATCGTCCACCACGGACTCCGTATTGCCCCCACTCTCCTGCTATCCGGCCGAACGTTCGGAAACCTGCGCGGCTGAGAAAGTAGAGGGTGTGCAGCGATTCTTGTGAGACTGTTGTGATGAGTCCCTCTTCATGTAATTCTGCGAAATGTGCTGCTACAGTTGTCTCACTCATTGGGAGCTCGTTGATACTGAACAAGTCCTGTATGTCCTGTACCGCTACGGTGTCTTCTTCACAGTAGGAATGCAGATAGTAGATCGCTAGGCCGACGATATCCCTGTTTGAATCGGCGTTTGTACCGTCGAGAAATTGGCTGAATGAGTACATAGTTCGCTAATATGGGTGTTAGTATCTTGAATCTGTGTAAACGCCGAGAATGGCCGTTTTAGCTGGAGCGCCAACTGAATCCTAAAATCCCTTTCGGGAATCTGCTACTAGTCAATCTGTCTATAAGGGAAATTATTTCTCACCTCGATAGTTACCCACAATCAGTTCAGTAATGACGGGAGAAAGTATCCTTGGACGTCTTATTCCCCAGTTCTGGAGCAGTATCGGGTTCCGTAACAGCATCCGGAACGAGTACAAGCAGATGCGATCCTCTCTCCGCCACGACAATACAATCCAAGTTCCATTCGATTTTCCGGACAGAGGCCATAGGTTAGGCGATAAAGCCGAGGACGTGCACTTGGAGGTTATCCGGGCAATTGAGAAAGCGTCGAGCGATAGTGAGGAAATTTTAGGGAGAACGCAGTCAGTAGAGCATACGATTCCAGAGAACAGGACTGAAGATGTTCAGGCCGAGATTGCGCGAGCGATCAGGGCCATCGATCGACAAAATTGGAAGTCTCGCGGATGGTGGGCCCTGTTCGTTCTTATCCTGTTACTGGTGGTGAGCGCGACGATTATACTGCCCCAGCTGCTCGCCTAAATCCGCCAAAGGTTCATTGCTGGTTCGCTAAGTTAACGCAGCCTTCAGACATCAAATAACACATGACGGACGAACCTGCTGAATTGAGCGGCCTCCCTACGAATGAACCTCTTGCTTTCAAGGATTGGCGTTGGATGCTTCCCTCAGACCGTATGGTAATCCGCCGGTACAAGAGCTTCTGTTACTTTAAAAAGGTCATTGAGGACCAGGAGTTCCGATTCGGACCGGCCATTGATTACCAAGATGACGACCCGTTAGAAGGCCAAGCGACAGAGCCAGTGCGTGAAGATGAGAGACGAGGGAGTGAGCGCATGGCGGAGTCCATCTCACTGTCTGATGGTGAAGAAATCGATTATGCAGGCGGGATGGAAAACTTCCGGCAAGGGTCGCAGGAGCAGTACTTCCTGAATTGCTGGCGTATCGGAACAGACGAGGATCCACGATTTTGGGAGAAATTTACACCGAATGGAGATGGCGTTGCAATCGAGACCACCGTAGGACAGCTCAAACACGCCCTTATGACGGACTTGGAGATGTATATGGGTCTGGTCCGGTATGTCGACCAGCAGCGGCATTTTATCCCCTCAACCCCGCCAGCAAGTTATTTCTACAAGAACACGCCCTTCACGATCGAGAACGAGTTCCGTGCTCTTCTCTACGAAGGCCCAAACCAAGTGATGGATCTGCATGGCCGAGATTGGGACACGCCAGACCACAGTCCACATCATTTCGTTGAAGCGGATCTTAATGAAATTATCAACCGGGTTATCGTTTCACCGGACACAGACGAGGAGTTCCGCGAGCAAGTGCGAGAGGTTCTCGAAACGAATGGCTTTGATATTCCTGTAGATATATCTAGGTTAGCGTGGGATCGAGAACCGGGTGCAGGTCACGTGCTTCACGGAAATGACGACTTCGACGGCGACAAGGAGGCAATCGATTCACAACTCACAGAAGAACTCCATGCCACCGATTGGTTCATCTGGGACGTCGTCGACGTCGTGGAAATCTGCCCTCCCAAGGCACCCACGGAAATTCCACTTCCCTTTGCCCATTTCGAGGTCTATCGATACACTGGAACACCGCCAGACCCAGAAACCTATGGCCAAGGTCACCTGAACTATGTGACTGAAGTCCACCGATTTGAGCAGGAAGGGCCAGTCGAACTCGAGTACGACTGATTCATGGGTCAGAGTATTCAGTTGACCGTCGACACATTTAGAACTCTGACAAGAGGCCTGCATCTCTACCGGTGATTCAGCGACCACCTCAGTTCTACATACTTGTTAATCTTAAGAATAAGGTTAAGTTCACCTCTGGCGTCATAAGAGATGACGTTCGCGGCGAATCTTTCCCTTCTTGACAGTGATGGTTTCAACGCTTGGCGCAAGGTCGCTGGTCAGTCGTTCTGTTGCACCACCACAGAACGCGGAGCAGCCATTCAAAGTCTTCTCAGCGTTCGTATGAAGATGGCCGATAGCAAGCCCGTCAATCGAAATCGTGCTCTCTTTGAGTACTTCCTGAAGGTGACAATCAGGGTTCGGGCTCCCCGTAAGCGGTGCGACCGACTGATGCATACAGAGGAGGGTCACAACTCCGTTTGGTGGGCGTTCGAATCCGAGTTGACCACTATCCCATGATTTCTGATGGTCAACGCCGTAGAGTGCCACGGCATCACCGATCACAACGGGCCGGGAGCGGAGGTGCGTGGCTAACCCTGCATCACTGAACTGTTCCAGGAAGACACGTCCTGTCTTCCCTGCATGATTGCCGTAGATGTAATAGAAGGGAATCTCGGCGTTCGCCAGATCGGTGAGTGCATCATGGCACGCCTCTTCAATTTCATCTGAAATTCCGTTCTTCGTATCGTTGTGGAAGACGTCACCGGTATGGATGACGGCATCGACCCGCTGTTCGATTGCAATGTCAATCGCGGCGTTGAATCCAGCGACTGTATCGATCTGCCAGGAATTGTTCTTATATCCGCCTGTCTCCTTCCCCAAGTGGGTATCGGTCAGATAGAGCAGCTTTGCGCGGCGTTCGTTCGGTCGAACGCCTTTGTGTTCGATTTCAAGTTTGCTCGTCCCGTGGAGTTCTCGGCCAGCTGGCCATACCTCCCCATATGCAGAATGAAGTTTGTACCAGTGTCCTTCCTGCCAGTGGTAGTCCCGTCCATTCTTGCTTTTCGTCCAGACAGTAAACGTAAATTGCGTCCCGTCGACGTCTTCCACGGTCATCTCAAACGCACGTCTTGAACCTACTCCCGATCTGGAGGACACCACCTTGACCGTAATGTCGAGATGCTGCTTTTTTCGAATATCAGCATAGACGTTCTCCATAGTGACTGCCTGTTCCTCTGCTATCACTGATTAATAGTTTTATCACGTAGCCTCGAAGGTCGGGATATGTCGTTGACTGATACCGCTGCTGGCGCTCTTCTTGGGCTTGCGTGCGGTGATTCGCTCGGACGGCCGGTCGAATTTCAATCCTCACAACAGATTGCGCAGAAGCATGGAACGGTCACAGAGATGCTGGCCAACGGAACCCACAATCAGCCAGCAGGAACGATCACGGACGATACCGAGATGGCACTCTGTATCGCTCGGAGCCTCGACGAGCATCGAGCGGTCAGGCCCGACGATGTCGCTGAGCGCTTCGTCGCGTGGTACGACAGCGGCCCGTTCGACATCGGCCTGATGACCAGCGATGCGCTCCAGAAAATCAAACACGACGGCTCCTGGCGCGACGCCGGCCAGCAGGTCTGGGAGTCGCGTCCGGAAGGCAGCAACGCCGGGAATGGAAGCGTCATGCGCTGTGCGCCGTACGCGCTCGCGTTTCGAGACGATTGGGACACGCTTGCGCGCGTCAGCAGACTCTCCTCGTCGATTACGCACGCTGATCCGCGCTGCACGTACGGGTGCGCCGTGCTGAACCTCACTCTGGCGGGTGTCCTGGCCGAGCGAGAGACGCCACTCGAAGACGCATTGGCCCACGTCGAGGCGGATGCACCGGCGGAGCTCCTCGCTGCGTTACGACCGATTCCAGACGACACCAGTCTTGACTCCCTCCGCGCAAGTGGCTACGTCATCCATACCCTCCAAGCGGCGCTGTATCATGGACTTACTGCGGACACCGCGGAGGACGCGATTGTTTCTGCAGTCAACATGGGAGACGATACGGATACCGTCGGTGCAGTGACTGGTGCGATTGCAGGCGTGCGGTTCGGAGCCAGCGAACTCCCTGAGCGGTGGCTGGCAGAACTCGCGTGTAAGAATGAACTCGCCACCCTCGGGTCGACACTAGCAACGACGGAGTTCGCGGTCGACGACGATCTCATTCGCTAGCCCTCTCTCGAATGGTCGTCCGCTTGGCAGTCCTCAATTGCTAAGATTAAGATTAAGCTTTAGTTTAACCGGCATTTTGCGGGCGTCTGTTGAAAAGCACCATATGAGTGGATGGACAAAACGCCGTATCGAATGTATCGTCTTGGACATTATGGCGTCGCCCTCCTGGCGTACGCGCCCATCGCGTTCATCCTGCTCGTTCTCGGATTCCGCGAACTGGCGATTGCCGGCGGAGTCGGCGCGGTGGTACTCGCGATGGTCCCGGATTACGATCAGCGAGTGCCCGGAATCACACACCGCGGGCCCACCCATACGGTCTGGTTCGCCGTCCTCGTCGGCATCGTCCTCGGGGTTGGTGGTGGCCTCGTGGGGAGTCCGCAAGGTGTTCTCGCGGCGGCTGGACTCGCTGTCTTTGCGTTTCTCGTCGGCACAGTCGTAACTCTCTCCCACATCGCGGCAGATGCCCTCACGCCAGCTGGCGTTCGGCCATTCACTCCCATCCGGACTCGGCGGTACACCTACAACCTCACGAAGGCAAAGAATCCGATCGCTAACTATGGACTCCTCGGATTGGGAGTGCTCGTGAGCGCTCTGGTGCTCGTGGTCGGCTCCGGTCTCGGCGAGTACCTGAGCCAACTCTAACGTCTTCTAAGCGTTCTGTACGAGATGGCAACCCAGAGACGGGAGAAGAGACGTTACTGTTCTCGATTCACTGACGAACCCAGGATTCGAACTCGCCGCGATGGCACGTCTCCCTATTTTGCTGATGTTGCGATCCGGACCTCGGGAGGCGTCCATCCGGTCGTGGGATACGCCCGGCCTTAATTTCGATGTCGACGCGACGCAGATGTTTACAGCCGCCCTCGGGTTTGCGTTGTTGCCAGTCGAGACACGTACACGATTTGCTAATCACGTCGACATCGTAGATGTTCCCCGATGCAGCGTGGAGCTCGTACACACCGCCTTTCTCCAGTAGCGACACGTCCATCTCCTCCTCGCAGGCTCGTCGCGTCCGCGGGGCTAGCTCGTCGTCTGACGGCTCTGCTGAGACCGTGTCCGGGTTTGATTCGACGAGAGACTGCGTGTCCCTGGGTTCGACCCACCCGCCATCTGGAGAGAGGGCGGCGTCATCAGGTTCGATTTGTCGAGCGAGCAGATCCTCGATGGGATGGTTGTAGGGGAAGAGAAAATGTACTTCGTGCCGACCGCGATGATCGTACGAGCCACAGGGGTCAGCCGGGCCGTCCCAGACTCGCCACGCGCCCAGCGCCGTCATTACCTCCAGGACCTGTCTCGGCATCTCGTCCTGGTCCGTCTGCTCATAGAACACGCGGAACCGGGTACAGTGCTCTTGGGGACCGACGTCGGTCCACCACTCGACCTCATCACTCCACTGATCGAACATCGCCGCGTCATTCCCGTATCCGACTGTGAGCCCTGGAACGCGAGGTTCGCCCGTATGCGTGTCGTCGGCGTTGTTTTCCAGCACCCGGAACACCGCGAATCGAAGGTGTTCGTGAAGGGGCTGGTCGGCACTATAACCAACTTGCGGATGGCTCTCGATCGTCTGTCGCGCCTCGTCGAGGAGTAACTCGAGGGTATGTTCAGTCATGTTTATCCCGTTCTGGCCGACGCACGATCTCGCGCGCCGCCGCCCCTCAGGGGCGCAATAGAAACTCACTGCGACGCGATCAGTTAGTTGTCGACGTGGTTCTCCAGCCTACCCGTCGATCATTTCAATAAGATCTTCCACCGTGCTGCTAATTCGCCCAAGTCGATCTTGAATCACGTCCGGCTCATCACCTTGCCACGCGGCCAAGTAGAACGCGGACCCGCTCGTATCTAACTCGAAATACCGCCCGACGATGTACGCGACTGCCTCGGCCTCAACCTCGCGCTTTGATCGCTCGGTCTCGTCGGTTACGTCTGCGTGGAGTAGGGCGTGAGCGAACTCGTGGATGAGTGTCACGGCGAGGTCGGCCTGATTTTCGCGCGCTTTCGCCTCGACGACGGGTTGGAGATCACGCTTACTCCGGTACTTACAGACGCCCTTTGCGTCGCCATGCTTCCACTCGGCAGCGTCGACGATGCAAACCGTCACGCCGAGTTCATCCGCTGCGTCGGTGAGTGCGGGCACCAGGTCGTCGGCGTCCCCCGTTGCCTCGGTTTCCAGTTCGGGGATCGGCTCACCCTCGGTCTGGGACACGTCGAAGACAGACGTGGGTTTGAAGCCGACTAGCCCTTTCGACCACTCGTCCGGCGACGTTTCGTCGTATTCACAGTCACTTTGCTCGTGGTAGCTAGGCGAGTTCTCGCACTTGGGACACTGCTTGGTAATGATCGGGGCCCAAATCCAGATGGCTGACTCGCCTTCCTGGACGTGCCGGTCGAACTCATTCCGCCAGGTGTTGTAGCCGGCGACCTTCGTCGCCTCGGGACACTGGAGATTGATGAGGAGCGTGTTTCGATGGGAATAGTCGTGGAAGCGACTCTGGACGTCGAGCCACTCCTGGAACTCCTCGCTGGCCTGCGCATCGTCAACGTGGTCGACGAGCTCGTCGATCCACGCTTCGATGGTACTGTGCATCTCGTCGTGTCGGGCGTCGGTCTCCTCGAACGAGACCGACGAGTCACTGGTCGTAGCCATAATGTTCACCGAATCGAGTTCACGGCGATTGCGTCAGTTCAGGACGCGCCGCACCCCTTGGGGGGCGCATAAAAACCCGCGGCGGCGGTCACCGGAGGGTTGCTTTCTCGTCAGCGAAGCCGACCGCCACGAGGTACTCGAGGAATTCGTCGAACTGTTCCACGTCGCTGGGGGTGTCGGTCGCGAGGTGTCGCGCCCACTCGATAGCCCATCGGAACGCAGGGTCGGTCCCGCCCTTCCCGTGGATGTACCACCACCGGGCGGCCTTCAGCACGACGAGCGGATTCGTCGGCGGCTGCTCGCCGGCAAGCCCACGAGTGATTGACCGAATCTCCTCGGGTACCTCGTCGGGGGTAACCTCACCGGATTGCGTGTTCGCGATATTGACCGGAATCGCATCGATCGAGACGTCGTTCGCACTCTGTTGTTGACTCACGAAGGTCACCTGTGTGAAGGCTCTCTATGGAGCCCTCGCCCTCTCCGGGCGCGAAAAAACCGCTCGTGGCGTCACGCTGGCGGGAGGTACACGCTCTGCTCGCCGGCGATCTCCTCGAGATTGTTCCGGTGTCGGTGTGCGAAATAGCAGTCATAACTGCAGTATCCACAGATCTCGCCCGTATCGTACTCCGCAATGTAGGGGCTGCGCCGGGTCATCCAGACGTTTGCGCCACATTCAGTACAGGTGGCGCTGTCGAGATCGGTCGGTGACGGTCCCTCGTACTCGATTTGGATGCCGTTCTCCTGCGGTGTCGACTCAGGCCAGACGCCGTGTGCCTGCCAGAACTCCCGAATACGACCGAGGCTATGCCGGACAGTTTTGCGAACTGTAACGTGGTCAGCGTCGCGACCGCTATCGTCCCAGCCATCAGCTGACCAGAACTCGCCGAACTGTGCCCCGCGATGGAGGCCGTTCCAATCGATTCCGACGATGTCAGCCGGTGGTTCACCCGTGAGGGTCGGTCGGGTCAGTTGCTGGATGACGTCAAGCTGTTTGGGTGGACTCCCACCGAGGATATGAACGCGCTGGCCACGCCAGTCAGTCGGCTCGGAGAACTCGTGGGCCAAACGGTCGGCGTACCCGCGCGAATAGCCGAGGATGAGATCGTCGGGAATCGTGTGAATCACCTCTCGACACTTGGGAACGATAACGAGTTCTGCATCGGGATAGCTCGCCTGGATTTCGCGAGCCGCGGCCACGTACTCGTCGACGTCGTCGGGCTCGTATGCATCCCCAATCACGCCGACTCGGGGCTCGTGTTCGAAAAATCGGGAGACGTACCGATCCAAATCGGGATTCCGAAAATCGTTATCGAGCATCCCGACGGGGATATCCAAGTGCTGAAACTGAGTCTGCTGATAACTACAATCTTCCCGAAAGCCGGGAAGGAAGCCGAGCTTCAAGGCATCCAACGCAAACGGAGCGCGATGCAGGAACGCCACGACGTCGGCTTGTCTGGCAGCTGCAATCTCTCGCGCAGTGCTGCTGCTGGTGCTGATATCAAGCGACATGAGTAGGGCCTGGCGCGACCGTCTCTGGCCGCCCCGCACCCTTTCCGGGGGGAGAAAAAACGACCGGCGGTCAGCTGTTAACCAACGAGCGTGCCAGATCCCCGGTTCCGTTGGTTAATCGTCTGAACGAACCTCGAGGTGGTCCAATACTCCCAAGATTACTCGTCGCTGTGATAGCGTCGGCGTACCTGCTCCGGATTCGGCACCCACGGATGGGCCTCCCAGCAATGGAGCGCGTGGTTCCGTGCCGAATCGAACCGTGACTCACATGACCCGCACTCGTAGGTTGCCTCGGGCCAGTGTTCCGTGACGAACATCGCCGTCACCGTCGACCTGACTGGGTCTGGTGCGGCCGCCCGCCGGACGTACTCGTAGCCGATTACCGTCCGTCGACGGAGTGCCGACTGAGCCAACCGCTCCGGCCTGTCTTCCGGGAGATACACCCAGCGCACGAACGCATCTTCCGACGCTTTCGCCGACGGTTGGAGAATGAACCACCGGTCGTACTCGTCGCGGAAGAGATACCGTTCAGTTCCCCGATTCTGGAGATAGAACGGATCACCACGACCGGGAATCAGCCGAAGGCCGACGGTCGACGAGATGGCGTTGAGAAGTCGTTCTTCGAGCGCAAGCAAGCCGGATTCACGGGACGACCTGCCGGTCACGAAGTCGTCAAGGGTTGCATTCTGAGTCACGGCGACCACCGCTCGAACGTCGCCTGCGTTCGGTCACGACCGGTGGATATCTCACACAGGAACCGCCATTTCGGCTTTTCACGAATTGGTTTGTCTGGTCGATTCCCCGCTTGCCCCGGTTCCGTCTTCCCCGTACAGTGCCATCCCTTGTCCCGGAGCGCTTTCAGCATCGACCCATCGAAATCGGCGCGGACGAACGTCAGGAGGAGTCGAATCCCGCGCCGGCGAGCTTCTCGCCGAATAAACTGCTCCATCGACCGTGCGAGCGCTGCCGACGCGAGGTTGGGGAAGTCGACGCCGATACAGATGCGAGCTGCCTCCACGATCTCGTCGCCCTCGTACCGTGTCTCATCGTGTTCGAGCGAGCGAATGAGTGGATGCCGCCACGTTATCGCGCCCATGAGCTGTCCCTGATAGCAGAGGCCGTGATGAACCAAGTTGGTGAGCGGGACGTCGTCCATGTAGGAGTGGTGCGCTTCGTAGATCGCGCCAGCGACATGCCGGGGGATCGCCTCGATATACACGCGCTCGGCGAACCCGAGGCCGAGCGGCGCCGTGATCGGCTCGCCGTCGCGATGGATCGGACAGTCACACCCGCCTGCTGTCCGCGTAAAGTGAAACCCGGTACGACCAGCCGTCTCACCGTCCTGGACGCTGGTCACGATTCGTCGCGACCCGCCGTGTCTGCGTCTTTCTCTTCTGTTCCTCCCTGCTCGCGCTCATGTCGGTCGTTGTATCGCTTGAGTTCCCGGCCGATCTGCACTAAGGCCTCAACCGCGCGTTCGATGAGCTGGTAAGTGGTTCGTGAAAGTCGAAGATTCTCCATCAGGCATCCCCCTCCTCCGGCTCGACGAGGTCGTTGCTCTCAGCGACGAGTTCCTGAATAGCGGGCGCAGGGTCATTCTCGACCGGGAGCGTTCGCACGTCGAGCGGAGCGGGATACGCTCGGTCACCCTGAGCGCAGAGCAGAATGAGCCACTCCTCGCTCCCGTCGCCGAGAACGACGTAGTGGTCGATGTCCCGGCGTTGGAAGACCGTCTGGTCTGACCGGCTCACGGCGCTCCAATTCGCCGGCAGCGATGGCGACGGTTCCCCACCATCTGGTGTGAGGGGATGGTTGTCCTGGAACTCGGCACGTGCAGCTTCAATGTCGTCGCCGGTGAGATGCCAGCAGTCAGCCGGTCCTTCGCACGCTAGCTGGCTCACCATCGCGTTGCGGAACTGGATGTAGTGCTGGTGGGCGACGCTCTCGTCGTCGTAGTAGTCGAGCAGGATCGCGCAGGCGAGTTGCGCCGGACCGCTCCCGGTGTAGCCCCAGTCGAATCCTGATGGGCTATGTCGTGCGAGCTCGAGGCTTCGGTCGGGGGAGAGGCGCTCGTGCTCTGTAAGCTTCAGCACCACCGGCGTTCCGTCGACGCGCATGCCCACGTACTCGACGTGGTCTGCGTTTGCTTGGCATCGCTCACTATCATCCTGTACTGCCGCTCGTGGGTGGTTGGTCGAATCCGTCTTCATCGGTCGAACGCGGGTCTTCGGATTCCCCGCAACCCTCTTGGGGGTCGAAAAACCCTGCCGGACGAGCACCCTCGAGGAGAATAGTGATTTTCCACGGACCATTCAGTGGATGTAGAAGAAACAGTCGGATTCCGTGAGTGCTAAACTCGTATTCACCTGTCGGCTCCCCATCGTTGTCTGCTCTATCCGTCGGCAATCAGCGCTCGGCGCCGTAGATGATCGCTGAGCGGCTTTCGTAGCCGCACTCTCGACATTCGAACCACCGTTGGACTTTCGCACCGTCAGCACTCTTCTGGCCGACGACGACGTCGTCGTTCGGACACTCTGGACAGGGTAACTCAGGGTGGGGTCGCTTTCGGAGTTCATCGCGAAGCGAGGTAGCTTCCTTCGTCTCGAATCCGCGCGACCACACCGGGTAGCCGTCGACGAGGATCGCGGCACGCCACTTGTGGATATACGAGTCCGGCGCTCGGTGAAACACCGCGTGCGCGTTGGTCTCTGTGTTGCGATACGCTAGCTTCGGGGTACGGCTCTCACGCGTCCAATTTGTAATTCGTGGCATGGGTACTGATGCCCCCGCGTTCGGGAGGCTCGCAGTCGCTTGATTCGGGGATTGACTAGTCTCGCGAGTTGATATCTCGCTTCTCACCATCACTTAACCAACACAGCCAGTCGAACGAACTAGCTGTTGGTTAATCCCCGAAGAGACAGCGATCGGATGCATCGTCGCCGGCGAGCGTCTGCTGATCCTCGGTAGTATCGGCGAAGAGGTTCGACTGATCACTCTCGGACGATTGTTCTACCTCCGGACGGTCGTCGACGCCGAACTCACTCGCCTCGGGCCGATCGAGCCGTGAATCACGGTCGCGGTGGTCCACGTCCGCACCGAAGTCCTCGAGGGAGGTTTCGACGCTCGTCTCAGTCACTTCGAGCTGGCCATCGTCTCCGAACGCGGTCTGCTGTTGAATCTCGATTTCCGGTCGATTGCTCATGTGAATTGAGCCTCCACCCAATGGAGGCTCCGAAAAACTTCCACGAGAGCCGTCTCAGCCCTCTTCTTTGCGGAGTTCGCTGGCTCGGTGTTCGAGACGCCGGAGAATCTGGACCCGATTCTGGTGGGTGTTCTCGTAGGCAACGCAGGCCCGCAGCGTCTCCATGTCGTGAATCGTCACGATGCCGGCGTTGAGAAGTCCCGTATTCGATGGTTCGAGACGCTGTTCCGGTGATAGGTCGCTCGATACCGTGGATTGCTCTGAGGAGTTGCTCAATGAGTGTCGCCTCCGCTCCTGCTGAGGCGACGAAAAAACAGCGCCGGACTGAGAATGTCAGAGAGTAGTTTGTGCATCCTCGTTTCGCGTCGTGTGGCGAATAGGCTGAACGCTCAGTACAGGGAATCTCCGTTACGGTGTACAGAAAGTCTATACCACGACGACACGTTCCTCGTACTATGGACGCGCAATTGGAATGGGCGTTTATGATGGTCATTATAGTCCTTTTCCTTGGATACACGCTCTACACCGGAGTCAACCTCATAACCTTCCTCAGTGACTACCTCCGCTCTTGACGGATGGCTACCTCGAAGTTCGCACACACATTGAACAGATAGTTCAGTTAAAACGAGTCGAAATTTGTGGCCTGCCAAATCGTTCTGTGAGACCCGCTAGACTGCTTACTCGTCTTCTTCCTCGGGTTGGATTTGGCGGGCGTCCTCGGCGAGTTTGTGAACGTACGCTCGAAGGATCTCCATGTCCTCTCGGGCGTCTTCGAGCGTTTTCGCTTTCACCTTGGCTTTGATCTGGTCTTCATCTCGTGTCCCGGTTCCGCGCTTGAGCTTCACGGTCAGCGAGACACCGACGTCGCTGCGTTCGACGTATTCCGTTGGTGACGGCCGCTCACTGTTCTCTATCGATTCGACATCCGCACGAGACGGCTGGGTGTGTTCCGACATATGTTACTCTCAGTGATCGGTGTTCAGATGGACGGTGCGGCCGCTTCGTCGGATGTCTCGCGAAGGACTGCGTCGATGTCACTGCCGGTGAGTCGCCAGCGCCCGCCGGGACCAGTGCAATCCAACTGGCTTACGACCTGGTTTTTGAACTCCGTGTATTGCGCTAGCGCAACCTCCTCGTCGTCGGAGTAATCGAGCAGGAGCGCGAGCGCGAGTTGTGCCGGGCCACTGCCCCCGTATCCCCATTCGAAGCCAGAGGGACTGTGACTCGCCAACTCGAGACTCCGATTTGGAGTGAGCCGTTCCTGACCGGGCTGTTTCTCCACGATGGCGCGGCCTCGCTGTCGATAGCCGACGTAGACGACGTCACGGTCACTTCTCGGGCGTGTCTGTTCGACTGATTGTGAGTCGATAGTTCCACTCATCGTTCTATTCGAGGTGTGCTCGTTCGAGCACCCCCGCACCCCTCAGGGGGCGAAAAAACGCTCTGCGGTCACTGCACCACGGAGCAGCTGGCCGGTTTGTTCCCTCAGAAGTGGATGTCCGCCGGCACAATCCAGAGATCGTCACTCTCGTCGAGAATTCGCTCCAACTGGCCTCGATGCCGGATGCCGCTGCCATGTTCGTCATACAGGCAGACCGAAGGCCCGTCGTACGCACCGACCTGGTGGAATGCGTGCCGGGCGAGATCCGCATCGCGCATGATCTCCTCGTCGCTGTGTTCGTCGAGTGCCTCCTTCACCCGGTCGAGATTCCGCTGAAACTCCTCTTTCGTGGCTTCCCAGCCGCGTTCGAGCAGCTCCTCGCCCTCATCGGATTCCACAGAAGCTGCAACCGGGAGATCACCCCAACGGGCCGTTCCAGCGACCGTCGTGTCCTCCTCGTCAAAGCACACGTAGTAATCGAAGACAGCACCTGCGTGTGGCACGGCGCCGACGAGTCGATCGAACACCGTCTTTCCGGTGGCAAGTGCGTCATCTCGTGTCGATGCCTCAACTAGCGTGTAAATGACCATGTGCATCGGTTGTCACCTCGGTCTGCCGACGCACGCGACTCCGCTCCGCGTCACTGCTTGGTGCGCCGGCACCCATCGCCGGCGCTCGATAAACACCGCCGGAATACGCGCTCGCTAGGCGTCGTCTCGTTCCGACCCAGTGATCTCCTCGACGGTGATCGTCAGGTCACCGGTTTCGTAGTCGGCGTCGAAATCGACCGCGAACGCCGCCGATTCGTACGCTGCGTGGTAGGCGCGGTGGAGTGCGAGTGTTCCAGTCGCTTTGAAGTGGAAGAACGCGGCTGCCGTGTACGGTTTGCTCGCGGTTTCGATCTGCGATTCGACCGATGCTTGCAGCGCGATTTGCGGCGTATCGGTGTCGATCCCGGCGGCAAAGGCCCGAGCTTCGTCGACGCTCGCTTGCGAATGCTCGGGCGTCTCGCCAGTAAGAACATTCACCGGGGTCTCTGTCTCCTCGGTGAACAGGACGTCTTCGAACGTCTGCGTACCGAGGATTGCCTCGGGGCCTAGCTCACAGTCCTCGAACGAGTCGTCAGTAGATTGCTCGGACATGGTATCACGAAGCCCCACGTGGGGGCTCAGTCCGTCAGCCCCCGATAAACGACTCCTCTTCACCTGCCAAGGGATGATCACCAGTTATTCGCCGATCGGGTCGAGTCCGGTCAGATCGGCGTGAAGGACCTCACCATTGCGGATGACGTACCGCTTGGCGAGGACCGGAAATCGACACTTCGTATACCCGGCCGTCTGGATGTCGAGTTCCTGGTCGCCATCGATGTACTCCGCGAGCTGCCGGAGGAACTCGTGGGTCACGATCCCACCGTCATAATCGGGGAGACCGTTCTCACGCGCTTCGTACACCTCGAAATCGTCGTAGCCCCAGATGATGAGTTCGCCCTCCTCGTCTACCTCCCAGTTGAGGGTCCCGAAGCAATAGCTCTCACAGAGCTGACGGACTGCTTGTGCGTCCGATACGATCGCGCCGGTCGACGTCGTCGCTGCATGGAGTGTTGCCATAGGTTGTGCTCGGGGGCGTTCTCCTGCCCCTCACCCTTCAGGGGATTACAAACTCTTCCTCTACGGTGAATCTGGAAGAAGCGCCGCTCGACGGTTTGTGTAGTCAGGACTCTATCTGGATATTGGCCTCTTCCGTGGCAGCTGGTCGGGTGAGGAGACTCACTTGCTCCAGGAGCGTCATCGCTGCGTTGATTCGCTCTTGGTCGGCGGGATCCAACTGGTTGACGTCAATATTGTTGAGAGTGCTGAGTGCGCGATGCAGCCGGTACCCAGGTGTATCTCGTGGGTCCATGTGTGCGCCTCCGCCGATTTACGGTGCAGAAAAACATCGTCGGGGAGTCAGCAGAGCATCTCCGGGCTGGTTTATAATTAACCAACAAATACGGGTATGTACCCTCTTTTCGTTGGTTAATTGGTTAGCGCTCACTACTACGTCGAATCCCCATCGTTTCCCGGCCTATCTCGAAGCAGATCACGCTGTGTCCGGGATATTTGTACTGATGAATGGTATCGACTGCTATGCCAAGTAATGATGAGCCGGTGCAACACTGTACGTTGGCTGAAGCGGCGGATCTTCGAACAGCGCTTGAGGCGGCCGCAATCGAATATCTCGACGTCGACGAATACCGAACGATCGTAATCTATCAGCAAGCGATTTTCATGGTTATTGCCACGGAGGGGCAGGCAATGGCGGCGTGGGAGTTCGACGTCGAACTCTGGAAGGAACCTCCAGACAATACTACTCGTGATCTGGATGATCTCCTTGCTGGATTCATTGACGAACTGGTGGCAACGACTGAGACGACCCGTCGTTGAAAGTCCGAAACGGGTCTGATGTCGGAAGGCTCTCGAGAGTGACGCTGGCCCAACTTTTCTATCGGGAGATACCGTAGAGAGGCCTACCGATGGGACAGGCACCGACCATAACCGAGGCAGCCATCCGGAACCTCGCACGATCGCAGTCATACGATCGGGGCGAGGACTACTACAATCGAGGTGCCGTCCGCGAGATCACGCGCCGTGACAACCGTCTGGAAGCAGCGGTCGAAGGCAGTCAGTACGAGCCCTATCAGGTGCAGATCGAACTCGATGAGACCGGTGTCATCGACACGTTGTGCTCGTGCCCATACGATCATGGTGGCATCTGTAAGCATCGTGTGGCCGTTCTCCTGACGTACATCCGTGATCCCGACGAAATCAGCCAGCGCCCACCCGTCTCCAAACTGGTCGCCGATACAAATCCAGAGGAACTCCGAGACCTACTCGTTGCCCTCGTCGAGCGTCGTCCCGACCTCGCAGAGTGGGTCGAGTCCCGACTCGAGACAGCCCAGTCAGAGGATACAGCCGACGACTCCCACGACCAGAGTCCAGACATCAACCGAGACTCGATTCGACGGCAAGTTCAGTATGTCCTCCAGCCCCCAAACGAGCGTGGCGATCAAACCCACGATCCGTATGCGGCAGTCGAAACCGACGTCAAGGAGCTTGGGGAACTGCTCGATCAAGCGTGGGCTGCCATCGAAGCTGGCGACGGTGAGACGGCACTGGCTGTCCTCGATCCACTCGCAGATGAGCTGATGGACTGCGAGTGGCTCGCGCTCTCGTACGACGATTCACAGGCCATCTTCGAGTTTTTCGACGAGGTCGACACCGCCTTGGCCGAAGCGCTGCTTACAGCCGACCTTGCTGACGAAAAGCGCGATGACTGGGAGGCAAGACTCCGAACCTGGGAGAACGAGATGAGTGGCTATACCGACCGACCACCGTACAGCGTCGCCCTTGCGGTTATCCAGCGTGGCTGGGACTTCGAACCGATCCAGCGGGCGATGAAGCCCGGAAGCAGCGATGCGGACCTCTGGAAGGGTGATCGGCCCTGGTATGCCGAGGATTACATCAGGGCCCACCTCAACGTTCTCGAACGCCAGGACCGCATCGACGAGTACCTGAATCTGGCGGCGGCCGCCGACCTGATCGACGCATACGTCACGATGCTCGTCGCGGAGGACCGTATCGACGAGGCGATCAAGTACGGCCAGCAGTACCTGCACTCGCCCGACAACGCACTCACGCTGGCCAGAGCACTCCGGGAACACGACCAACCGCAGGCAGCACTAGAGATAGCCCAGCACGGCTTGATCCTGGATGGCAGCGGGAAGGCAGAACTGGCCGAGTGGCTCCGCGACCGAGCCAGCAGTATGGACGAACACGACGTCGCGCTGGAGGCAGCCGTCGCCGTGTTCGAAGCCGCACCCACGCTTGCGGCCTACCAGGCGACAGAGGACCTCGCCGGCGAGGACTGGCCGACCGTTCGTGTGGAGATACTGGAGGCACTCGCGGACCGAGACACGACCCAACGGAGTGCACAACGACATGTCGAGATCTTCCTGTACGCGGAGCGGTACGAGAAGGCCATCGCCATCGCAGACCGTTTTTCGGACGACACGGTGGTCGAGCCAGTCGCCGACACCGTCTGGGACGAGTGCCCGCAGTGGACGATCGACGCCTGCAAGGCACAGGCCGAACCCATCATCGAGGAGGGGCAATCACAGCGGTATCGCTACGCCGTGGACTGGCTGGAGACCGCCGGAATGGCGGCCGACGCTGCGGGCGAACTCGACGAATGGCGGACCTACGTACAGGACCTCCGGGATGAACACTATCAAAAGTATAAGCTCCGGCCGATGTTGGATGAGTTGCTCGAGGAACTTGAAGATCAATCGCACAACGAAGACCATGACTGACACAGATACCACAGACCGATTTGTCATCGAAGTCAGCCAAGTGGGTACTGTCGACCACATCGTCGACCTCGAAGCAGACTCAGCGGACAGATCGCCGTACGCACCTCGACGGGACTTACCGGGCGAGAAGCTGTGTGACCGGAGTACGCGCTCACCCGCAAGCGAGTATATCGAACTACGGGACTACGCTGACTGGAAAGGTTTCGACAAGGCAGCGTTCGACGGTGATGCACCCGACGAGGTGTGCTCGTATTGCTGGGCAGATGTCGTAGCGGAAGCTGAACGAGGGGAACAGCACAAACGCGACGACGTCGACGAGCGTATCGGGTCTGTCGGGTATCATCTCCGATGGAAGCAGAAGGGTCGTGCCCGCGGGGAGTGGTACGACATCGTCGTCCGACCCGAGACGACGATAGCGGAACTCGACTCACTTGTCTGTCGGTTCACGACGCTCGATGACCTCCATCTTCGGATGTACGGGCTCGAAGACGAGTACATCGACTCGACACTCACTATCATCCCCGATCAGCAGTTCACCGAGATTGGCGACCCTTCATACACGAAAGCAAGCGAGATGACGATTACTGATGTCGCCGAGCGTGCGACGCTCTGGGACGGCGACAGACTCAGCATGGTCTACGATTTCGGGACGCCCTCACACTACTACTGCATCGTCAAGGAGGTGTACGAACCAGACGAAATCGAGAGGCTACTCGACGAACGTGAACCGATCGCAGCGACCGAGACAGCCGCCATCATCGGCGAAAAACGACCCTAACACGAGCCACGAACGGCCAGTTGCCCCGCTGTTTTTCACCGTGCTCCTCGAACTCGCAGTCAATGGCCGACTGCCCGTACTGTGAGCAATCCTTCGCTGATGAATCCGACATTCGCAAGCATCTCTATGAAGACCATGAGTACGATGATCTCGGTCGGATCGACACCAAGCGGGTTGACCAGTACGTCGACGAACATGACCTCAAAGAGAGTGCCGACGATGAGACCCGCGAGCAGCAGGTCACGGGTGAAGCGGAACGCACGGCCCCAGCCACCGATCGCCATTCGGGTGAGCGATGGGAGTTACAGGACGTACAGGCGCTATCGACGGCGGAAATCACGGACACGCTTGCCGAACACGGTATCGACACGACCGAAGCGTCGTTCCGTGACCGCGCGGCCGGAGTAAACTCCGCGATGACACTCGCCGAGCAGTGGGAGGCCGACTACGATGTCGACGCATCGGGGTACGATCGGGACTTCATTTGGATGGCTTCCGAAGTGCTCTGGAGCCGGTGGGCACCCGACCTCCCCTATCGGGAACGGATCTACGACCTGGTACAGGAAGGTCGGGAACTCCGTGAGAAGGGGAACGACGCCGAGGCCTGCCAGCGGTGGCTGACTGCCTGGGAAACCATCGTCGCCGTGACGCCGGACGACATCACGACGATCGAGACGGCTAACGATCACCTTCCGAACGTGCTCGCGCTCGAAGCGTTCCTGCGGTCGGTCGACAGCGACCTCGCCACCCTGGCAGCGGACGATCCAGCCTATCACGAGCGCCGTCTCGAATTCTGTCGGGAGGTCTGTACCCAGTTTCCGGACGCACCCGACGAGTTACTCCTTGACTTCCGCCACTTCGTCGCTGACTCGCTGACAGAACTGGGACGACTGACCGAGAGCAGGAGCGAACTCGAGGCACTCATTGAGGACTATCCTGAGGATCCCTGGGCGTACAAGAAACTCGCGGATAGCTACTGGCACGATGAATCGAACGAGCCATCGGTCAGGGAGTTGGAGCGTGCTGCCGAACTGTACCAGCAGGCATTGGACGCCGAGAACCCCCTAGAAAAGCCGTCAACTGTCTCCAATCGACTCGACGACATCGAACGCCGACTAGCTGATATGGACACGTCCGAGACGCAAGAGAAATAAGCAGTCTCTATCGACGGGTTTCACACGGTGAGCGACCCATACACGACATCACACAACTCTACCCAACGAATTAACCAACAACGAACAGCTTTATCACGCGTTCGTTGGTTACCCTCGTCCAGCGACGCAGATCCGTTCTGCGGGCGGAATTGAGCGCCTCCTGGATTGGTCGGCAAGTGGTTTCGGCCGCCCCGAGCATCTTGAGGCCGGGATGAGTACTAGTGGGCATGACGCGGGCCGAGAAAGACGAAGAACGGGAAGAGCGCATCAAGATGCGGATCATCGTCGATACCTACAGCCCTGAGGAGCAGGCGTGGGGATGGTCCGCCTATCTGGCCGATACGATGGACTTCCCGTTCGAAGCGCGCTGTGTCACCGAGCGAGAGGAGTCACCCCTAGAGGAAGGCGAAACAATACGCGTGGTCGGAATGTCCCCGACAGATCCGACTCTCAGCCAGATGTTCGTGACGATTGAGTGGATGGATAGGGAGCTTGGCGTGCCGCTAAAGCAACTGGAGCCTGTCGAAGCCAGCGGTAACACAGAACAAGCGATCGCAGACTGGCAGTACTGGCTCGACCGCTGACAACCGTGCTCCGTAATGATAGAATCTCGTTTTAACCGCAGCAGTATAGTCGCCACGCAGACGAAACCGCGTGACTAATCCACTCCTCCCGTGTAGGAGTTGGAAATGAAGGTCCGGTACTACGCAGACCCCGACGTACGAAATTGGCACGAGCATGCAGTTGAACTCTTACGAACGATCTACGACGATCACAACATCGATGTCGAGATCGACTGCGTTGAGCAGCGATACGGCCTCATCACGAATTTCCCCGGAAATGTTCGTCATACGACACCACAGGATGTGTACGAGCGCGATCTCAAGAGCAACCATGAGTTGATCGACGCGATCGACCAGCGGCCGTCAAAGGCCTACAAGCGGAGCGGGAAACTCGACATCGCTGGCAATGTTGCAATTGTCGCTGATGAGGGGACAGTTCGGTGGGCTTCGACGCTTCCGGGCTATACCGATGGCTATGGACCTGACGCTGGATCACAGGCCGCAATGGACTTCCTCGAGGACATCGCCATCTCCCCGAGCAATCGAGTGTGTGTCGAGTGTCTCCATCTACTGGACGGCGACGAACGCTTCTGTCCGAACTGTGGTTGCGAACTTCCGTAGAGCGGTGAGTGTGGTTAGTATTCCTGGGCTGTTCAGTATATCTTCGCGGTTACATCGGTCTTTCTCCCGCACTGTCTAGTTGAGCGAAATCAAGAGATAGCGTAAGGACTTTCGGCCAGAAGTCATTCGATTAGCGGTGATGCGAGAGTTCACATGAACGAGAATCCCGCCGAGAGGCGTTCTACTGGTTGAATCGAATTTCATATCAAAAATATAGTAGAAAAGTCCACTCGCGAGATTACGAGAAGAAACTCTCTACGATGGATTTTCGTCCGTCTGACTCAACTAGACAGTGCCCTTTCTCCGGTACCATATAGATAATTATCATTCTAATCTGATAGTCTGCTCAACAGGGATCGCAGACATACAGAGACACGCCTCAACGGAACCCGAGGAACCCACATATTGAATCCGGTCGAGGACCTCTGTCTCGACACTGAATGCAAGTCGAATTCGACGACGGGACGCTCCTGCTCCGTGATGCCCCCGACGATGTCCCCTGTGCGGAGTGGGACGACCGCGTCGACGAGTACCGAACGCAAGCGTATCGATATCGATCTCTCCTCGAATGGGCGGGCGCTTGGGAGGACGGAAACGACCAGGCAACGCTTCAGGACAGCTTCGCTCACGCGCTCGAAGACGCCGCGCGGGCCTATCCTGCTCTCGACCTCACGCCAGCGCTCCACATCGAACCGCGTGACTACCAGCAGGCCGCCCTCGACGCCTGGGTTGACCACGACCGGCGAGGGAGTGTCGTGCTCCCCACGGGCAGCGGGAAGACGTTTCTCGGGCTGCAGGCGATCGCCGACGCCGGCGTCAGCACGCTCGTCGTGACGCCGACGATCGATCTGATGAACCAGTGGCACGCCACGCTCACCAACGCCTTCGGCGATCAACTCCCTGAGCCGGTCGGCGTCCTCGGTGGGGGCAGCCACGACGTCACCGCGATCACCGTCACTACCTACGACAGCGCGTACCGCTACATCAACGAGTACGGCGACCAGTTCGGCCTGCTCGTCGTCGACGAGGAACACCACCTGCCAGCTCCGACCTACCAGCAAATCCCCGAAATGACGATTGCTCCGTACCGCCTCGGGCTGACTGCTACCTACGAACGTCCTGACGGCAAGCACGAACTCCTAGAGGACCTCATTGGCCCGGTCGTCTACCGCGAGGACGTCGACGAACTCGCCGGCGAGTATCTCAGCGAGTACGAGACGATCCACATGTCGGTCGACCTCACGGCCGAGGAACGCTCGAAATACGACGAAGAGTACCAGATCTATCGCGACTACGTCGACAGCCACGAGTTCGACCTCTGGAAAGAGGAGGGCTACGCAGAGTTCCTCAAGCGCACCTCCTACGACCCACAAGGCCGTCGGGCACTCATCGCCAAGCAACGCGCCGAACGGATCGCTCGTACAGCGGAAAAGAAACTCGACACGCTCGACAACCTCATCAAACGCCATCACGACGACCGTGCCATCATCTTCACCGCGAACAACGACTTCGCCTACGAGATCTCCCAGGAGTTCGTCGTCCCCTGTATCACCCACCAAACCAAAACTGACGAACGCACCGAGATCCTTGAGCGATTTCGAACTGGGGAGTACGCGATGCTCGCTACCTCCCAGGTCCTCGACGAGGGCATCGATGTCCCGGCGGCAAACGTGGGTATCATCCTCTCAGGGAGCGCCTCGAAACGCCAGTACGCGCAGCGACTCGGGCGCATCCTGCGGCCCACCGATGACCGCCAGCCGGCACGGCTCTACGAGATTATCACGGACGACACGATGGAGACGTACGTCTCACAGCGCCGCCGTGAGGGGGTGAGTGCGTAGTGCTGACCGCGAATCTCGCACGGTCACGCACGACCGACAAGGAAATCAGGCCGTTGTTCATCGACCCGACTGATGGGCGCTATCGTGAGACGGCGGGAGAGCTCATCCAGCTGTTCGAGAGCCATCTCGATGAGCCGAAAGGCGACCTCGAAGACGCAATTGACGAGCTGACTGTCGCGGATACCGACTACAAAATCGTCCAGGGACTCGCGAAGCTTCTGAAAGACGAGTGCGAGTTCGAGGTCGTCGCCTCGGTCAACCCCCACGATATCCGCCAACGACTGTTCGAGAAAGCCAACGCGCGGTATCCCATCGTGCGTCAGCCCACCCTCGGCGAGGATACACAGAAATTGGAGGTGTACAGCACAGTGGCCGACGAGTTAGGGATCTCACTCGAAGAGTGCTATCGCGGAATGTACGCCGACCTGGAGGACAACAAGCGGCTTGTTCGGATCGGGACGCGAACCGCCGACCAGTACGCGACTGGTGGCGACTCGTCGACGTCGACGACCGCGTTGACCGGGAGCAGCGACGAGGAGTACGAACACACGGATCTCACCGCGGACTGGCTGTTGACGCGGTACAATCTGGCGCTTGCCCAGGCGGTCTTCTACGACGCCATCGAGATGTGGATTCGCGTCTGGGATCACTTCGGGACGGTGTTCAGCTACGTGAAGCTGTTCGGGTTGATGCATCGGATCTATCCGATCGACGCCAACGGTGAACGCGTCGCGAGTACCGACCAGGCTGCCGGCTATGAGGCTGTCCTGGACGGCCCGGCGTCGCTGTTCTCGAAATCACAGAAGTATGGAATCCGGATGGCGAATTTCCTGCCAGCGTTGCCGCTCTGTGACCGCTGGGAGATGACTGCCGAGATTCTCGTCGACGAGACGACCGACGAGACGCGAGCGTTCACGCTCGACCACACCGAGAACCTCGATTCGCACTACAGCGCCGGGAATAAGTTCGATAGCGATGTCGAGCGGACGCTCGCCCAGAAGTGGGAGCGCTCGAATACGGAATGGGAACTCGTCCGTGAGGATGACATCTTCGATCTCGGTGCCGAAGTGATGATTCCTGACTTCGCGATTGAACATCCTGACGGGCGACGGGTAATCCTCGAGATCGTCGGATTCTGGACGCCCGAATATCTCGAATCGAAGCTAGCGAAGATTCGAAAAGTGGAGGCCGACAATTTCGTGTTGGCTGTGTCGGAGCGACTGGATTGTGCGAGTGAGGAGTTCGGACGGACAGCCGATCGAGTCCTCTGGTTCAAAACCGGGATTCACGTCTATGACGTCGTCGACCTGGCCGAGACAGTTGCTGTCTCGTCTGAGCCACCGTCTGGTTCCGAGTAGGGCGGTTCGGTGACTGGGCGACCGATGCCTTGCACCGTGCCGCTGGATTTGATTGCGAACTCACTCGTAACGAGGGGTGTTCACTGGCAATGTGGTGTATTATTAACCAACAGAATGGAGGTGCAGGCGGTTATGTTGGTTAAGCAGGCTCGCTGAACGGAACGGCTAGCGACTCAGGGTAGTCCGGAAGGTAGCGCCAGTGATCGAACGAGACAATCGAGAGGGATACCAGCCCTCCCGGTCTAACGGCCGACAATATCGATGAGCTGTTGGCGCATTCGGGAATCAATAGGAATCTTTGCGCACCGATCATCAAGGCCGATCGATTGAAGCAAGAGACTCGCCTCGTCCAACAGAGAGAGCTGGAGGTACGTTCCCTCTCGATATCCGTCACTCGTTCGAGTCATATCGATGATTTTCAGCGTCTCGTACTCCCGAAGCTGGTCGGTAATTCGCTTCTGGCCGAGGACATTCGTGTCGATCGCTTCGGCGAATTCGCGATAGACTTGATACATTTCGGTTGCTTTGAAATGAGACTGGTTCGTGTATTCATCCATCGCGGCGAGTGCGGCAATTGCAACCTTCGCCTGCGTCGGACATCCTCGGATAAGATCCTGAATCCGTGTCACTTCGGCATCATCGTTGGCAGCACGGACGTGTTCTTCGCGGACGTGGTCGGCATCGTCGTCGCGAGCGATTTCGCCGGCGAGTCGAAAGAGGTCGATCGCACGCCGTGCATCGCCGTGTTCCTGTGCAGAAAACGCCGAACACAGCGGGATGACATCGTCCGAGAGGACACCTTCATGATAAGCGTCGCGACGTCGGTCCAGAATGTCGCCGAGTTGGTTTGCATCGTACGCTGGGAACACGATCTCGTCCGGAGCGAACGAACTCTCAACACGAGTATCCAACCTGTCACCGTATTTGAGATCGTTGCTGATACCCATGACTGTAATGCTGGCCTCAACATCATTCTCCTCACCGGCCCGGGACAACTGCATCAGGAGTTTGCTATCATCCGCCTCCTCTGGAGGGACATTTTGGGCATCGTCGGGGGGTGCGAGACGGTCGATTTCGTCAAGAACGACAATAACGGCGTCGTAGAGTTCGTCAATAACCGTCCACAAACGATCGTAGTAGGCCCCCGTCGCGATGCCCGACAGTGGAATCTCCACACCCGTTTTGTCGGAGTCGTTCAAGCTCTTCGAGAGATGAATGATGGTCTGGACCTCCGAACGGCGTTGGGCACAGTCGATGATTGCACGTCCAATGCGAACGTCATTGCTCGCGCCTCGTTCTTCGACTTCGCGACTGACATACCGAGTGACGAGTGTTTTTCCGGATCCAGACTTCCCCAAGAGAAGGGTGCCCTTCCCTGATCCCCCAGAAATCGTTGGCTTGAGTCGACGAGCAACGGTTTCGATCTGGTCATTCCGACCGACGATTTTGTCGTGGTCCGGAATATGGTCGATACGGAGCAGATCTTCGTTGGCAAAAATCGGGTCTTCCTCATCGAGGACAGAAAGCGGATCATCGCGAGATTTGGAGCGAGAGTACGCAACGGCCCCGTGTTCGGCAGCATACTCACCGAGTGTATTCGTCTGCTCTTCACGTGAAGCCATACACCGGATTTCAAATGAATTCAACTTAGTTCTTTCCCTCGATCCCGTCGTTCAGTCGGATTTAGCCGAATAGCGGCTTCTTTCCTCCCGTTCGTTCTTGAACCAAGTTCGTCGAATAGCAATGAGGCACGTTTGCGTAACACCGCATTTCGAATGATCTTCTCGTGTGAACAGACCGTTTGGAGAGACTATCCATCCCCACACCGGATTTCAGATGAAATCTCGGTATAGTTTGGCTTGGATGGATTGGTGCCTGCACCCCCACCCCGGATTTCAAATGAATTCACCCAAGAGTAGAAGCTCCGTATAGCCAGTACGTTAGAGAGGACTGCACCAAGAAAGTCGGAGAATTACGGGATAGAGGCTCTGCTAATGGATGATCATTCAAAATGTGGTGTTGCTCTAGTGGGCATTCGAGAAGAATCGCGAATAGCTCTCTATGGAGAACGAGAGCAAGTGTTCTAGTGGAGAGTATATAAACACACATCTAGGAATAATCGGACTATGATCAATATCTGTTCTAACTCTCGAAACTCCGTCTTTCACAGCTTTACTACTACTACTACTTTACCGTTATAGTAAAATATATAATAACGCGAAAAGTAAGCTGGCCTCCACACGAAATTGAAAACCTAACTTTCGTGAGATACAAACTCTCTACCGCACGATTGACCTTCTTAGGCAGCCAACCGAGTTCCCTTCCGAGCTACCCCACCCCTTCCCTTGGAACGGATTTCATTTGAAATCCGGGGTGGGGGTGTCGTCCGGCAAGCGAGAATCGTTATTGTCGCTATCTCATCTCGCAAAGCCCGTCGCTATGAACTTACGCTGACTCCTAATCGACTCAAATTCAGCTAGCACTACTATAGTGCTCGGGATTCCTGCCGTGTCTGAACTGGACGCATCTATCCTCACCGGCCGCCAGCTGATCCGGAAGTCCCTGTCGCCGTGTTTTCTTGATCTCTCGTTGACGCCAGCTTCTCCACTAAACTACTGGTCTGCTGTACTATTCCAGATCGAGATCCTCCCACCCTTCGAAATGCTTGAGTCGGATGCGCAACTCGAACTCCGACCATCCACACGTATCCGCGAGGTACTGTGCAAGCTGGCCGAATTCAGAATGATTCAGCATGATGCCACGCTGACCCTGATCCGTAATGAATGGCAAGTCTCGCAATGCCGCAAATACCTGTTTCGCCTCACCGCCGCGGTGACTCTCGTATGATGCAATTCGAAGTAACTCGTCTTGCGGCATTGGTTGCCCGAATCGATGTGTTGCAACGAGCGCCTCGAGAAGGGCACAGGCGAGATCAGTCTGCATACGCTATCGATTTCAGCCACTTCATAATAAAAACGGTAAATTGAATCACCAATACTGGAAACTCAAATCTACAATTCTATGCACAAGTTTATACGCGAGAAGGGAATAGATGTACCATAGTATGAGCACGCCTGATCACGTTGAAGGAGAGGACTCAGAGCAGAGTACGAAAGAACTCCGCTACGAGCATCCGAGTGGCTGGCTGTATCTCATGAAGGATAGTTCCGAGGGCCTTCACCTCATCATCGATACCTTACTGTCGGCCTCGGATCGTGAATTCACGAAGAGCGAACTGGCTGAAGCGGCGGGCGTGAGTCGCCACACGGTTCGTGCTCACCTCGATACCCTCCTCGAACATGGGATCGTCCAGGCTGTCGCCGATGGGAAGCGGTATCAACTCAACCTCGACAGTCCTGTCACACAGGAGATTTTCGAGTTGAACAGCGCGATCAACGCGGTCGGGGCTGGTCATGTGACGATCGAGAGCGATACGGGCAACGTCGTCGACGAATAGCCAAATGCTCTCATGGACCGACGACAAATTCGCCCGTAGACAGCTCTGTTTTCATTCGGCACGAGGGGTGTTTACTGGAAACGGTGGAGTGCTTAACCAATAAAAGGGAGAGTAGGTGCGGATGTTGGTTAAGCCTGAGATAGCGCTCAGTTCGGTCACCGTCGCTACGACCGCGACCTCACTTCCGTGCCGGGTTTGAACTCGGTCAACTCCTCGATGCGCTGTTCGAGCTCGTCGACTTCCTGGCGAAGTTCCTCGGCGTCGGGATCGTCACTCAGCGCCAATTGATCCTTCAGTCCCTGCAGTCGCGTTTCCTTGCGCTCCTCGTCGACGTCGGCTTTCCGCACGTATTCGCTCTCCTCGACCTCGTAGACGTCCGTCTCGGAAAGATCGGTTACATCGAGCGCGTCGTCGACCTTCTCGCGGTCGACGGCCAGAATCCGCTCGCGAGGAATCCCCGCGTCCTCGAGGACGCCCATGACCTCGTCGTCGTCCTTCAGCGAGCGAGTGCGGCGGCTCGTCCGCTGGACTGACCCATACTGGCCGTGGACCGGCTGGTCGTGGTGGAGCCGCCCGAGGAGCACCTCACGCACGTTCTGCCGGAGATCGCCAGCGTTGCGCTGGACATCCGACAGCAGCGTATAGAGGTTGATGAGCGTTGGCGTCTCACAGTCCTCAAGCGCCGTCGGATCGTGGCGCTCGAGGGCGTCGATCAAGAGGAGCATGTCGGCATAGACGTCGAGATCGGGTTCCGTGCGATCTGCGGCGTCGTCCTGGTCGGCGACGGACTGGGTGGACGTCCCTTTGATCAGCTGAGACGTCGTTGGCTCGTCGGTTTCAGTAAGCGTCCCCGCCTGATCGCTGATCTCGTATCGGGGATGAAGGCTCAACACTGCCGCGTACGGGTCCGCATCCGGGGGCAGGCGCTGGAGGTCGAAGGTGTCGCCAGCATCAGTAATACGCTCAGCAAGGGTTTCGAACTGCTCGCGTTGCAGCGGCTGGGAGTCACCCGAATCGACGAACTCGATGACGATGCGGTGTTCCTGGACGTCGGTGAGGCGGAATCGCGTCTCCGACAGCGGCGTAATGAGTGTTGCATCCGCGGCGAGCTCTTCACACTCGTCGAGGAGCGTCCGCCAACTCACGGTAAAGGGCATAGTAGCCCTTGGTCATATCGCGGTAAAACTTCTCGGCCCAGTCCGTGCTCGACATCGGTCTCTTGCAACACTTCGGCTAGCTGGCGGCAGTTAACCAACAATAGTTCCGATGCATAGGCTGCGTTGGGTACTATCGATACCGCGTCTACTGACCTGCTTCAGGCTCCGGCCCGTATCGAGGAGTTTTGCACACCTGACACTCCCACATCGGCTGCCCGGTCCACTCGTCGTCAGGCACGTCTTCGAGTTCGTTGAATCGATGCTGGGTCTCCTGGTCGCACTCCCGACACTCGAGGTGCTTCCTGTTCGGACTCTCGCGTCGGGGGCTCCCAGTACTGGCGTCGGTGACGGATCGCTGAAGTGCAATCGCCGGCACCAGCCAGACATCGTCGTCTGCATCCTCACGAAGGGTCACGAGACGTTCCTCGTCGCGAATTCCACTTCCAGTTTCGTCGTAGAGAAACGTCGCGTATTCGCCGTCGTGACGCGACTGCGTCGTGCCTCGCCACGTAGTCCGCTCACGAGTCACCGCGAGCAGCTGTTCGCCGCGCTCTGACGTGACCTGTACCGCCGATGGGAGCGAGGGCCACTGGTCGGCAAACTGTGCGGCAGGTTTCTCATCGAGGTCGTCGATGAGCTGGCAGTCGTTGACCGCGGGGTTAGAACCCGGTTTCGAGAGGAGAGAGGCCGCAGCGGATCCCTTTGCGACGGCGCCGTAGAACGTCCGCGACTCGACGAGCGCGTGGACGATATGGAGGATATTACATTCCGAATCAGGGGTGTCCTGGTCATCGGGGGCTGCATCGAGATGATTCGTGAGACAGAACCGGCACTTCGTCTGGCCAGCGGGAATCGACGTCCCACAGGAGGTACACCCGGTCGCAGTTGCTGTCGTGGGGTCTGGATAGCCTGTGTGGGCTTTACCTGTTCGTTGACGTCGGGGCTCTCCGTCACTACTGGTGGAGAGATTGTCGTCGGGGATATGCGTCGCTTCGCCAAGCGGCCGGAGCTCTTCGCAGTCAGAGTAACGTCCGGTCATAGAGTAGTCTGGTCGCAACATGCTTCGTCTTCATTTTTAAATGATTGCTCTTACGCCAATTCCACTACAGACACGCAAATCAACAAAAGGAGCGTCGTTAGACAGCTAGTCCGTCCAGCGCGTCTCGGTGAGTTCGGACGGTTACGGTTGAAACGTTCGCGACCTCTGCGACGTCCGACTGTGAGAGCAACTGGCCCTGTTCGCACCCCGCTTTGTACAGGCAGGCCGCGGCGAACCCTGACGGGCAGACACCCGTAGTGACTCCCGTTGATTCAGAATCCTCCGCCAACCTCCGTGCTCGTTGCCGAATCTGATCTGGGACATCGAGTTCCGAGGCCAAACGCGGGACGAACGCACTGGGCGTCACAGGCTTGGCCGGGAGGCCGAGTTCCGTATTCAGCGTCTTGTACGCGTTCGTCACGCGCGACTGCTCAACGCGCGCCGGATCGGTAACGTCATCGAGGGTTCGTGAGAGCCCGTCGCACCGACAGGCGCCGTAGACGCTCGCGGTGGCCATCGCTTCGATCGACCGGCCCAGCAGGAGATTTTCGTTCTGAGCGCTCCGGAAGAGCTGGCACGCCTGATCACGAATCGTCTCGGACAGCTCGAGCGCGCTCACGATCCGGCGGACCTCACCCAGACCGTGTGCGAGATTGCGCTCGGCTTTCGACTGAAACCGCCCACGAGTCTGCTCCCGGCGCATCCGTGCGACCTGCCGGCGCTTCCGTCCGGAGAGCGTATTTCCGTTTGCGTCCGTTCCATGCCCGATTTCGGTCGATAGGCCTCGGTCGTGTCGCGCCGCAGTCAGCGGCGCACCCGTCCGTTCACGTTCGTCCTCGTCGAATGCTCGCCATTCAGGCCCGTGGTCGATGCGCTGCTCGTCGACAACTAGGCCACAGTCTTCACAGACGGTTTCGACCGCATTGGTGGTGACCCGGCCGTCACATTCGGGGCACTGTTTTGCACTTGAGTCAGTCTGGACATCTTCGTCGAACGTCGTCTCGTAGATCTCTTTGGTTGCCATGATTCTCACGAGGGACAGTACAATGAATCGCGCCTCTTAGAGCGCCCCTCACCCGTTAGGGGCAGATAAACACCTAGCGGTACGGAGCCGGCGCAGTGGGATGCTGTGGCGAAAGCCCGGCGGCTCTGTGAGCCGCCCGGAACGTGGAGGTTGGGTGGGGCGGCGGGAAGCGGGTGAACGGGCATTAGCAAAAAAGAGAGCTGCGTTAGCCGACTACTCCCACCACTGACCGCGCTCGGGGAATAGCACGGTGCTCCACCCGGTCAGGGCCACTGAGACGCGCCCCTGATACCAGTTCCGCGCCGCCCCGTGAATCCGCACACGTTCTCCTTCTTCCATCCACGGTGCGTCCGACGCTTTCCAACTCGTGAATTTCGTGCGTCCGCTCTCATCCTCGATGAGTCCCACTTGGGCAATGGCTGGACTCGACGGCTCCCACAGTTGTGTAATCGTTCCTTCGATGCTCACCTCCTTTCGGTTCACGCCCTCGACCTTCCCGATTGGAATCACCTGGCCCGGCGCCGTCTGTAGCTCCTCGAACACCCCGACGACCGCACTCATCATGTCTTTCCCCGTGACGACCGCCTCGGCCAGCCGCCGACTGATCGCCGCCCGCGACCACCCATTCAGCTTCTCGGCCAACCGCATCGACTGTTCGTTCACAGCCGCCAACTGCTCCTGCTCGAGCTCTGCACGGGGATCTTGACGCTCCGGGTCCGCCATCGGATCCACGCTCGCTCGCCGCTTCTGGAACTCCGTCCGCCGCTTCGCGCTTCGTTTTGCCGCGATATCTCGCGTCCGCTTCTCCCGACCCTCCTGCGTCCCGAGTTCGGCCTGGGCACTGATACGCTCCAGCTCAGCCTCTCGCGCCTTGATGCGCTCTTCCTGTTCGAGGGTCTTCCCGAACATGTGATCCGGCCCTTCCTCGACTCGCGAGTCCGGATGGTTTGAATCGACTTTCGCCTGCACTTCCATCTGCACCGTCGCCTGGAACTCCGGGGTCTCATCGACGACTTCGAAGCCATCCTCGTCGACTGCTCGTTCGTCCGCTTTCTCGAATGCCTGTTCATCGACCGAAACTACTTCACTGGTGACGTTCTTACTCGACATAGGTTCTAAGACCTGAAGGCGCTCACTCGGCGTCTTCTTCCGACACCACGACTCTCCAGCCGTGGCTGTCCACAACGACCAACTCATCCATCGCGCGCTCTCGCTCGCGCCTTCGCGAGCGCCCCTGGGCGCGAGCGAGAGCGCACCCAAGGAGGCTACCCATCCAGCACCGCGCGCCGACCCGCCCGGAGCAAGCGTCCAGCGGGATATGCCCGCTCGTGTCCGGCCCGATGCGCGGGATCGTGTCCAGGGCGACTGTCGGGAGCACGGCGAGCCTGCGGGGTGGCTCGCCGCGCGCAGCGGCACAAAGCGCTGGAACGCGAAAGCCCGCGAGGGGCGCAACCGACGGGGATACCCGCTGGCGTCGAGGGCACATGCATTTTAGCCCGGAACGGGCGCTCGCGGTGCGGGGAGCGCCCGCAGCCCGGAATGGTCGGTCGCGAGCGACGCGGAGGGCGGAACGCGGCGAGCGGGGCGTGCCGTAAACAAACACTGTTCAACCGGATTCGACGCTCGGTGACCCATCCAATCGCCTGGTGGACTCAGAAAGGGCGAGGCCGTCTCGGTCGTCCCCCGACCTCGTAAGCACCGCAGGCACGAGGCGCGCAGCGGCGGTCGCGGGATGCCGAGCGGTCGAGGGCTTTCAGGGGGAGCGTCTCAGCTATCCTGCTCTGCGTTTAACTCCCGGAGGAACCAGCCGGCCGTCGTTCCGATCCAAACGCCGTCAACGGGACGCATATCTAGGTCTGTGGCGGCCCTTCGATGGGAGAGTTGGTCCACAAGAATGCGCCTGATCACCTGTTGGACCGCCTCTTCCCCATACTGGTCAACGACCGCCGCCATGGCCGAATCAAAATAGGCGTCTTGGTGGCCCGCACGCGGATCTTCCGCTCGAGACAGCAGGAGGTCACAGACGTCATCGACCGGCGCGTGAACCGGGTTCCCTGTCCGTTCTCGGACGTCATAGAGTGCATCGGCGTCTGTCATTCTGTCTGGCCGTATCTGGCAGTCCGACGGTGGCATCGATTCCTCCGGGTTGAGACGTATTCACAGGGATTACTGGGAACAGACACACTCGTGCTGTAGTGACGCATAATCCAGAATATATCGGTGGACTGCGTCGGCAAGCGACAACATCGCGTCGGCTTGCTCGGCGCTGGCGACCGTCTCACGATAATACACCTCGGCCCGGTTCTGTTTCCAGAGCTGGGTGAGCCGATCGGCGAACTCCTCGCTGAATAGATTCACCTCCGCACCTTGCTGGTACACCGCCGTATGTTCGTAGCGTAAGTCCTCTCCAGAGGCGTGTCCCCGGTGCAGGAGATAGAACTGAATACTGCGCTCGACAGCCACGAACGACGTCTACGGCAATCTCTGATTGCCGTGATGCCAAAAACGCGGCGCGTTTTTGAGCACCTCGATGACGACTGTGTAGTACCCGTTCTGCTCACGGAGCGTTCGCGCTGCTTCGAGGAGTCGACAGGCCTTCCGCAGCTGGACGAGGGCGGCGTCAGAGACATCCAGATCGGATTCACCTGTTTGCCCGCGGGTCTGCTGAAACGCTGCCTCGGCGTCGGTGAGTGCCTCGTCGACGTAACTATCGTCCATTCGTCAGCACCTCCTCTTTGAGCTGTGTGAGGGTCTCGGATGCTTTGAGCGTCAGGCCGGTGGCGAAGATCTCGCGCAACCGGTCCCCGTAGCGGCGTGCGCTCTCGACGGATTCGGCGAGGACGTGGAATTTGTAGCGGTCACCAGCGAAGGCTTCCTCGTTCAATTCGGACGTCAGTTCGTCGGCGGTTTGCTGGGCCGTCGCTTGTGTTCCATCGACGAGGACGAAACAATCGATATCGCTTCGGCGATCGGCGTTCCCACGGGCAACACTGCCAAAGAGGACGATTCCGTGGATGTCGTCGACGCTGTCGGTCAGCCTCTCGACGAGTTCCCGGACTGGGGCGTGAAACTCGTCCTGTGGAATCTGAATGATCGGATCGTCGGGCTTGCTGAGCCGGGCACGTTTGATGCGAACGAGCTTTTTCCGCCCGGCGTGCTCGATGTCGACGAAGTCGACCGCCCCGAGGTCGTCGATGGCCGACGAAATACTTCGGTGGGGATGGTCCGTCGCTCGGCTCAGATCTCGAATTCCGAACGCTGTATATGGATTGTCGACGAGCAATGCAAGAACCTCCCCAGTACAGGCGTGACTGAAGAGGTCCGTGGACGGGACGGGAACTGGCAGCTCGAGTGATGCGCCCTTTTGGATACTTTTACTGCCCATGGATAGGATTTCTCCCCGATGCTTAAATAGACTGTGGGGATAGTCCTTGCGAAGGTCTCTGACGGTGCGCTGTCTAGGTAATCTTCGAGGATCTATCTTGTTCACATATCCGCGACCGACACATGAGTGAGGTTCCCCGTCCAATTTTGGATCTCGTAGAGCGCGTCGCCAGGTATTGAAGATTCCCCTACTGAGTGTCGGCCGGCGGATCGAGATACGTCTGCATCGTCTCGATGACGGTCTGGACGAAGTCCTCTTGCAACCGGCCCTGTCGGCGGACGATCGCGGTGTGTTTCGGTGAGGCGACCGCCCAGGGAGACGCGTAACTCTGCTTGGGCATCCCGCCTTCAACCCAGTCAGCAGACTCGATCGGGACGGTTGCATCGTGTGGCGTCGTGGTCAGTGTGACCGTCATGTACTCTTCCGCACCGAACGGATGCGCGTCGTTATTGAGGATTAGCCATGGGCGCGGGTTCTCGGTGGACTTGAACGGATCAGGCCCCCAGACGACATCGCCGCGCTGATAGGTCATTCCTGGTCCTCATCGTCGACGGCGTGCTCCACCCATTCGTCCATATCTTCCTCGCCGAAGCGGTCGTTCGCAGCGCGTGTGCTCTCGAGCATGCTGCTGTACGCTGCGATGTCTTCGTCTTCGCCGAGTGTCCAGTAGTTGCCCTTGTGCCGAACGAGGTTCCGCTCCTCGAGGCGGGAGAGTACGACGCTGATACTCCCGGCTTTCACGTCGGTTGCATCGCGGATCTCGCTCTGCATGAACGCCTGGTCGGGATGCGCAGTGAGGAAGCGCATAACTCGCTCAGCGTTCGTCTCGCCGCCGTTCTGTAGTCGATCCTCGGAGGATGATTCAAATGTCTCGACGTCGATTGGCATATGTATTCATTGTCGCCGAGCGTATTAGATGTATCGGCGTATTCCTAATCCAGAACGGCTGCCGGCACGCCCTTGCAGTTTTCACTGGGATACTCATCCTGACTCGACAACGTGGTCGTCGAGATCTCGTGTCCAATAAGCCGCTGGCCCGCCGGGATTACACCGTGTGCATAGCTGCAGCGGCCCTTCGAGGTGGCCGAGCTCCACGCGGAACCGCGTGAGCGCTGCGAGCGTGTCAACGACGAGCCCACACCCGTCGCAGGCGTGGTGATCGTGCTCATCGGGGTCAGGTCGCGCCTGAATTGCGCAGTCGACGCAGATTGGGTGGGTGACTCGCTCTTCTTTCCCCCAGGTATGGGCTTCACCGGCCTCGGCGCCGGGCAGCGCCTCACAGAAGACACATCCAGCGAGAGTCTGCTGCATCAGGCCGTTTCCTCGTCGGCGTCTCTGGCGGCCGTCCAGCCTTGATGGAAGACAGCCAGTTGTCTGATCGAATCGAACGCAGCGTCACTGGGCTCATGGACGAGTATTCGCTCCTCCGCAATCGGAATGACCGCCCCGTCATCGATGCAATCTGCGACGAGCCGTCGGGCAGTTGTCTCGTCGACGTCGTCGGTCTGGATACGTGCAGCATCCCGGTCTTGCGCTACCAATTCCGCCTCAAGCCGTCTATGATCGTAAGCCGTGTCGTCGATTGGGTCTTGATCTGTCATTGGAAATCACGCGAGGGCACGGTTTTGAGCGCGCCGCGCGCCTCACGGCGCTGACAAACCCTACTGCGGCGGTCGTCACTCGGTGAACTCACCGTACAGCACCCGATCCGTCCGTCTCTCTTCTCGGGTGGCAGCTCTGCGATGCTGTTTGCTCCGGGTCAGAGGATATGATATATACTGCCGCATTCTGAAGGGGTATATATCGATGGAGATCCAGTTCCAGCACGCAAACCCGTACTCCGGGCGCGAGTCCGTACTCCTCCGGGTTGATGGGTTGCTTGCCGACCAAACAGTCTGCGTACTCGTCGATGCTGGGGCGAACGTGTCGGCTGCCGATCTCCTTGACGAGGACGCCAATGAGTATCTCTCAGCTGTCTGCTTGACGCACGCTCATCTCGATCACTACCAGTCGCTCGGAGCGACCCTCGACCACGCCGCACCAGTGTACGCCGCCGCTGATACCGCCCAGATGCTCGAGGACGTCTTCGCAGCTGGCGCGGACCACTACGAGCTATCGAATACAGCCCGCGTTCTCGAGCAACTAGAACCGATAGCAGAGTGGACGCAGGTCGTTCCAGGGCTCCGTGTACAGCCCGTTCCGGCGGGACACACGCCGGGCGCAGCGGGCTTCCTGTTCGACGTCACTGACGGCGACGAGCAACGAACGATTCTCGTCACCGGTGATTTCACGAACCGTCGCGCTGCCGGCTATCCGGGATTCGATCCCGATCTGCCCGTGGACGTCGATATCCTCGTGCTCACGGCCGCAACTAGCGAGGCGTATGAACCGACGCTCACTGACGCTGTCGCCACGATTTGTGAACGCGTCCGGGCTGGCTCGACGGTTCTCGCGACGGCCAGTGGCTTGACCGGGCTACAGATGGGTTACCTTCTCGGGCATCTCGCCGACCACCGCGACGAGACGCTGCCGATCACGCTTGTGGGCCACGTCGCAAAACTCTACGACCGCCTCGACTATACCGTGCCGAACGTCCAGGCGGCCCCCGAGTTTGTTGACCCGACAGATGTACTGGCGGCGGATGGCGTGACGATTGCCGGACCAGAGGTCCCAGTTGACGGGAGTGCCGAACGGCTCTTCGAGACAATTTCGGATGACCCCGGTGCTACACTCGTCCAGCTCATCAACGGCGGGAGTTCCCCGGTGACGAGCGCGGCGTGTACGACCCACCAGTTTTCGCTCAGTAATCACCCCACTCCGGAAACCCTGGACGGTGTGGTCGAGGGCCTCTCGCCAGTTCATGTCGTCATCACCCATCAACAGGGGGCGGCCGCGAACCAGTACAAGGACAAGTACGATAGTTTCGTCTGGGCGACCGACGACACGACTTGCTATACGTTACTGGACGAGTCGGGCTGGACACCGCCGCCGTGGGTGACGGAATCGACAACCCGCCGCGTGCAGGCCGGAACGAACACGAGCGGGCGGCTGCTCGGCGACGCGGTGGATGACGTGGAGATACCACTCCCGAACGTCACGCGCGTCGATGACGTTGATCTCGGTGCGGAAGGGCTCGACCTAGAGCGGCTTCGTGATCGGCTCCCCACCGGACGTGTGGGACAGACGCCGGATGGCGCCAGTGACGACCAGCAGGGTGACGACGGTAGTACAGCAGCGACAGACAGTGTGCGGGCCGACGGGATGGCTGGTGAGTGGCCGGGTACGACCGATGAGCCGGATATCGAGACGGCACTCACGAGTCTTGACGCGCGGCTCGAGCGAATCGAAACGGCAGTGACCGAGCGAGGGATCGATGCTCGTGTTGTCGATGCTGGCGATGACACTCTCTTGCTTCGACTTGACAATCCGCCAGAACACCTCGAACATGGCCAACGGCTTCGCGTGCTGCTTCAAGACGGGGTGGTCTCGGAGAACGCTGCCGGACACGCTGACCGTGAGAGCTAGTCGAATCCACGAGTCGATTCATGCACGGGGAGGATGGCCGCACCGTCACCGAGATGGGTGAGCACCGTCGTGCGGCGTACGCTGTTCGGCGAAACCGAATGGTCGCGATTACCGGGCCACCTACTCGTCCCATAACTGGGTGATTCGCTCTTCGACCTCGTCGAGAACGAGCCTCAGCACGTCACGATGGTCGGTTGGCCAGGAGGCGTCGTCGCCGGGTGTCGGGGCGGTGGGTGGGAGATGGAAGTGGTCTCGCGTATTGTGGGGGTTCGGATGCCGGTCCCACCGGCATTCCCAGGTACTCTCCGGATGTATCTCCCGATAGTGGATTTTGAAATCGTCGTTCGTGTACCAGCGGACAGTCAGGGTCGCCTCGTCGACAGTCGCTGGATAGTACGGCGACGCGAACCGGACGTATAGCTCGAGATGACCGCTGTCGTCCGTGATGGTCGCTTGTTCAACTTGCTGTGTCGCTCGGAGACGCGTCTGTAGAAATTCGAGGATCGGACGGTCGATCGGGGCGGGGCTGCCCCCATCGCCAGCTGGCGGTGCCATCGCTGGGATTACCCGGAGGCCTGTTCGCCGTCGGTGCCAGCGCGTTGCTGCCGGGCGCGTTCGTAGCGCTCGCGCTCTTCCCGAGCGGTTGCCCAGTCGCCGAGGTCACTGTACACGTCGTCGATCGTCCACTCGTCGCTCCCCTCCGCGACGGCGACGGCGTCGACCGCGGCAGGTGTCGCGGCGTCGTACACCGCTTCGTAGTCGGTGATGCGCGTCGTCAGCTCGCGAACGCGCTCTTGGAGGTCCTCGACAGGGTGGTCTGCGGCGAGCTGGTTGATGCGTCGCCACTCGAAGTAGGCGTCGTTGCGCTCGTAGGTGGCCGGATGCCCGTCGTGGCGCGTGACGATACCCAGGTCCGCGAACCAGTCGAGGTACTTCCGGGCGGTCTTCGGGTCACAGTCGACACGCTCTGTAATCGCGCTCGCGGTGGCGGGCTCCCGGGTCTGGAGGATGGTTCCGTAGATGCGCTGTTCGACATCCTCGCCGCTGAAGGCGTCCTCAAACGGCGGAGGTCCATTCGTGGATTCTGAATCGGCCATACGTGTTCTTGCGACTCGATGGATATAGTTCTTGCTTCAGGGAATAGTTTCCCGATTGACGCAGCGCATGGGCTACCCGCTGGGTAACGTTGAGCGGGACACCGTATTAACCAACAACTCCAGAAGGCCGGCGCGAATGTTGGTTAACCTGACGGCCTCAATCCCGTCGGAGCGCTTGAGCAGGTTTGACGCTAAACGTATCCGCGCCGTCGACTGGGACGTCGTGACTACGATCCGATGCCAGCGATGATGACCGCGTGAGTCGGGTGATAAGATCCTCGCGAACAGCCTGCCGGCTGACCGTCGACTCGTGCCACCCGAGGCGCTCGTCGTAGTGGCGTTTCTGGAACGTTTCCCCGACGTCGTCGATGGCGATGAACTGCGTTCGCTTCGCTCCCCACACGTTCGCGGAGACGTACTCCGCACCGACCTCTTCGTGGGTAAGTTCGACAAGGACGCACTCGACGAGAGAGACGATGGAAATCTGACTTCTGTCGTTGGGAACCGCCAGTTCCAGATCTGCCCACGGCGCTTCGCTTGGTTGCTCTGTCTGTTCGTCACGTAGTCGTGATTGCTGTCGCTCGTACTCGGAAGACATGGTCGTTCAGTGGGCGCTCACTGCGCCCCCTCACCCCTCTTGGGGGTGATAAACTCCACCGCGAATCGCTTCGCGATTGAGTACAAGGGTCGATACCACGGTCTCGCTGGTGCTGTCGCTCAGAATGCATACGTTGCTTTGGGGCAGTTCGAAATTCCGTCACCCCTCACGGGGAGGATAAACGCTACGTCGCGGTCTCGCCGTTACTCGGAGCCATTCCCGAACAACCGTTTCGTCCGCCCCCAAACAGACGCTGTCTCGGACTCATCATCGTCCGCACCAGCATCCACGGCGTGCTCTTCGTGGGTCGGGTCTGTCTCTCGGTCACAATCTGCGAGTTCTTCCGTGAGCCGCTCGATCTCTGCTTCGAGTGTCTCGATACGCTCGTTTTTCTGTTCGAGCGTTGCCTCGAGTTCGTCGACACGATCGGTTAACAGCCGATTTTTCTCGGTCAGATACGCGTGACTACGATCTGATTCGTCACGTCCGGCATCGGTAGTCGACGTACTCGAACTGGCGTGGGATTGCGTGGATTCGTCGCCCGAGTCGGGATCATAGAACTCCGAGGTATTCGCAATCGCCCGCTCGATGGTCTTCTCCCCGTACGTCGATCCATCGGCGTAGTGGACATCGTCCCACTTCTCCCGGAGAAGCCCTGACTGGCGGAAGAGCTGATCTACCCGGGTGTGGTCGCCGCCGGTCCAGAACGCCAGCAGATAGCACAGGGCCATGTCAGCCTCCGACTGGCTATCGTATCCGACCGTGTTCCCGTTCCAGAGCCGCTCGAACTTCGTCCCGTTCGATGCGTTCGTTGCCTTCTCGAGAAGCTCCTCGTCCTCGAGGTCAACGTCAATCCCGCCTCCACCGTTCGTTGCTGACTGATCGTCAGTAGCGCCACGATGCCCGGATTCGGACTTCACATCGCTATCAGTGTCATGGACGTACTCGCGGTGAATCGCTACGAGCGCGTCCTGTCGGCGTGCAACGTGAGCGGGAGTCTCCTCGACGTGGTTGCCAGTAACGGTGAAAAAGCGCGCGGTGTCGTACAGTTCGAAACTCCCGCGGCGGTTTCGGCCCTCCGGTAGCTCTCCGGTGATGAGCACGTGGTAGCCGGTGCCGGATGGCGAAATCTCCGTATAGGAGTCGAGTCGCTCGATGATGTCCAGCGCCGCGTCGTCGACGTCCCCGGTCTCGGGATCGCGGCAGTCATCGAGATCCACGCCAACGATCGGATCATCGTCAGTAAAGACGAAGCCAACGCCATCAGCATTCCCTGTTTCGACGTACTCGAGTGCTGTCTCAAAGCTGTCCCACGTATCTGGATCCGTCGACGAGGCGAATGCTCCTATCCCTGGCGTCACCGGTATCTTCGTCTGTTTGCCATCGCGCTCTTCTTCTTTCCAGCATACCCACTGCTCGCGTTCTCGCAAGCTAGCTGGCAGCGCTGCTGTGTCAATAGAGGTGTCAGAACTCATCGTTGATCTCTCCGAGGACCACCGACTGAATCCTCCGAACAAACTATATCATAACCCCGATACGACTGCCGATAATTGATATGCTGTCCGACCTGCCTGTCCCCGCACCGTTCTGCGGATGGAACCCAGTGTATACTAGTTGGTTTTGGCCGGGGATGTTGCGTGGACAGCACCCCCGTCATGCGATTTTGCGTGGACAGCTGTGTCCGTGGAGATTCCTTGGATGGACAGTCTGCGTGGACAGGTGAAGCAAATGCTGGATTCTGGCTGTGTGAGGGGCTATTTCGGAGAGAATCGCAGACGAGATGCCATCGAACAGGGATACTCTCAGAAGCACTAACACAGTATATCATATATCTGGTTCATCTCCTTGATCGAGTAGTGTATACCCCTCCTGTGTCAAGGTGAGTCCGAGGTAGAACTGAACCCGGTCACCATCTACTCTAGACCGGTCGGTGTCGAGGTCGACTACGTTCCGCAACTTCCGAGTGAACCAACCCTTGGTTGTCCCGTCGATATCGTGCTGGTCAGTCCATGTGGCGTACGCCTGAAACAGATCATCCTGTGGAACTTTGGCTCCATCGGCCTGCCTGACGTACATCGCTGTAAACGCTTCAACACCGTCGCCGTCCGGGTCGATGTCCATCGACTCGTCTTTCGATGACGAATCAGATGCATCGGCATCTAGTGGAGCATCCCTGCCAAGGCCGGTCGTCGAAACCTCGACCTGGCCTGAATCACCGGTGGAATCGTCCGGCCACAGCCCCTCGGGATCGGGATTCTTGGACAGCGCATACGTCTCTCCTTGCTGGAAAATCATTGGACTACCGTCAGCTGGCAAAATCAGTAAGATGTAGCTGTCGCGCGAAACGTCTGCATCTGGTAGATCGACGTCGGGGATGAATGGCCGTTTGATCGGGGTCCAATCCGCCTCGAAACCGTCTTTCGAGTCATAGACGCAGGTATCTCCAGGTTTGTGGACGGTGTACTGGCCGGTTTCTCGATCGTGGCTATAGTAGGCCGGAACGCCGTTTTTGGAAAGCGTTCCCTCGTCTGGAACGCGAGCGAACTCCATCTCGCCGTCTGAAAGCACGCGCTCGTCAGCGTCTCGCGTCCAGACAGTCCGATTTGTGTCTGCGGTGCGTGGCCGAACAGCGGTTACCCCACCGTGAGCGGTCGCGCCACCGCCGAACATCACGATCTCGTCGCGATTATAGAACTGCTCGGTGCCGTCGGCCCGCTCTTTCAGCGGCGGCGAGAGGATGTTCTCGATTCGCTTGGCCCACTTCGTGTCGGAATCACCAGGACGGACGACGAAGAATGGTATCCGGTCGGCCTCGTGGGCTCGTTTGAGGTTCTGCAAGACTTTCGCGGGTCGGTCAGGTGTCGTCGTCTCGGCCTCGATATTGAACACGCCGTCGTGGTCTGGGTGGGTCGCAGTGGCGTCGGGTTGCTCGCTCCCGTCCTGTTCGAGGATATCGACGCTGAACCCGCGCTCGGTGAGCGCCGTCTCGGTATCCATGAGTACTGCATCGTGGCTTGTTCCGCCCGCCGATCCGACAGCCCCAGTCTCAGGCTGTACCGTCGTTTCCCCCTCGTCGGAGAGACGGGCGACGATGTCGTCGTTCTTCAGTTCGACTTCGAGCAACCGTGACGTTTCACGCACGTCCGGCAAGTCATCATACTCAAAGTCAATGTCGGGATGGCTGTTCCCAAGGCGTACGGAGAGTTCTTCGTCGACGGCGGTGACGTCTACCCAACCGTTCTCCGTCCGTACGTCCTCCCGTATTTGCACTGCGCGAATCGCCTCCGCCATCGTCTCATCCAGGATTTTCGTCGGGTTTGCTGCTTCGTTGGCGTCGCTGTAGATGAGGTTCTGCATAATCTCAGCGTCGGTCAGCGGGTCGGTCCCGTACCGGTCTAAACTCTGCTCGATGATATCGTCGACCGCATCAGCCGACCGAAGCGGTGGATACGGCGGGAACGAGCGGAGAAGGACGGGCTCGGAGTACCGACCGCCGTCAAGAGGCAGTTTCGTCCAGGCCTGGTATTGGTCGGTCGAGATGAGGTCCTCTGCCGTGTAGTTTCGGAACCTCTTCATCAAGAGCTGGGCGTCGTCGACATCGTTCACCGAGAAGGCGATGAGGTTGTCGCAGTTGTTCTGCATCGCCTTGAGCGTATCCTCGTCGAACTGCGACGGGTACTGGGAGGAAAGCGTCACGGAGAGACGCATCGACCGGGCACGGGCGAGCATCGATTCGATATCGAGGTTGTCACTCGCGATGTCGTCAAACTCGTCACAGAGGACAAAGTAGGGGTCTGGATCGGTGTCTCGCTCGTATGACCGTTGTTGAATTGCGCTCCAGAGGTTCCGCATCACGCCGAGCGTGACCATCTTCTTGATGTCCGTGTTCTCGACGGGTGTGCGGACGATGACGATTCGGTCGTTGTCGATGATGTCGCGGAAGTCGATCGTGCTCTCGCGGTGGGAGATGATTCGCCGGATGACCGAGTTTTCGACCCACGATTTGATTCGCTTGAGCAGCGGTCGGACCGTCTCGTCGTCCATCCGTGCGATTTCGAGACAGAATTCGCGCACATACGGGTCGTCGACGTCGAGGGCGAACTCTTCGCGCCGTTCGGCGTTCAACAGCGTGAAGTACATATCGATCACCGAGAACGGTTTCTCGGACTGCATCATCGCCCGACCCATCGACTCGGTAATCGACTTCATGTTGATCCCCCAGTACTCGTCCGTATCGAAGATTGCTTTGAGGTTCTCGATGCGATTCTCGATTTCGTTTTCACGTTCCTCCTCGGTGTTGCAGTCGGGAACCTCGAGGAAATTCAGTCCGACCGTCTTGTCGTGCTCTGACGATCCGGGCTCGATCCAGACGACGTCGTCCAGACGGTCTTCGGGGAGTTTCCGCAGGAGTTCACGGGAGTCGCGACCTTTCGGGTCGAAGTATACGAAGCCATACCCTGAATACGCCCACTGGATCATCATATTCAGCAACTCCGTGGTTTTCCCGTAGCCGGTGGTGCCCGTGATCCAGATGTGCCGGAACAGCGACTCGAAGCGGAGCGGTGCTTCACGGAATCCACGTTGGGCGTCCTCGTCGTAGCCGATCCAGAGCGGGGCGGGCGAGGTGTCGACACCCGATTCGAACATCTCTCGGACGTGTGACCCTGCGACAGTGCCCTCACCTGCTGTTTCGGTGATGACGGACTTCCCACCAACGTAGGCCGTGTCTCGCTCACTGATATCGTACGTTTCGCCGAGTCGGGTCTGGGAAGCCGATAGTGAATTGGACGTTGAACGCTCGTCTCCGTTGGTCTGCGAATTGGGATCTACTTCCTCGTCTTCTGTGGACTTCTCGGACGCTGGAGGCGACTCCTCGGAGTCGTCACGATCGAAAAATCGGTCAAACACCATTGTGTCCTCTGTTGTCAGCATTGCGTTCGTTGGCATCTCCGCTGTCGGTGGGCGGTTCGTATTGGCCTGCGTCGGCGGGGACGCGGTCACCGCGTTGCGTGTAGCGCCAGTCGATATTCGGCGTCTCGATCTCGTTGTTCGGGATGTGTGCGACGCCAGCGAGCTCGTCGACAGTCATAATCATACGCCGGTCGGTCCACTCGCGGTCGGCCATCCGGGTGACGTGCTGTTTGAGCTGACTCGCACGCTTGGCTTCCTTCCGATGCCACACCGGCGTATCGTCGAGACCCTGCTCGGTGATCGCGTTGTAGTACTTTCTGAACATCCCGGCCACCCCACGGGCACGGGCCTCGGCCTCGTCCTTATCTGCTGAAATTGCGACCACACGGATGTTGACGTGGAATGCCTGCTGGCCGCGCTGCTGCTCGATGGTTTTGGCGGCCTGCTTGTCCTTCTCGCTCGCTGGTCGCGTTCGGGGATTGAGCCATCCCACCGACGTTCCCTGGCGGAGCGCGTGGGCGAGGTCGTCGACGCTGTTGTGCTTGAACCGGTCGCCCCCCGTCCAGGACTGCTTGGCCGGTCGAAAGACGACTTGCGTGATGACCTTGCTGTCGTCGAGCGAGAGCATCTCGCTCGTGATCTCGCCATATGGATCCGTCTCCCACTCCTCGCTGTTGTGATGGCGAATCGGGTAATAGGGGAGCTTCTCCATCTCCAGCCACGCGCCAGCGACGTACTCGTCGGGCTCAATGACGGGGAAGGCAGCCCCACCTTCGACGGGGAACACCTCGCTGTTTGCGTAGTTGTTCCCGACACGGCGGCGGAACTTGTCGGCGGCCGCCTCAGTCGCAGCGTGCATATAGAACTTGATCTTCCCCTCGTCGAACCAAACCTCGAAGGAGTGGTGGTCGCTCGTGTTCTTCCCCCGGAAGTTCGTCGTCACGTCGTGGACCGACTGGAGCAGTCCGGCGCCGTCGACGACTCCCTGATTCTCTTTGAACGGACGAATTCTGAGCAGGATACCCGGCGCACTCTCCGGGTGCTGGACGAACGGCTCTTCGAACTCCAGCTGTGTTGCGTCGTACTGCGGGTTGCCACTCAGGAGCTGACTAAACATCGTCGGTACCCTCCTCATTGGACTGGACAGCGTCGTCTCCACCGTCAGCGAGGGCGGACGTCTCTACCGTACCGTTCCGCCGTGCGTTCGCGACGACCGCTTCAATGAGCTCGTCCTCGGTGAACCCATCATCGAGAATGCGAGCCGCCTCGTCCTCGCAGAGGTCGTAGCGGTTGGTAAGCGCGTTCAGCCGCGCCTCGTTCTCCACGAATTCCTCGAAGTCGACGAGATCCTCGGGTTCGGCACTTATCGTCTGCTGGATGAACTCGCGATCGTCGGGTTCGTAGTCAATGACGCGCTTCTCGAACTCGTCAGCGACGACGTGCAGCGGGTACGTCCCGTGTTCTTCGACGCGGACGAGCGCCTGACTGTATCCGAGGTCCTCCTTGCCTGCGTCGGCCCCACGGACGTACTGGCGCTGCTCACGCGTGAGCCCGATCTTGTCGGCCGTCTCGTCATCCAAGTCGGGCAGTTTGTGGAAGACTTTGATGGGGCACATACCGAGAATCTTCTCGGCCTGGTCGGTCTCGTAGAACTCCTGGGCAGTCTGGGACAGCAGTACCATCCGCAGGCCGGCGTGGCGCTGGTGGCGGAACGCCGTTTCGAGGAAATCGAGATTCGCCTGATCCTCGAACAGGTAGTGGGCCTCGTCGATGGCGAGTTCGACGTTTCGATCGGTCTTTTTCGCCTGCTGGTAGACCGTCGACAAGAGCAGCTGCATCAGGAACGTCTGGCGGTCGATTCCCGACGCACTCCCCTCGATCTGCCCGAGATCGATGTAAACGACCTTGTTGTCGCCTTCGAGGATGTCGATCTCCGACCGCTCAGAGAGGTTGGCGTACGCACCACCGTCACGGAACGGCTGGAATGCGATTGCGAGTTCGTCGGCATACTTGGCGGCGCGTTCGCGAGCAGATTCGGACGCTGCGATGTTGTGCTCGTCGGGATGGTCGGCAATATCCGCGAGGATACGATGGACGTCCGTCATCGTCGGCGAGTTCTCCGGGGTGTGAGTGCTGACGTCGTCCTCGACGACACCGGCCTGTCGGTACGCCTCGTCGATGACGTACGAGAGAACGCCCGTTTCGGTTCCGAGGTTGATATCGCGAGCGGTCAGGAAGTTCTCGAGGATGGCGTAGACCTCGTCTTTCTTCGCGGACAACGGTGAGATACCGTCCTCGGATTCGAGCACCTCCTGGGGCGTCTCACGGATTTCCAGGGGATTCAGCTGTGTGTCGCCCCCGACAGAGATCGTCTTCGCGTTCAGCGCGTCGGCGATGCCTTTGAACCCACCAACCGGGTCGATCATCACGAGCATCGTCTCCTGCTGGCGCTTCATCATCCGCAGGTGGCGCATGATATCCCCGAACGTCTTCCCCGCACCGGGCATTCCGACGACGAGTTCGCTATGGCCGGTTTCGAGCTCCCAGGGATTGATCTGGACGGGTGACCCGTTGTGGCCGTGGTAGCCGTACTCGACGCCCTCGTCCATCATCATGTAGTTCGATGAGAAGGGGAACATCGCGCCGACCGCCTGATTCGTGAGTGTCGACATCCGATCACGACCAAGCTCATTCCGACCGAGGGGTGAGACAGTCGCAAGGCCCTTCTCTTGCCAGCGGTTCGCCACCTTGAGCGTACAGTTCGCTGGCGCGTCCTTGACAATCGAGCGCAGGCGCGTCGACTGGTTGTCTAGTTCCTGCTTGCTCTCGGCGGAGAGTCGGATGAAGACGCCACCACGGTAGAACGACGCTTTGTTCGCCCGGACGAGTGACCGCATGAACTTCCCCCGGTCGATGTCGTCCTGGAGGTCTTCGGCTTTGAGGCTATTCGAGTCGTGCTGGTTGACCTTCAGATCCGAAATCCAGTCGGCCATCATGTCCTCGGCCGACTGATTGTCGAACGGATCGAGATGGATGCTGATGTCCGTCTGCAGTTCTGTCTCCAGCAGCAATCGCTCAAGCATCCCGTCGGCAGGTTCCTCCGGGAACTGCTCAATCCAGAACGTCCGAATGTACGTTTCGTCGTTGATGACGGCGTAGGTCGTCTCCCAGTCGACTGTCGACGGCGCAATGACCGACTGGTGGATCGTCGACGTGTCGTCAAGTCGGTTCTCGTAGGTGATATCCGTCTCGTCGTCCGTTTCTGACGCCTTGCTGCCCTCGTCGTCAAGGTCATCGACGGAGACGTCCCACTCGTCGCTCTCTTGGTCGTGACCGTTGGTCGAAGCGCCACGCCTGCTGTACTGGTCGTCGTCCATCGCGTCGACGACGTCGTCTGGGTCAGGGGTCGACGGCACGTCGTCGCTGATGCCGTGTGCAACGACCGGGAACGTGCCGATCGCGTCAGTGATGTCGCCGTACTCCTCAGTACGTCCCGTCCAGTATTCTTTGGTCACACGAGTGAGGTCGTAGGCGTCGACGGGACTGACCGAGCAGCGGTAGAGCGAGGACCCACCGCGGCGGATCTGTCCGAGTCGGGACTTCAACTTATCTTCTTTGAGGCGGTCGCGTTCGGCCTCGGAGAGACCATCAGACTGAAACCGGCCAAACACGCGCCCCAGGACAGGTATGTCGGCGAGGTAGGCGAGTACGCTGTCACCGGTTTCGTCGAGCTGTTCGACGTCGGCGTCGCGAACGGCGGTGATGATGTAGTATTCGCGGATGGTCGTGCTTTCGGAGTCGATATCGCCGTTCTGATCGGTGTTGGTGGTGATGTACTCTTCGAGCAGCCGTTTGAGGACGGGCCGTGAGCGGACATCGGCGTCACCGAGGCGGCGCTGGTGGCCGCGGACGACGTCGTCCTGGTCGACTTCCCGGCTAGTGAGATAGAACTTCACGGGGAAGTCGATGGTCGCATTGACGAACTCGGAGAGCGATTGGACGGCTTTCGCCCACGCTTCGTCGTCTTCGAGCGCCATATTCGCCGGCTCGACTTTCATTGCGCCGACGAGCGCGCCGTCTGACCGCTCGATGGCGTGCGGGAAGACCTGCCCTACGCGGGTCAAGTAGCGGACCTCGCTGTTATTCTCACCGTGTGTGTACTCCTTGTTCTTGACCGCCCAGCCGAGCCGGGCGGCCAGCCACTCGGTTAGCCACAGGTAGGAGGGCTTCACCTTGTGGAGTAATCCCAGAAGGAGTCCGAGCATGATGCCGAACCCGAGGATTGGGATCGTGAAGGTAGCCGGGACGAGTGCTGCGCCGATGAGCGTGACAAACGCCACGCCGACGAACAGCATGATTTCGCCGATGGTGTACCCCTGGAAGAACGCGGTCGTCCCGCCGAGTGATTGATGAATTCGTCGTGCACTATACTCGTGATCGTCAGTGTTCGTACTCATGAATCGTCACCACCGCGAAACCTTGTTTTTCGTATTCCTGAACGCCTGCTTCGACCGGGCCTTCGCCGCCTGTGTGGCCTGATTCACGTCTTCTTTCGTCTTATCGCGCATCCGCCCCGTCCTCGATTTCCGGAGGTTGTTGTAGCGGCCTGCGTGGTCTTTCGTTGACTGCGCAGACGAGCCGAGTTTGTAGGCTTTTGAGTCACCGCTCCCGAGCTGGGTCTGCCCGCTCTTTGTCACCGGCCCGCGCCCGTTCTGAGCGTACCCTCGATGGACGTTGCGGGCACCGCGAACCGATTTTCCGGTGCCTTTCTTCGCGGCATTCTTTGCTTTTGGCGCACCTTTCGCGGTTGCTCCCGCACCGGAGTGGGCAATACGCTGGAGCGTCGGCGCACTCCAATAGACCGTTAGAATACTCGCAATGCAGGCTGCTGGAATGAGCGAAAGACCGAGAAGCAACGCAAATAACGCACTTAATCCACTGGCTGGGTCAGTCTGCCACCCGAGTCGGAACAGTACCGCGGCCGGAATCCCTGCGATAATGAGGCCCGGATAGATACTTGCTCCTCGGCGTGCGATATTCGACATGGAATTAACCGGCCATACGTCTACCGCCCACAGAACGCCGAGTAACGGCATCAGTGGCGTCAGTACGATCACACCGAGCCATCGAAGACCATAGACGAATGCGGCCAAGAGAAGGAGAATATTCTCTACAAAGACCATCACTAACACGGCAATCAGGCCTCCGAGTCCTGCTTTCGCCATCCCTCCAAACCCAGATGACATCTGCTCAATGGGTGCGAGTGTCATTCCAATCGAGTTCACGAACTGGAGTGGAATCGAGATGAGCGGGAACCAGACGAACGATCCCATGAACACGATGCCAATCCGGCGAAGGAGTCGCTTGCGGCGGTACTCGCTAATAGAGCCCGCTCGGAGTCCGATAAAGGCGAGAGCGACGACTAACAGCATAATCGTCAGTGGCAGGATATACGGGAGATAGAAATCCTGGTATATTGACTGCCACGGGTCATTCGATGGTGCGCCGACGACGATGTACCGGGAATTGGATTCTGGCGCAGGAACACCGACGATCGGCTGTAAGAGCGCTTGAAAGACGTCTTGTGCAAGTCCAAGCAGCCCGTCCTTTATCCGAGTAAGGACATCAATGATGGCATTCTTCACCTCTTCTTCGAGCCATCCCATATCAGGTATCACTCCCGTTCGATGTTGTCGAGGTTTGGTCAGTTGTCTCGCTACCGACAATCGTGAGTTCACAGGCTCCTTCTTCCCCACCGTACTCAATCGTCTGCGAATACGATGGGTTAGATCCCGGTTCGACAATGGCGGTCAGGTGCAGCGTTTTTGTGTCGATGTTTTCGCACTCGACGGCAGACGCACCGACGAGACCGCCACTGGTTTCGTAGACTGGCGGGATCGCGTAGACCGCCGTTGTTTCACCTGGTGGGAGCGACTTCGTATGTTCGAATGTCTGTTCGTCTTCATCGGTGCGAAGGACGAACGGTGCATTCCGCCAGCGAGTTCGAGCGAGCATTGCTGGTCCACTCCCCGTGTTTTTCAGGAGAAATGCGGCGTGGGTCTCCCAATTATTTGCTGACTTGTCCCACTCCATGTCAGGATGATTTTTCGCCCACTGGAACTCGGTAAGCGTCACCTCTGGTTCGAGGTCGAGCGTTATCTCGCCGAGCGTTTCATCATTCTTGACGGCAACGAGCCGGTGCGTTCCCGGTGTGTAGCCGTCGGTGCTCTGTCCGACGAGATCAAACGAAGTTTCCCTTCCGCCCGGTGCGACCTTCGCCTTCTCTGAGAGATTCCCGTCTGGACCAAAGCGACGCACCCAATCAGCGGACGTATCATTAGCGAGTGTAACGACGAGTTGACTGCCGGCGACTCTAACCCCCGCAAACACGCCTGACTGTGATGCAGGTGACTCAGTCATCGGATTGGTATTGTTTGCGGGTGTGTCGCTGCCAGTACCGGGGTTGTCTGTGCATCCAGCGAGCGCGACAAGGGCACCGCTGAGTCCACTGAGGACTGTTCGGCGGTCGATACACCTGCTGTGACTGGGTGAGTTGGTGTTGTCGTTCATGTTCGGTTTGAGATTCCAAGCAGCGCGCCATCGGACATGTAGTCGAAGCCGAAGACCAGGACAGCGACGGGGATAAACCAGAGAATCGTCACGACGGCGAGCTGGATGAGCGTCTGGAAATCGGGGAAGTTCGCGGGGGTTTTCGTGATGTCTTCCGACGCCGCGTAGGGCTGGTCAGTGCGCCACCATGCGGCCGACTGGTACTGGCCGTGAACGAGCAGGGATGGCTTCGAGATGGTAACGACGGCCATTCCGCTACTGTTGAGTGTCGCGGTCTGATTCCGGATTGTCACGCGGCCAGTCGTGACAGCGTCATCGCTCGCGTTCTCGGTGACCATCGCCCGGACGACCGCGTGGGTAGCGTTGGCTTCGGTGACGGTCAAGTCGAGATTCGTTTCGCGGACGGTCTGTTGCTCCGAGAGGGAGACTGTTCGTGATTGCCCGCGGACGATGCCTTGCACTGTGACCTTGCGGAAGGCGCTCTCGTCGAGGGTTGTGGAACTCACAGCTATCGAATCTGCATTCACGTACGGGTCAGCAGACTCGAGATCGATGTTCACCGGCAGCGACGGCCCTGTCAGCTCTGTTCCCCACGTTTCTTCGATGGCCAATGGTCGCTTCCCGTCGTCGGTCGGTTCAGTCGGTACGTACGGCGCTTGCTGACTCGGGAATGCATGAACTTGGACGGGACGCACCGACGACTCAGCACGCGACGTGTTGGTCGCAGTGGTCGTGACCATCGTCTGCCAGCCGGATCGGCCGGCCGTGTAGAACCACCAGTTGCTCCGGGCTCGAACGTCGCCGTCGACGGTAATCGTCGACCACTCAGTGCTTGGATGGATGACTGCGCCGACCCGGTTCTTGTGTGTCTCGAACTGGACGCGGTTCCCAGAAATGCCGGAGAGTCGATTGACAACGACCTTCTGTGACGTCGACACCGTTTTCGACGCTTCGAGGGTTTCGACGTCGCGAGTCCAGTCGCCGTCACAACCGGATATCGAGGAGTTCCAGTCTGGGCAATCCAGCGTGACATGACGAAGCGTTACCGTGATATTGGCCTCGACGGTCAGCTGTGGCGAACCCGAGAGGCCGGTATACTGGAGCGTTGCCTGATGGCCGTTCCCAGTGTCGATGGTTCGTCCATCAGCGGAGAGCTCAACAGACTCGATACTCGTTTGGTCGATCGACCAGCGTTCACGCTGTGACCCGTTCTGATCACCCTGGGGAACGGCAACGCGATAGTCACTGAGTGCGCGAACCTGGCCGTCTGGGGCAACGTATTGCGTCGTCTCGTTCCCTTGGTGGAGGATCGTCGACGGTTGAGTGGCGAAGATGCTGACATACGCATCCTTAATGTACACACCATCTTCGAGGGATGCACTTTCAGGATGGATAGACGAATCTCGGCCACCAGGACTAAAATCACCGAAATCTCCATTGTTCCAGTCCTCAGCAGCCTGTGGTGGCTGATCGAATGGGATGTCCGTCGACCGAGCAAGTCGGTGTGCGAACTCGGCGCGCGATGAAACATTTGCATCGTCGAAATCGTCTGCTGAGAGGTTGCCGTTGTCGGCATCCTCGGACCAGAGCCGCTGAAACGTACTGTTATTCACGCCGTAGTCCGGTCCATCGTCAGGAACAGCGGACCCGGAATCGGGTGTTGTGGCGGGAGCCATGCCTCCCGCAACGACAACTACAGCGCTGCTGCTCACGAGAAAGAGGGCAAGCACGGCAGCCTTCGTGCGGAGGGAGTACATGATGTACGGGGCAAGGGACGCGGGGATAGTTCGCTGTCGATCTCAGATGGGCCTAAAATGGTTTGACGCAGTCTGAGAAGCCGAATCCCATCTGGCTACCGACCTTGTCGATGAGTTCTGGCGAGACGAGTGCGAGGGTGACGATGCCGAAGCCGATGCCGGACATGACGAGCTTTTCCTTGGCATCGTTTTTCTTCTCGGGGTTACCGCCGGCCCGCATGTACGAAAGGCCAGCCTTCCCGGTGTAGAAACCGGTTGCGGGAAGGCCGAGACCAGCGACCGCGCCGAACACGAGGTCAATCCCTGTCGCGACGCCAGTGTTACAGTACACGTCGCCGACCTGACTCTGTGCGGCAGCCGGGCCAACAGCGACGACGAGGAACGCGAGCCCCATCGTGAGGGAGACAAACCGCGGGGGCGCTCGGGCGAGGACTGTTTTGAGACGGTGGCTGATCGTCGACTCGGCGGTCTGGTCGTCAGTAGGGGCTGTTTCAGTTGACGGTGCATCGCTCGCGGGGTCAGAGGGTGCTTGACTCATAGACGTTTTCTGGGGAGCTAGTCGGTGGAAGGGTCTGCTTCGAGCAGGGCGTTCATATCCTCCATGCTGGAGGTCTGTTCGAGGAGGTCATCGAGGTCTCGGTCAGTATCGGTGAGCGCCTCCTCGGTGAGCGTCGAGAGTTCGTCGCGGTCGATATCTCGGTAAGCCATCTGCTCGGCCAATGCCTCACGGAAGAGCCCGGATGCGTTGATGCCGGTCGCCCAGCTGAGGAATAACGCATCGGCGGGCATGATCGACACAGTCGTGTTGATGGTGTTCCGTGACATTCGTCAGTTGGTTATGTGCGATTGACCGATAATCTGTGATGTTGCTTGCCCTCGTAGCATGTGTTTACCCCCATAGAGTTCCTGGCTGAGCCACTGAGACGGCTGAAAACAGCACCCTCTATTTGATTTATATATCTCTCAGTNCGGCGGTCGAATTTTACGGATTTCTAATTGAATTCCCCGATTTTGAACCTACTGTCCTCCTGCGATTTCTGGGGGTAAACACATACCCCTCGTATATGCTTTCTGTACGAGATAGACCTTGGTGAATAAATGTATTGAGGCTTATATAACAATCGTCTGCCGTGTTATCACTCGGATAGCAGAATAGCGATACGGCAATACGAAGTACAGGGCACCAACTCCTGTAGGAGATTTATTCTACACCGGAGGTTAAGACGCTGCAGGAGAAATGCGTCACCCGATGGATAGTTGCGGCGACTGTGGTGGTGGAATCCTCGACGGCTATCGGTGCGATAATTGCGGCGACTACACCTGTGAGGGCTGTTTCGAATATCTCCCCTCAAAGGGCCTAATCGCAACCAAGCACAAATGCCCTCACTGTGATGAATGGGCAATACTCGATCAGTACACCTAATGTTATTCCAAACGATGATAACGATATGATGCTTTTGAGTTGAGTCTGAAGCCAAAAAGTTGGGAAGGGTTTTGAGTATTGGAGACAGCTAATATCATGTGACGAGTTCTGGAAACGTTCTTATCTTTGAGCTTGATGATCCGTGGGATGAGCTATGTAGATTGGGATTTGAGGCGTTTCTACGCCGGATTGATGCTCCTGCTAATCAGCCTCATGGACTACTCGTCCGGATGAGAGCTGGCCCGTCATTTGATATTGCATACCTGAGTCGAGAAACACCAACTGCGTCGATTGATATTGCCATGGGAGAAGAGGTCTATTTATCAGGAACCGATTTTCGTGGGACCGTTCGTGTCTCTCCGAACGCATCTCAAGAACGTGGCGAACTGATGTTTGCTCTATATCCAAATCGAATCCACGTACATCACCTCATGATACCTCCTGATATCCGCCGGCTCGGGCTGGGAAGAATTCTAATGGATGCCGTACTGGCCGTCGCAGCGCTGACTAGCCGAGATAAATTTAGTATGAAAGTAAAGGACGAGGATGTCCAAGAATTCCTTGAGCAATACGGTTTTCTACCAGACCAGATCCAGACGAAGTTCTGTAATAGTTACAATCACGAATCTACCGTTGTGGGTTCAGCGTCAAACGAAGAATTACAGCAACGAGAAGCAGTAGAACCAGACGTATTCTCGCATCCTTCTAAGAGACAGACACCGATTCACAACAATCTGACTGGTATAGAGACGGCTGAGATAGACGTATCCGGTTATCGAGTCTTCGCATTTCGATAGCTCCAAGCTCCAAAAACGGGAATGATGATTTCAATACCCATTGGAAATAGCAACTAGTTAGCCGCACTTCACCGATAGAAGCAGTAAATGACCCGCTATCTCCCACGTAGACGGATGAATTCTGTAACACCGTTCTACGGTACAGAACGACGAAAAAGCGCTAGCCAAGAATGTCTAGAAAAATTCAATCTTCTACAAAATTGCGGAGAAGAAGAGAACGACAATACCAACAGCTGCGATCTCGAGACCCATCGTGCGACATCTTCGCCGTAGGGCCAAATCGATGATTTCGATTAACTCTGACCTTGCTAATCCGTATGAGTCTATTTCAGTTTTTGAGCCGTCTGAGTAGTATATTCGGACCCAATCAGTATGGAGTTCGACCCTTGCTGGGATTTCAGTGGTCTCAGTCTGTAGGTCTCCCTTCTGATATAATCGATCAAGACAGGTATAACAGAGCGTATTATCGACCAATGTATAATAGCTTCCAAACCCATACTCACGCGCTTCTAGCCGTTCTTCATATAATTCATTCGCATGTGTTTACCCCCATAGAGTTCCTGGCTGAGCCACTGAGACGGCTGAAAACAGCACCCTCTATTTGATTTATATATCTCTCANCGGCGGTCGAATTTTACGGATTTCTAATTGAATTCCCCGATTTTGAACCTACTGTCCTCCTGCGATTTCTGGGGGTAAACACATACATTCATTCAATCGAGAACACTTTTGGTAGAAGCGAAGACGATGTCGCTGATCAAGGTCAGGAATTGCAACGATATAGGTTCCGAGGAACCCTAAGAATCCACCGATAAACGAAAGATACGATGTAAATTCGATCATGCTATAGTATCGAGATCACCATTGAGCAAAGTGAGTTGAGTACGTTTATCAATATGCCATGTTCTCCTCTACGACCGATCAAAGTATTTTGATTTTATTCCCATAGCACCGTTCAGATGATATTCTGGAAACGACTTCACGACCATTTTATACTGCGTCCGGCGAATGAGTCAGATACCACAGATGATTACGGATGCTCGAGTTCTCCGCCAAGGGTTTGTTCCAGGGGATCTTGAGCATCGAGACGCCGAAACAACGTATCTCTCGGAAACACTCGCACCCATCGCGGACGGCGAAACCCCCGAGACGGTCATCATGAACGGCCCGAGCGGCGCGGGGAAGACCTGCATCGCGAAGTACATGGGCGACCAGCTCCGCCAGGAAGTCCTCGACGCCGAGTTCCAGTACGTCAACTGCTGGCAGCACTACTCTCGGTATCGCGCCCTCCACCGGATTCTCGAAGGGCTTGGTCAGACACTCGATATCCATCGGCAATCAACGCCTCGCGACGAACTCTTCGAACGGCTCCGCCAGTACGACGGCCCACCCTGTGTCGTCGTCCTCGACGAGGTCGATCAGCTCGAGGATACAGGTCTGATCTACCATCTCCACGAACTCCCGCAGTTCAGCATGATCCTGATCGCGAACCGTGAAGAGGCGGTCCTGCGGACGATGGATGAACGATTGACGAGTCGGTTGACCGGCAGCGAGCGCATCACGTTCGAGGCCTACCACGAGGACGAACTCGTGTCCATCATGGCCGCGCGGATCCGCTGGGGCCTCGTCGAAAACGCAATCCGAGACGAGCAGCTTCGTCGGATCGCGGATGCCGCGGCGGGCGACGCACGAATTGCACTCAGTATTCTCCGGAGTGCAGCACGCCGCGCTGATCGGGCCAATGGTGAACGAATTACTGCTGAGCACATCGAGACTGCCATCCCCGCCGGTCGTGAGGAAGTCCGGCAGAAGAGTCTGGACACTCTCACTCACCATCAGCGTGTGCTCTACACGATTATCGAAGAACATGGTGAGATCGAGCCGAGCCCTCTCTACACTGCGTATCGAGAGCGCGTTGAAGACCCGAAATCGGACCGGACCGTACGGAATTACCTGACGAAGATGGCCCACTACAACCTGATTGTCACAGATGGAACGAGTCGGGATCGGACCTACCGGATCCGCGAATAAGGAGACCACCAGCCAGTCTTACCAGCTAACTCTGTTGAAATCCGTGCATACGGATAGAAATCGAATCGTTAGGTAAGTGTCCTTATCTACAGCTCCAGATCGTCTTTCATCTCCCGAATTGCCCGACGCTCTTTCTGGATATCTGTCGCCGAGATTGGTTTCTCGTCCTCTAACAACTGATTGATGAAACTCGCGAAGGCTGCTGCATCAACTTCCTCGCTGTTCCAGAGGAGTTCAAATTCGGCACTAGTTAGGGTGTGAAACCCCTCATCCTTTGCGCGACGGAAAATCTTGTTTGGATCTTCGAGCTCTTCTCGCTCAATATCCATCTCGAATTCCGTACGATACCCTCGGGATTGGTCTACTGTCTCAATTGCCTGCTCCAGATAGATGTTCAAGTTCATATCCACGTGTGCATTATCTTCCCGAGACCGGATGAGTGCGTCATAGAGGAACGTGAATGCGCTGGCAAAGCCACCTCCGAGCTTTGACCGTCTGTCCTCACCTGTAAATATCTGATTGCGGTCTCGTTCTTGCAAGAACTCAAGAATGGTAAAGTCCAGAAATGCGTTTGTAATCCGTTGACGAATTTTGGCCCGACGCCTTCGAGCGCTCTGAGGATGCTTATATTCGGTCTGCCCAAGGAGAAATTTCCGGTCCTCTGGAGTTAGAATCCCACGGTCTCTGTCGAGATCGTATGCTTGGAGTTCCTCATCGCTCATATCGGTACCTCTGAGTTCTAGCTAATAAGTGTGTATGGAGAAGCGTAGCAGGAAATAAGATACGATATCAGAGAAACATTTTTGTGCTATGTTTTCAACTTCGCTCATATGGTTCAAATGGACCGGACCAAAGAACTCACGAAGGTGCTTCCGCGTAGTAGAGAAGAGATCAACATCGAAATTGAAGTCACTGGATCCGACGGAGAAACAGTTACAGTCCAGATTTCACGACCTAATACCGACCTCTCACAGCAGACCGGCGAAAAGTACAAGGATCACAGGTGGGGACGCAACCGATTCTGGTACGAGGTGATGGAGGACGCACTCGATGATACTGAGTATGAGGTAAAGTCGGAGACACACAAGACCAATAGCGGGAATGTCTACTTCCGGGGCGGGAAAATCGAGTTCGACTACTATGAGGAGGCGCGTATCGATGATGTCGTCGAGATGGTTCTTCAGGAACTTGATAAGGTAATCATTCTCCAGAGCCGAAAACGATCGACGGAGAACAAGAAGACTGAGGCTGCACAAGAGCAGGTTAGTGAGGATTTAGCGGATGACCTGGAGAGTATATTTACTGAGGGTGATGAAGAGGGTCAATCAATATGAAATAGGTCACTAGACTGACCACCAGCTGATCGAACACATCGCCTCTTGGAATCTAAATAGAGCCCATCGGCCACCTTCTGGAAACCATCGTTGAGTCATGCCGGAGCGCCGCTTTCTCCCTGTTTCACGACGAAGTCAGTTTCTGGAAGTTCTGGAACTAGCACGCGCTCACTTTTGCTGGTCTCGCTGGAACTGCGACATATGCATTCGACAGGTACTCGAAACACTATCCCGGAACTCCCCTCACTCACGGCGGG
>NZ_AOII01000096.1 GCF_000337615.1 Natrinema pallidum DSM 3751
CCTCGCCGACGGAGTTACTGCCGACACGGAGTCACCGCTGGTCGTCGCGCCGGCGCTGGATGGTCTCTATCGCAATCCAGACGGGAATCTCTCGACGAAGCAGGCGTCCACCCTTCCCGTTCGGGCTGTCGCCAAACTCGCGGGCGTTGCGCGTCGCAACGACGTCCCAGTGGTGCTCACACGAACGCGAGACGACGAGTTCAGCGCGCCCATCGCCACGGCTGCCGACGCCGTGATCGAGGTCACCGACACTCAATACGGACCACGGTTTACGAGCGACGAGTTCGAGACGCTCGTCTACCCCGTCGGGAACGGGATGGTGCAAACGACGCTCGCCTTCTGGGAGCGCGTTCTGGAAGCCCGCCAGCCCGTTCACGCCGTCAGCCTCGACGACTCCGAGGCGACTACTGGGGTGGCATATGGGACGAACTAATCCGACGTTCCGAAACGTGCTTCGCGGACTCGAAGACGAGTGGCAGGAGTATCGCCGCGCACTCCGGCATCAGGACCAGGAACACTTCGACCAATTGCTGACGTACGCCCGCGACCACGCCGACGCCGGCGGCCAACTCAACCATGTCGAGCCGATGTATCCGGTGCTGTTCTCCATCGCACTCGAACAGGAGATCCGCCTCGCTGCGTTGGAGGAGCACGTCCGTGCCCTCGAAACCGAGACTGAAGACACGGACTCAGACTCGGCATAACGATGCCGTACAAGATCGATTACCTCGACGGGGAGG
>NZ_AOII01000097.1 GCF_000337615.1 Natrinema pallidum DSM 3751
CGGACGCACCGCTCTTCGTCTCGAGCGAACGGACTGTCGGGCGAGACGTTTATGTCTCGGGAGCGGATACGCAAGCATGGCTTCGACCTCTCCGGGTTGGAAGCCACGTCTCGGGTGTTGTAGCACCCGGGGCATTTCAGCGCATGCCCCCCGCGACTGTTCTGGAGACGATAGCTTCCATCAGGAACTATCACCTAGAGTGACTTATATCTAGTGGGAAGCAACTGGAAGGATCGGCTCTCGGACACGGATCGGGCGTCGAACGGCACCAGCCAGTGCCTCGTGGCGAAAGTTGTACACAACGGGTCACACAGCACGCAGTGGCCTCCCACTGATTAGATCCTCTGCGCAGACGCCACCGCAATCCCCCAGCCCGATGGCCGGAACGCTTCGGGGAGTACACGGTCAGCAGCAGGCCCCGTGCCCTGAACCGGTCGAGAACCGACGGCTCACACTCGAGTGGCGTCCGGGTAGCGCCGAATCCCGTTCTGGCCGATGATCGCATCGTCCGAATCTGTGGCCCCCTCGTCGGCCTCCCGCTCGAGGCCCGGATCGAGATCGATCTCGAGTTCCGAGTCCGGCTTTAGCATTAGTGACTGCGGGACGCTTAATCGCTGGCATGATTCGACCGGCGGTGTTCAGATAAGGATGAAGGATGAGGCGGTTCGTTTTCTGAGTGATCTATGCCCGAAAACGACCGCCTCAATGGTTGTTTAGAAG
>NZ_AOII01000098.1 GCF_000337615.1 Natrinema pallidum DSM 3751
GTCGATGCCCTTCTGACAGAAGACGACGTCAGCGCCGAGGTCGGCGATCGCGTCGACCTTCTCGCGGAGCTGCTTCTCCTCGCGGTCGAGGAATTTCTGGAGCTGATCGGGGTCGGTGACCGAGACTTCGGTGTCGACGTCGGTCTCCTCGACCTCGATGGCCTCGTCGAGCAGCAGAATGTCGGCGTCGGTCGCCGAACGGGGCATGTTGTCGTGGACGGGGTCCTTGTCGACGATGCCACCCTCGAGGAGGTCGGATTCGCCGGCGCTGCGGCCGGTCTGGGTCTCGATGTTGAGGCTGTCTCTTATACA
>NZ_AOII01000099.1 GCF_000337615.1 Natrinema pallidum DSM 3751
GATGTGTATAAGAGACAGATCTGGTACTATAGCAGTAGTATCTGTTTGGTTATGTGTCACCGATCCGGTGGTTTCCGCAGTGTGTCTCCCTACGTATGTGTCTTGAAACTGGTAGCTCGGGCCTACTCCCCACTCCCTTACCTGTCCGGTTTCCGATCGCTTCCTCGAGTGGTGGACCTCCGGCCCACCACTCGACTCCGCTCTCTCCCCTCCTATCCCCGCTATCCCCTCGCTGTCCCGTGGTTTCCCTCACCTACTCCCTCCCCCCTCGGCCCGCTCGGGAGCCCTCCGCGCTCCCTCTCGAGCCTCACTCTCTGCCCATTCCTCTCCCATCTCTGTCATCCCTCGCGCCCCCTCTGTACCCCTCGAGCCCCCAACCCCGATCCCCATCAGCTCACCATCTTCGCTCTGCCGCCTCTCTGCTCTCTCCCACTCAACCCACCGCTCAGCCCCTCTCCCGCCCGTCTCCTACCGCTCCCCGACTCGACCACACAGCCCTCGAGTCCCCTCCGCTACCCGATCCCTATACACCCTATGCCGCTTTACGAAAATTGGAAATTTCGATGAACGCTACTTCCCTATCTCCGGCCTCGAGACTGTAGAAATCAGGCTATCGCCAAATACCGTATCGGCGCTGATCGTAGACCGCGATCGACGCGAGCATCCCCAACGACCCCACCAGCAGCCACAGCAGCACGCTCAGTGTCTCGCCGAGCAGTGCTCTGGTCTGGAGACCGGTCGCAAGCGCCAGCCCACAGACCGCCACGAACGGCAGCACAGCGATTGCGTAGTCAGAGCCAGCCACAGGAACCCCTCGTTTTCGTCGGAATCATCCCTCCGAATCCTCCGGTGCAGTAAGGTCCGAAACCGGTTCCTCGAAGATGAACTTCGATTTGAATCTGTGGCCGCGAATACAAACGCGAGTGCCGTCCTCCCACCCGAGTCGAACGAGGCCGCCACAGACGGGACACTGTTCGCTCATCGGCTCAGTCCCACCGTAGCCGCTAAATCGTCGATCGGCAGGTCACGAGCCCACAACACGGCTTCGCACTCGCAGGTCGCATCGTCGCTGGGCCACACGCCACAGTCCGGACAGGCGTCTCGAGACTCCGCGTAATGATCCGGGAAGCGCTGGATCGGAACGAAGTCGTAGCGGTCAAACAGCGGGCGACTCGTGCGTCCCTCGCGTCGTTCCCAGCCCCACGCGACGACCATGTCCGCGCCCTGGGCCTGTGCCCACTCGAGGCGCTTGCGAAAGAGGGCGCGACCGATGCCAAGACCCCGCCATGCCGGATCAACGAGACCGAACCACAGCATCGCGTTCAGGTCGCCAGCCAACGCCGCCCGCTCGAATCGGCCCTCCGGGAGTTGCTCGACCATTGTGTCGTGATCGAGCAGTTCGACGAGACCGCCACCAATGTCGACCGAGGTTCCGTCGGGTCGCTCCTGGGTCGCAATCACGCCGAGGGCCGGTCGGGCCGGGTCGTCCTCGTCGTCCCACCCGGCAATCTGATACGGCCCGTAGGGGAGGTGATTTGACTCGTACTCGACGCCGAAGTAGTGATGCCAGCGCCGGACGAGGTAGAACGCATCCTCGCGGCCGTCGGCCTCGCGAACGTGCCAGATCGTCGGGTTCGGTCGGGTCGTCGCGCTCGAGGTGTTCGGTGCGATCATCGGTCCTCTGGGTCCTCGATGTACTCGAGCGGGTTATCCAGTTCGTGCGGCTCTACGGGCTGTATGCCTCGCATATGCGAACAGTCCCGAAGAAAAGCCATTTAAACTGCGTCGACAGGCAGGGGTAGAGAGAAAGAGAGACGCCGCCGATTACTCGACATCCACCTTGCTGACTCGGCGACCATCGATCGTCAGATGGGCTTCGCCGTCGCCCTGCTCGAGGCCATACTCAGGCGTCCCACCACGATACTCACCGCCGACTTGTTCGGCGACCGCGGGACCGGCTGCTGAGGATCCATAGACACCGGCCACATCACCCGACTCGTCGCGGACCACGTTGACCGGCGTCGAACTGTCGTTTGCGACATCCGGCTCGTTCGCAGGAGTAACGGTTTCGCTGACCGCTTGGATCTGCGCTCGTTTGTAAGCGGACTCGCTCGGCGCGCCGATCTCTCGCGAAGCCTCGCGGGCCACCTCGTCGACGCGGTCGCTCGAGTCGGCCAGCCCGCTCCCAGCGCTCATGTCCCGTGTGGTCGATTCGACATCCTCGCGGAACACGGGCTCGGAGGATCGGCGCAGATCAGTATCAGGCGATTGAACGACGTCTTCGACGGTGACAATGTCGTCGGCGAGATCTTGGGGGTCGGCCCCGCGGATCTCTTTGTCCATGCCCGAGACCATGGCTTCGGCGTCCGCTCGCGTCAGGGGCCGGTCGCGCTCGATCGCGGCCTCGAAGTCCTCGGTCGTCGCAACACGGTCCGACACCGAATTCAGCACATCCGATTGCCGATCGCCCATTCCAAACTCATCGACGGCCGACGTAATCGCATTGAGCTCACCCGCCGTCGGGAGTTCGCCCGAGGCTTCGATCGCCTGAATGATGCGTTCCTCGGTGACGATCGAGTTCGAAATGCTTTGAGCGTGCTCCCGCGTCACTCGCCCATCGCTCACCGACCGAAGGTCGTTCAGGACCTCCTCAACAGTTGTCGAGTCATCGCTGACTTGCGAGTCGACGATCCGTCTGACAGCATCTGGATGGTCCGTGATATCGGTTTTCCCGGATTGGCTCATTCACATCCACCCCGATGGATGTACCGCGTTTCACCCGCGAACGGGATCTTTTTTGCCTCGGATTCTTTGATTGCCTCCCCACAGCCATTACAGCGCACGTGATCCTCCGGGAGGTCGTCTTTGACCGAGATTTCGTCGCCCGCCGTATCGTCTACGGGTTCATCGACATCGGCCAGATCCTGGTCGATGAGATCGATGATTGTCTCGGCGTCGACGGTCGCGATCGTGGTGTCGTTCACGATCCGATACGTCCCGCGTTCGGGGTCGCAGCACAGTTCACAGCCGCCGGGTTCGCCGGCCGTGTGATCGCCCGTATCACAGCCGTACTCGGACAGTTGTGAACCGGGACCGACGACGTAGCGAGTACCGACCCAGAGGTCGCCCCAACTCAGTGCTTGGGTCCCCCACGCGCCGCCGAGTCGGTCGGCGATCTTCTCTTTGTTCTCACAGTAGAGGTAGATGTGACGCTGGGAGTCGTCGCCGTGGGGACTCGTCACTTCGAACGTGTCCGGGATTTCGATTTCGTCCTCGGGGAACTCGTCGGGATAATCGAGGTCCAACGCAAGCAGCCCCTCGTTGCGCTCTGCGAACTCGACGCCGTAGTTCCCTTTCAGTTCGGAGACGGGAACCGGCTCTCGGGGACTATCGTACGGGTTTTTCTTCCCGAATCTGAGGCGGATGAAGATGTCGTTTGGGTCGCGTCCGATCTCCTCGAATCGGTCGATCAGCCGCTGAATCTCCGGCGGTGGCCCCGCTCCGTAGCCCCACTCGCGACTCGGGTCGATTCCGGGCTCTCGTTTCATCCGTCCCATATCTTGACCGTCGTCGCCTCGGTCCGTGATCTCGCGCTCGAGTAGGAGCTGGGGATCGACGTCGTCGGTAGCAGAAACCAGCAGTGGGCTGGCATCCGCCGCCGAGCCCCGGTTGAGATTCGTCGTCGAGCGGGCGAGCAGTTGGGTCAGCACGTCCGCGACGCCGGATTCGTGAGGCACTGCGAGTCCGTTGCCCGTCAGTTTCAACGAGTCGGCCTCGAAGTCCGCGACGACCGTCCGCAGATCGAAGACTGGAATGTCCATATCCGGGCCGTCATCGATCTGGTCCCACGTCGTGCTCCGAGCCACGACCGCGTAGATCGTCTCGCCCTCCCGACGCGTGACTGCGAGGCCGTGGATCTGGTCGTCCTCGTGGATCAGTTCCTCGAGTCGCTCCCGGACAGCGATCCTTTCGGCGGCGCGATCGCCGCCGTCGGCGGCTCGAGCCATTAGTCGGCCCCCGAGTTGGATCCGGGGGCGTCGACTGTCGTCTCCGTCTGTTCTTCGATCAGGTCCCGGACGACGTCGTCGTAGGTGTCCCCGCGGCTTTTCAGGTCGTGCAGTGCGTCCGCCGTCTCCTCGTACAGTTCGATCGTCGTCTTTCCCATTCTGGTTCTTACTATAGTAGCCATAGTCTTATGCGTTTGGGTGGTTCGTATGGATGTGACTCGAGGCGGCGCTGTTGCTGGTCGGTAGGAAAACGGAAGAACGTGCAGAGGGCCGGCGTCAGCGAGTTAGTCGCCGCCAGCGACGAGCGGGCGTTTGTCGGGTTCCTTCGGCGGGATCGTCGCCGAAAGCTCGCCCGATTCGGTCAGCGTGACGATCACGCTCTCGCCAGCGAGTTCCTCTTTCGAGTAGCCGAGTGCTTTGACCCCATCTACCGGAATGGAGACATGAATTGAGTTCCCGTGAATGGAGAGATCTCGAATCCCACCAGCGAGAACTTCATCGGAGGCTGACATTGTTCTCACTACGAAATTTATCCATATAAATCCTAGGAATGTACGTACAGCGTTGGAACAACGTGGGTACATTCCGGGCTGTAATGTTCTCTACGCACGAGCCACATATCTAGCGTAGTTGATGCTACGCTCGCCCCAGTGAGCGAGGTCACTGATATACATCAATGAAAAAGAAAATGCTGCTTTCCGTCCTGCTGGCAGTCTTCGCTGTCGGCATGGCGGTGTCAGTCGGTATTGTCGTCGCCGAGTTGGATCTCGGCAACGGAAACGTGTATGACATCGCCGAGTTCGCGATTCCGATTGCGTTCCTGACATTGGCTGCCGGGATTTTGATCGCTGGCCGCAGTCCGGACTCAATTCGGAATTGGGAACTCGTTCTCGTCGCCGTCCCGATGCTCGTGCTCGGGGGGCTGTTCCTCGAGGTCGAGTTCATGGTTCGGCTCATCGAGGACGAACATCCCTGGACCGGGCTGATCGCACTCGGGACTGGGTTCTTCGCGTACTGGATGATGGCCTTCGGTGGCCCACGCAGTACCAGTGGGGGAGGCGGATCGTAGATGATCGACCGTCGCGACATCGTCATTATCGCGGGCGGGACGCTGTTCGTCAGTGTCATGGCGCTCTACGGCATGATCGACTTCGAACTCGCAGGCTACTCGACTACCGATGTCGGGTTCATTACGGCTTCGGTGTCGTGGATTATCGGCTACGTCTACTGCGAGGGCGATACGTGGGATGAGGCGGGCTACCTGTCGAAAATCGTCATGGGACTCTCGTGGATCCTCCTCCTTGGTATGGAGTTCACGACTCAGGTCCCCAACCTAATCGATGCGTTGCCGCTCGGTGCCTGGATTCCCGTCCTGATCCACATGTTCAGCTACTACAGAACCGGCGTCTACGAGGGATAAAACAATGAAATTCATCAACATCAACAGCGGTACGATTCGGAGCGGCATCGTGGCGACACTAACTCTCATGCTCGCGGTGAGCATGATCGCAGGCGGCGCAGCGGCACAGATCGATCGGTCGAACGGCTATGTCGCGAACGACACGACCGTCGATGCGGACGGTCCGACGACTGTCGACGTCGATCTGACGGCAGCAACCGATACCTCGCTGGATACGGACCCGCTCGAAGTGACGACCTACGTGGTCGACGGTGACGGCAATGTAGTCGACAACCAGACGGCGTCGCTCAATTCGGAGGGAACGGCGACCCACTCCTACGACGTTGATCGTGGCAGCTACGATGTGGAAGTCGTGACCGCGAATCAAACGCGGGCCGATTCAATGCTGTCCTCGAGTTCGTTTACGACGACCGAGGATCGAAACAGTGCGGCCGAGGTCACTAACAAAACCGTCGAAGTGACGGGAAGTACTGAGCTCATCTACTCGGATCTCTCGGTCGACTCGAACGCCTCGAGCAATGCCTCGATTACGGTCGACCTGCTCGACGGGAACGACTCGACGGTCGCCTTCGATACGGTCAGCGTCGCGCCCAACGAGAGTGGGTCCGTCGAGTTCGACGTGACTGAGGACGAGCTGAACCTCAGCGAGGGGAACTACACCGTCGAAGTCTACACGACTGATTCGACGACCGCAGACTACGTGACCGCCGATATCGGCACCGAAAGCGAATCGATCCTCGCCCCGATCACGTCCGGATCGACTGCTGGCATCCCCAACTGGGGGATCGCCGCTGGGGCAATCGTGCTCATCGGCGGAGGTGTCGTCTACATGCGCCGGAGGGACTGAGCATGTCGGCACGAAGTGGCCCCGATAGCGCAGATAGCCCCCACCCCGATTCGAGTGACCACGACCCGGAGCCCGGCTGTTCGCTCTCTCGGCGACAGGCCATGCAGGCGATGGGTGCGGCGCTCGCGGTCGGTGCGGGGGCGACCGCCTCGAGCGGATCCGCGACGGCCCAAGATAGTGCGGCTGAGGGAGTCCTCTATGGCGTGGCGAGTCCCGCACTCGGGGCCGCGGCACTCGCGAAGGGGGTCGCAGATTGGGAGGATGATCTGAATACTGACGTTTCTGCAGACGAGACAATCATTCACTCGCAGTCGGTTTCCGAAAAAGAGAGCTACGACGCTCATGACGTTGTTTTCGGAAACTACCTCAAGGATATGAACACCGTCGCCTCGCTCGAGGCGCGGAATGCGATTGCGAATGCGTGGCAAGATAACCTCAATTCTTCCGAGGCGTATCAGGCCGCGCTCGAGGCAGTCCGATCCTACTACGCGCAACGTGAAAAGAACCACTGGGAAGTGGTCAACAAGGCGCTCGTACAGCATTCGCACTCGACGAATACGATCCTCGCGGCGGACGGAATTACCGACGACTTCCTGTCGTTCTTCGTCGATAATAGCTCGAATACGGCGACGGACCTCGAGAAAGCGATCATCACTCCCGACCGCGTCGAGACGACGATCACGCTCCATAACGGCGACGAGCATACCATGGAGTCGCCGGAGTTCCACATCCAGACAACCGACGGAACGAACGAGTTCAAGGGTCCGCTCGGCGAGTTCCTCGATTCCTGGGATTCCAGCAACGAGCAATTCACTGTCCAGTGTGACGATACGTCGAACACATGGACGACGAACCTCCGGGCAACAGTTCAGAGCGTCGGTGATCCGACCGACGGCGGACTCGCGTCTCGGACGGTCTTCGACGCAACCGACGTGATGGCGATCGTCGACGAGATCACGTCCCAGAGCGACCGAGTGACTGGTAACTACTCCGAGTCGTTCGTCAGCGATCTCTACGCGGAGTTGGACGCTGGCAACATCGAGCCGTCGGATATCCGCGGTGCGGAGGGTCAGGTCCGGTTCATGGCCGGGACCGACGACATCTCGAGCGATGCGTATCGAATCTCGATGCTCCAGACGCTCGACATGGAGCAGGCGGACTTGAGTAAAACTGCGTCGATGACGGTCACTTACGACGGGTTCTCGGCCGCCGAAAATGTCCAAAATCAGGCAGAAAATAGAAAACAAACGTACTCGGAACAGGTTTCCGATACGTATCGGGGAATGCTGTTCGCTCGCGACATCCCCGACAGTGGCCTCGAAACGGGACTGTCGTATGCTGTCGGCAGGCTCCCGCGCTTGCTGTTCGTTGGGAATACCAGCCCGTCAGTAACCGCGATAGACGCGGTCACTCACGAAGAAGTCTGGTCCGCACCCGGATTTTCTGGAAACATCAAAGAGCGGTACCTTGCCGTCTCTCCAGACAGAACACGGGTTGCGGTTACTGATAACTCGTCGGTCGCGCTGCTCGATGCCGCATCCGGCCAAGAACTCTGGACCACGTCACTCTCGGCTTACGCTGTCGAAATCTATCAGGATGACAGTAACTCGTTCGTGCTCGCAACTGATGACACGAACTGTGTTTGCTTCGACCTCGAGACGGGCGAGCAACAGTGGTCGCTCGGTCTGTCGTCCGACACCGCCCGAGGTGTCGATCCGGCTCCCTCGAAGGGAGTCGCCTTCGTTCAGTACGGGAACACGAACGTCGCTCAAATCGACGTTTCTGATGGCTCGTTCGTCACAGACGACTCTGGGGATGTCGTCCAGTGGACTGCCGCTAACAACCCTCGCGCTATCGCGTATAACGCCAAGAACGACGTGCTCGCCTTGTCGTGCCAGTCCACGGCGTTGCAGGTCTTAGATGCGAGCGACGGGTCGGAAGTGTTCAACCAGTCGCACAGCGGGAATGCCGACACTGCTGAGACGTGGGGCGACTACGCGGCATTCGGAGCCGACGGGTCCGCAACTGTTGTCGATCTCTCCTCGATGGAAGAACTCTGGTCCGTGGACACGGGGAACAACCCGAGATTCGATCCGTCTCAAAATCTCGTTTGGGTTGGTGACATGGATACAGACACGGTTTTCGGCTACGATCTCGATTCCGGAACTGAACAAACCTCGTTCAGCCACGTATCGGCACTTGCGCTCGAGCGGCCACAGGTTGAGGATCCGATGGTCCGCCATGCGGTTATGTACGACGCCGAGGATGGGGAAGAAATCCCGTTCTACAGCGGAACATTCACGATCGACTCGATGACGGACTCGGAGGGTAACGAGGTCGAGACGACCGGCGAGGACTGGGGCGAGCCGCAGTACGACAGCTACGACTCGAGCGAGTTCGTCAAGCAGATGGAGGACACAGAAGACTATCAGATCAACGAGGCGTGGGCCGACGACGACAGTTCAATCGGGATTCCCGGCGTCGGCGGCGATGGCGGGGATTTCATCGATTGGGTCATGAATCAGCTCGGTCTCGATATCGGTCTCGGACCGCTCAGCCGACTCGGAGATAAAATCGCCGGGATTCCGGTCTGGATCCTCGGACTCGGTGGGGCTGCCGTCCTCGCAACCGGAGGTGACGACTAATGTGGTGGGTCTTGGCGCAGTACCTGCCCTTCGGCTACGCAGGCCGGTTCCTGCTGTGGCTCGTCGTCCTCTACGGCGGCTATATCATCGCTGCGGGGGCGATATAGATGGACTCGAAACGAGTCCTCGTCGTCGGTCTCGTCCTCATCCTCGCCATTTCCGGGGCCCTTGTTACGGGGGTAACAGCATCTGTGGCTCAGGATGGCGATCGCGGGGCTGAGACTGACTCGGCGACCACGGACGGCTCCAAGAGCGACGGGAACGAAACCCAGTCCGTCGCGATGGAACTCGATCCGAATACGCGGATTCTCGATTACCGATACTATTCGGAGAATGAAACACTCGAGGTTGATATCGAAAACCGCGGCGACACGCGCGAGCGGGTGATTCTTGTCGAGCGGACCGAAGCCGGATCGGAGTCGTTTGTATTCGAGCAGCGGACGATCCGCGGCGGCGAGACATCGACGATCGTGCTCGAGGGAGTGAAAGATCGCGGCGGCGACGATGCCGTGCTCGTGGCGTCCGAAACTGGGCTGGAGAATCAGGACGCCGAGTGGATCCCGACCGGCGAAGCGTGGTGGCCGTGGGCGGGTGAAATGGCGACGTGGGCGTTCGCCCGGATCGCCGGACTCGGTGGCGCGATTGGCGCGACATCCTTCGGCGTGTTCTACGGCTGGCACGAATACGCAGATAGCAGTAACAAAAGCGAGGATGCGCTATGATCCGAGATTTTGACCCGTCAGAAACCGGACCGATCGATCTGGCCGACCAGACCATCGATGCCGTGCGGCAGCGACCGGTGTGGCAGCCGATTCTGGCGTTCGCACTCGCAGCCGGGATCTGGTTTTATTTCGATCTCTCGGTGCCGGTCGAACTGTGGATCCTACTGTTCTCGGCGATCGGTGGCGTCGCCGTCGCAGCATTCCCGATCAAGAAGGTCATCGACTGGCTTCGGACCGACGACGACGAGATCCTCGAAGCAGTCGACCCGCGAGACGGCCAGAAGCAGATCAAGGCCCTCTCGCCGGATCGGTTCGCGAATCTCGTCGTGATCGACCAATCCGGTCGCGTGCGCGACACGGACTACCTCTACGACGAGTCGATCAACGGCCGGCAGACCTACGAGTGTGATTACTACCTCGAGGAATCGAACATCGCCGTTGCAAGTTGGATGGCCGGTGCTTCGAACAGCGACCTCCGGCGGCACAAACGCGGCGTCGACGCGATCAAGCGCCGACTGTCGATAGAGGCCGAACGCTCGCTCGACGAGCTGATCGAAGCGCCCGAAGCGATCCGGCAACAGGGATCGGCGGCGGTCAACCGAATCGTCCAGATTGCAGAGGGCGAACGCTCGCCCGGTGACGAGGGGTCGGTTGCAGAGACGATGACCGATATCGTCGAGAACGAGCAGGATAACGTCGACTCGATTCTCGAGGACCGGACAATCGGCGATCTCGAAGACGAGATCAAGCAGTTGCGAGACTCGACCTCGATCGAGGTCGACGACGTCCGCGATGAGGAGAGTAGCGGAAGTAGCGGCGAAGCGGCCGATGTGGATCCGATGAGTCGAACGATCGATAAACACACGGAGGACTCCGATGAGTAAAAGCCAGCAACCCGACGAGACACAGCACGATTTGCGCGGCCCGATGCGCGAGTTGCGGGAATACGCTCGCGACGAGTTAGACGTCCCGCACTCGGACGTGAAACGCGTCGCCGGGCTCGTTGAGGACGAGGAAGTCCTTGATTTCCTCATGTTCGCCGAGGCCGTCTACGAGCCGATCGGCGATATGCCACTGGATTTCTGGGATACGGAGTTGGCCCAGGAAATTCTCAGCAATCAGGCAACGCGCACGGCTGCGAAAGCGGTCAAGAACGGCGACCAAGCGACGACGGCCTACCTGACCGGGATTCCCAGCTACGATAGCGATATCTCCGGGATGAAGGCGATCAACACGTTGTGCGACTGGTTGCTCCACTCCGAGCAGTGTAAGGTGATCTACGCAGCGGCACTTATGGGCAGCGGCAAGACTGATTTTTCGCTGCTATTACTAGAGGTAATAGAAGATCACTATCGACGTGTCCAGAAAACGGCCGATGTTGATGTGCCGACGCCAGAGTTCGCGACGAACTTCTACGCCGAACCACCGGACCACGTCGATGCAGAAGTTCACGAGTTCCACAACTACGAGCGATTCCTCGAGTGGGCCGAAAAGGGCTCGAGCGATGATGAGCGGTGGTTCATATTCGACGAGGCATCGACGGAACTGACTGCTCAATCGGGCGCGAACGCACAAGACGTCGCCGAAGTGTTCGCCCCATTTGTCAAGAAGATGAGAAAGATGGGGATCAACATGATCGTGATCGGCCACGATCGTGGCGACGTTCATCCGGCGATTCGATCGCTTGCATCCTTTATCGACAAAACCGGCTTGAAGACGGCTGAGATTTACGAGGGAATCAAGCAGCGCAAACCCTACGGTCACACGCTCAGCATCTCGGGCATTCCAGAGACAGGTTGGAATTTCAAGACCGACGACGTCGCCGAGTGGGAATGGGGCGACGCGCTCGAGGACGAAACGAGCGAGGACGACCTCGCCGATCGCGATGATCTGGTTTCTCAGGACGAGTGGCGCGAGTGGCGCAACCAGACGATCGCCGCGACGTACCACGGCACCGATCTCTCGCAGAACGATGTCGCCAGCGCCTTCGGTGTTGCACAGTCGCTCGTCTCGACAATCGTCAACGAGTACGAGGATATGTCGGTCCAACCGGCACCGAAGACGCCAGAAGCATCTGCTGACTAACATGATAGAGCAAAACCCACAATCGCAAGACGACGGCGCGATCACCGACTATCAATCATCAGGGGAGGCCGGCCAACGCGTACGAGCGCGCGAGCGCGCGAACGACGACGATTCGGCAGAGGCCACCACACCGGACGAGACATACCGGAATCGTGAATGGCTCCACGCCGAATATGTCGGTAATGAGCGGCCGATAACAGAAATTGCGTCGCAACTTGACGTATCGCCATCGACGATTCAGAACTGGTTAGATCGCCACGATATCGAGACTCGAGATCAATCCGTTTCCCGATCGGACGGTGATATCGAGAAGCTGCAAAATGAATCGTGGCTCGAGACCCAGTACGTTGAGCGCGAGTCATCAATCTGCGAGATCGGGGCCGAACTCAACGTGTCGGCATCGACTGTCTCTAACTGGTTAGATCGGCACGGGATCGAGATGCGAACGCAATCCGAGTCGCAAACGGACGGTGATATCTCGTTGCTCCAAGACAGGTCATGGCTTCAGGAACACTACATCGAACAGCAACTGTCGGCACCAGAAGTGGCAGACAAGGCTGGCGTCTCAAAGTCAGCAGTCTATACTTGGTTGGACCAGCACGGGATCGAAACCCGATCAATGTCCGAAGCAAAGGCCGACGGAGACACGGAGCCGCTCCAAGACCCCGAATGGCTTCGTGAGCAGTATCACGATGGGGAGCAATCGACGTACGATATCGCAGCGGAGTGTGGTGTGACCCGGCCGACGGTCTGTAACTGGATGCGCCGCCACGGGATCCAGTTTCGGGACCAAACCGACGGCGACGTCGAGCAGTTACTCGACGGGGAGTGGCTCCGCGAGCAGTACTGCGAACAGGACCGCCCGACGACGGCGATCGCCGATGAGTTGGGCCTCGATCACCGGACCGTCCGGAAGTACATGGACAAGCATGGGATCGACCGGAAGTACCGGGGAAAGCACCACCACATGTGGAAGGGTGGCGGTGTCGAGTACTACGGCCCGTCGTGGCCCCAGCAGCGAGCGAAGACACTCCGACGTGACGACTTCGAGTGTCAGAACTGTGGTATCGGTCGCGACGACCACTACGAGAAGTTCGACCTCGATCTGAACGTGCACCACGTTCAGCCGTTCCGGACCTTCGATTCCGCAGCGATAGCAAACCAGTTGGACAACCTCGTGACGCTGTGTCATAGTTGCCATCTCAAAATCGAGCGCACTAACGAGGTGTCTGAACAGTGACCGACCGGCTCGAGGGACTCGTGACCCAAGTTATCGAGCCCGACGAACGTGGTCGGTTTGCGATTCCTGCTGAAATCCGCGATGGAGTCGCGGACGATGAGGACCTGATCGTCGTCGCAACCGACCCCGATCCCGCGTGGGCGCGGCGGATATACGACATCCCGATTTTCGGATCGATTATTCAGGCGGTCGTTGGAATCCCGCGGTCGGCCCTCACGTTGGTTCCCGGCATCGGCCGAGACGACGTTGCGACGGCTGAGGGCGTGGCCGCAGCCCACGGAACGCTTACCGAAGGTGAGTGGGTCACGCTCGAGGTGCGGGACGCGGTCGTCTCGGAAACCACGGCCCGTGGCGATGTACTCGAGCGGGAGGTGCATCTCCGGGATATCCTCACCGTGTGCGAGCGCTCCGAGACGCGGCCGGCGGACACCGAGTCGGGAGAGGTTGCGACCGTCGTTGATCGGGGGCGATCGACATGAGTGTCGATGTCGACGCGAGCGACGACGACCTACTCGGCCAGCCCGTCGACGAGGCGTTCATCGAACGGATGCGCGAGCGGCTGCTATCGAGTGCCCGCAGCGTCAAGACCGACGGCGACGACCTCGTAAATCTCGCCGAGCAGTTCCAGGCCGAGGCCGACGTGTTGGCCGACGCCTACGACGGCGTCGACGGTGACGAGCTCGAAGCCGAGATTCTCGAGACGTTCGACGAGGCGATCGTGTTACAACATGAGACGGCCAAAGACATCGACGACCGACCGCTCGCCGAGCGAGTCCAAGACCGTGTCGATGCGGTCATCGATCGCGTGCTCGGCAGGACCGTCGGCGAGACCAATGACGCCGGCGAGGGTGACGACCGGGGAGCGGTCGGAGATCCGTTCGGTGGGGAAGCGACCGAGGCCGGATCGGAAACCATCGGAAGCCCATTCGCAGGCGAGGGTGACACGCACCCGGCCGCAGACCCTAACGCAGAGGACGTCGTCGGCCGCTCCGATGAGGACCGGATCGCGACCGAAATCCGAGCGTTGCGAGATCAGCGAATCGCCGCGCTGGCCGACCAAACCGACATGACCTATCGAGAGATCGGCGAGTCGTTCGACGTGACCGCGGCGACCGTCGCGCGGGCCGTTGAACAGTACGGCGAGGCCGTCAATGAAACGGAGGCGGAGACGGAAACGGATATCGCTGGTGCGCTTCCCGAGCAGGCCACCGACGGGGAGGGGAGGCCGTGATCGATACCCTCCGTGAGATCGGCGTCGGCGTTCTCACCGCCGTCCTCGAGCAGGCCGTCGAGATACTCGGGAGGGGGTGCTTCCGCTGGCCGTCGAGACGGTCGGGGTGGTCGTGTGAGCTATTCGGTCGACCGCGAACCGCGTTCGGTCGCGTGGCAGCGGGCGATCGAGGATGATCGACGAGGTAATCGAGGCGTCGATCGGCTTTGCGTTCGGGGCGCTGGCCGTCGCGGTCGTCGTATCCATGACCGGGTGGACGACTATTCAAGCCGGGCTTGGGCTGGCCGTCGGGCCGATCGTTCTGGCGGGTGTCTTCGAAGCTATTCGCTGAGTTTTCGGTCGGATAAAACGTGTGTTCGGGCGGCTATTCCGTTCGATCGATCACGCTCGCACTCGAGAGAATCAACTGCGAGTGGCCCGCGGCGTCGACGGTGCCGGCAACGCGACCCCGTGCTAACAGACACGAGCGTTTAGTCTCGGAGTGGATCGAACCACGAGCACACGACAGACAGCGCGTGGTCGCTGGGTCTATCTCGGTGCCGGCGATCGTCACCAGGACTTCGACGCGATGATTCGGTCGCAGGCACGCCCCGCAGCAATCGCAGTGGGCGATTTGGCCGACGCCGATCGGGAGCCCCGACAGCAAGGCCGCCTCGAGTGAGAGGGTCATCGGTTGACCTCCGGAACGCACGTCGCTTTCGCGCGCTCGATTTCGAGGCGTTCCCGTTCGATGCGTTCGGGCGGCCACTTCTCGAGATTGTGGTCGCGTCGCTGTGGGGGTTCAATTTGGTGCATCTGTGAGCCCTCCTATCGGTCCCCACCGATTCGTGGCTCACTCGGCCGGACGGCGATCGACGCGCGGAAATTTAGCGGTTCCCCGTCGTAGACGGCCGCCGGAATCACGGCGACGTTGGGTTCGGGGGAGAGTGCGTCGTACTCGACGCGGCCCCAGTTGTGTACTCCGATGTCCCCCTCAACGTCGGAGGTCGTCGTCTCGAGCGCGCCGGCATCGGTTTCGACCACGGCCGCGTCGTAGGTGCGTTCGACGGCCTCGGTCGTCCCCGGCTTGCGGTAGGCGACGTGCAGGCGGTGGCGTTCGCGGTGGCCGCCGACGGCGCGGGGATCGCGCTCGAGGACGTATTCGTAACAGACTTTCGCGGCGTAGAAGCGGTCGCGGTCCTCGAGATCGTGTTCGTCCCGGCCGAGTCGCAGCCAATCGGCCGGGACGGCGTGGAACGATCGGTCGTGTCGGAGTGGGTTGTCGTCGGTTCGATTGTCGTCGGTAGCCTTTTTACGGGCTGGCGATTTGCTTTGCATGTTCACTCAATCTCCGGGTGGACTCGAGGTCCGCTGCTAGGAACAGCGGGCCGGGATTCTTCCCGACGATAACCCCCGAGTCCTAGGTGTAGCTCTAGGCAGCGATCCCCATAAGTGTACCGGAACGCTCTGTTTTCTTACTATATCGAATAGTGGGTACGGGTGGCGGTTTCTCGAGAGAACTACCAGATTTCGTATATAGTTTCGCAGTGCGGATACCGGCCCCTCGAGTACCGGCGGCTGACAGCCGAGAGCTAGTCGCAGAACAAATCGATAGCGGCCCGTGGCCCCTCGGTCACGCCGTCTCGACACGCCCGAACCCCAGCGCACGCGCCGCATCGGCCGAAATCACGATGTCGCGCTCCCGCAGCGCAACCCCACCGCCGGCTACGTCGTCGCACAACGCCGCGAGTGACTCGAGATACGTCCGGTTGCGATCTTCCCGCACCGTGAGCGTGGCCTTGCCCTGGTGGGCGACCGCGCGGTTCGCCAGATAGGCACCGACGAACTGCGTGCGGACCGCGTCGGGCGCGCGCTCGAGATAGGTCGGCAGCGCGAGTCGTTGGCCGGCCTTCGGGCCGGCCGGTGCCCCCAGCACGGCCAGCACGCGCCCCAGTACGGTGCCGTCGTCGGTCGGTCGGGCCTCGTCGGCCCGTCCGTCACGATCCGTGACGAGCTGGTACTCGACGCCCGCGCGCTCGAGGGCGTCGGTGACGTGGCTGTCCTCCGCGAGGGCGAAACTCGGCTGGTAGTGCTGTTCGGTGATCGAGCCGCCCGAGAACACGTTCGCGACGAGTGTGTTCAACGCGCGGAACTCCGGGTCGTCGTACTCGGCTCCGAGCCACCCATACGAGCGTGCTGTGTCGATCGCGTTCACGGCGTCGGGTGCCGCGCCGTCGAGCCATGGGCGGACTCTGCCGCGGGGTAACTCCAGGGCCGACGCGATCGCACTCGAGCCCTTGTCCGGGTGCCGCGAGTGATAGGCCAGCACGCGCCGGTAGTCCTGCACCGCGTCGTAGGCGTCGGCGTAGCTGGGTGGATCGTAGGTGCGCGCGAGGTCGCGCTCGGTCACGAGGTCGGCGTCGGGCATGGCACAACGGTTTCCCTGTGGTTTCAAATTCATATCGATTCAACACAGTGTCGGCAAAATCGCCCGCCGGCAGTGCTTCAAGAGGGTGTTGGAACCCGGATAGCACCCGCTGATTATCAGAACTGAAACCCCACGAATCCAGACTATCAGGTACCTATATATGTCCCCAGTTACCTGTCGGTGATAAGCATCGGACGACGGCGGCGAGAAAGCGGGGACGACGGGTGTGTTCTGACTCCCCTACCTGCATGCCTCGCTTTGGAGAGGCCAGCAATAAGCTTTCTCACCGTTCAGGGCCGGTGCGTGATCGAAACATGGACGGAAAAGCAATCCGCAACAAGTTGATCGGATCGGAGGACCAGCGCGCCGTATCCCCAGTTATCGGGGTCATACTGATGGTTGCAATAACTGTCATCTTGGCGGCAGTTATTGCCGCTTTCGTGATGGATCTCGGTAGTAGTGTTGAGTCCAACGTGCAAGCAGGTGTCGATGTGAGTTCAACAAGCTCGAACAGTGGTACGGGTGGCACCATCACCGTGACGTGGGTGAGTGAAGGTAGTGCTGGATCAATTGAAGTTGAAGCAAAGGGAGATAGTTCCACAACCAAGACGCTCAGTGACGTGGGTGGCTCAAAAACAATCAGCGAGGACGCGATTGTCTCAGACGCTACAGTCGATAATGATGTTCAGCTTATCGTCACGGCTGTGAGTGAAGATGGAGAAACCTCGACGGTCATCTCCAACAAGAACGACATAACGCTGTGAGCAGCTGTCAGGAATAGACTTTTTGCCGTTTCTCGTCTTATCTCGCGTAATGAGTTATGCTAACGCAGGCCGCCGACTTACGGCTATCCGCCGACCTTCGCTCGAGCCCGCCTGCTGGCTGTTCGCGATCGCCCTCTTTGGCGTCGGCGATCTCGTCACGACCATCTATTTCATCGTCGAAGCCGGCGCGGTCGAAACCCATCCCATCGGCGCGGTGGCGATCGACCAGTTCGGGCTGTGGGTGCTGGTCCCGTGGAAGGCGGCCGCGCTGGGGCTGTTCTATGGCTTCTATCGGGTCGTCCCGCGGCCGTATGCGCTTGGCGTCCCGATCGGGCTGGCGTTGCTCGGTGCGTTTACCAGTACGTGGAACACACTGATTTCGACGGTTGGCATCCCGGCAGTCTGACTACTCCCCGTCGGGAATCTCCACCCGCACGTCGATCGACAGCTCCCCGCCGTCGTCGGTCTCGCGAAATTCGAGCGCCGCACCGGTTTCCCCACAGACGAAACACACGTCGCCCTCTCCTTCGACGCGCCCGCGAAACGCGCCCGAACTCGCGGCGACGAACTGCTCGAATGTCTCGAGCAAGCCTTCGGGTGTCAACCCGCGCTCGCGTTGTGTGGCGATTTCCCACAGGCCGGCCTTGATGATGTCTTGCTCGGTTTCGGGCGCGGGAAACTGGGCGGCCACCCAGTCCATCTGGCGCGGGTCGCGAGTGAACGTAATCTGGCGCTCGCGTGAGACGCGGTCGTCCGCCGGGGCGTCCTCGAAGCTCGTCATACCCAGCAACAGGGCCGCCAGCGCCGACTACCTTTCGTTCAGGATGGAAAATATTAATCGATATTTCCGGCCAGCGAACCCACACGGGCCATTTTTGAGGGCGTCCTGTGTTATCTCAAGCCGATGTGCGACGAGAACCGCGTCACGGAAACGGTACAGGAGCTAGTCAGTGGGGCCTGTCAAACGGGGGCGCGGGTACGGTATCGAAGCTTGCGGCTGCGGCGACTCGAGTGGCCCGGCAGCGACCGCTGGCGCGTCGAGCGCGCCGACGGCCAGTATGTCGATACGATCTCCATCGATGGGTTTCGCTCCGCGAGCGAGTTAGAGTGTTGGCTGGATCGGGCCCACGAGGGCGGCCCGACCGCGGGGCGGTGTCTCGAGTGTCCGCGTCGCTCACTCCCAGGAGACTGAATACTCGGTCGCCGACTGGATGCGCTCGCGTTGGTCCGGCAGGAGATAGCAGTCGGCGACCGGTTCGATCAATTCGAGGCCGTCTTGGGTGAGCGTCACCGGGCCGGTCTCGGACCCGACGCGCTTGAGGAGGTTCCACTCCTCGATGAGTGTGGTGATGCGAGTCGACGTGTAATCGGCGTTGCGGGCGATCGAATCGGCGATATGGGGCGTCGGGCCTTGGCCGTTGGCATAGCAATAATAGAGGATCAACAGGTCCGCGGGGCGAAGGTCTTCGGGCGAGACAGCCGGGGCCACACTACTGGGGTCGTTGCGACCGACCTATATCAATCTGTTAATTTGAGTTGTAGGGAGCCCCTAAGTAATACTGAGGTTTTATATGGCCCTCGTGAGATGTAGCTGCTAGGAAAGGTGTGGTGCGGTTGCACAACAGGGGGTGGCGGCTCGGGGGAGTCGCTATGATTGGAGGGCACTATCGCAACCCGTCGCAGGGTTGTCCGGCTGCGGGAGGACAGATTTGGGGCGTCGTTAGGCGTCGGTTTCGGCGTCCGCGTCGGGCTCTTGGAGATCGGCCGGCTCGAGTTCACCAGCCAGAAACGCTCGCCCGCGGTCGGTTATTCGGTAGCCCGGTTCGTCGTCGTGGCGTTCGACGAGATCGTGTTCTTCGAGTTTCCGGCACCGCTGCCCAAGCCAATTCCGGGTGTTCGGGAGGTTTAGCGAGAGGCTCTTGGGTGTATGCCATCCGTCGTATTTGGCCAACTCCTGTAGGAGTGGGTAGTCGGATGGCTTCATCCAGTCCACCTCCCGGTACATGTCCTCGGAATTTGGGCGGTTGCTCATAACACCCCATGGTTCCTCTGGATAGAAATGTGTTCGCACTACAGGCGAAGTGCGTTCGGGTGACAAAGACTAAGTACGGGCGGCATAATGGAATGGAGTGTCAACAGATGCGACTCAATGGGCGACTAACTCGTGCGGGAAAATCCTCGGACGAGCGTGTCTTAGGCACACTCGCCCGTCTGTTGACCTTCGACCGCGTTCGGTATTCGAGTGCGCGCGACCAAAGGCGTACTCCCGACGACGCGGATGATCCGACCATGGCAACGACACAAACCCACGCACGAACCCTCGAGCGCGACGGCGACGAGATCGTCGTCACGCAGGTCGCGCCGCAGGTCTATCACTGCGTGCGCGACGGCGTCCGGCACGTCATCGAAGTGAGCTGGCGCGTCGGCGAGCAACGCTTGTCGACGGCCAGCGACCCGACAGCGTGCCCCAGTGGCTCGAGGGCGTCTTGGCCGGGGCGATCGGTCTCGATGGGGTGACGGTCGCGTGGCGAGCGGACGGATCGGTTCCCGACGGCGAGGCCTGCTGCCACAGGCTAGCCGCCGTCGGCGCACTACCCGCAACCACACACGAGATTCCAATGCAATCACAGACCAATCCCACACCGACGCCGGATAGTCCGCCTAGTTTTAAGGCGAGTCGGCGACAACAGAGCCGATATGCACGGCTAATCAACCGTGAGGTCGAAGGGGGCCGATCCCCCCAAGGAACAGGACCTTACAAGTACACCTGTTTCTTGGCGGGATTCGGCCTTATAGCTTTCCCCTCGGCTACTGGCGAGACTCGTCAGTGCCGTTACCAGAGGACGCCCTTCGCGCCTTTCAGGACTAGTCGTGCGACCAACAGAGGTGGTCGCGCATGAGCCAACGAGACACCAAACTCAGTATCCACGTTACGGACATCGAGAAGAAACAGATCGAGGCGCTCGCGGAGATATACGACTGTTCGCAAGCAGCGGCCGGTCGGATGCTTTTCACGAACGCCTACAACGACATTTTCGGCGAGATCCATCCCGAAGCCCTCGAGCGCCACGACGTTGATGTGGACGCACTCGTGCGCGGGGAGATCGGCCCCGACGAGGTCGACGACGAACTCAAGATGGACGCCGACGAGGCACCGAAGGTCCCCGCCGCGGATGGAGGTATGTCGGTCTCGGTCTCGCCCTCAAGTCACTCCGCGACCGAGACCCCACACGGGCTCGCGAAGGCTGGCCCGCAACTGTCGTGGGACGAGCTTCGAGAGGCCGTCAAGTCCCATTGGAGCGACGAGTTTACGATCCATCCCGACCGCGTCGGGACGGACGTGCTGAAAAGCAGTCGCGAAATGTCGGCGAAGATCCTTGCTGCCGTGTTACGCAGCGAGGAGGACGTGATTGTCGACCGGCTTATCGAGGATCGGATCGAGGACTACCTCGGCCACCAGATCGATCGGCCCGACGACGAATACGACGAGGCGCTCCAATGGAAAATCAGCCGGTACAAACCGCTGATTGTCGACCACTTAGAAGCCCACCCCGGCACCCGGACAGACCTGCATTTCGCGTCGCCGGAGGCCGCCGAACGTGGCCTGCCGAGTTTCGTTACGAACACCCTCGAGTCCCTCCAAGAGAGCCAGCACGTCTTAGCGATCGACGAGTGGGCCGACGAAAAGGACCTTCGAAAAGGGCAGATCCAGGGCAAAGAGATCGAACTATGGCTCGAGGCGCTTGCGGATTTCAGACACGACCTCTTGGACCTCAAGCGCGTGTACAAGGACCCGGCGTTCATCCAGGCGCTCATAGACAGCGACATCGACTACCCCGAAGACAGTTACCAAGATCCGGTCAAATGGCTCAAGGCCGAGTGTGAATCGTGGCGCGACCAGTACGCCGACGTGGAACCACTGGCCCGCTACGCGGCCGTCCACACTGTCGGTGAGACAGACGGTGCCCTCCTCGAGTCGGAGATCGACGGACCGGCCGAGGCGGTGAGCCGATTCGACGGCGGCGAGAAACCCAGAGCCCAACAGTTCGCGGCGATCCGCGACGCGGTCGTCTAACTGACAGATGGGGATGCGTGGTCGCCCGCCGATAGCCGTCGGTCTATCCTGCGAAAAGATTCTCCGATAGTTGCGCACCTTTCGAGGAATTTTTTGGGTCGTGACTGTCCCCCGAGCGGTGGGTGTGCCGTCGAAGTGACCACGATCGTCACGGCGACGAGCTGTCCGAACCGTGAACGGCCGACGATCGGGACTGCGGCGAGTAACTGGGTGTCGAGTACTCGGCGAGTGTATCACAATCCAGAGAGATGGGCAAAACTTTGTCCCGCTCAGAATGCGATCCGGCAAAGATTGTCACGAGTTTTCTTTTCCGAGTTATGAGAAAAGCCGCCCCGGGTGGCGGTTTCAGGTTGATACGAATCGAGAGTGACGCAAGAGCAACTAAAATTTTTTTCTTGGACCGATCGTCTCCGAGAGTGTGGGCGGGGATAGAGACTACCGTAACCGACCAGAGAGAGTTTGTGGCGCGCGAATACCGGAGATACGGAAAACAGCAAGGAGAGTGGCGGAAGAAGCCGGCTGCGGCTACGTTCCACTTCACCTTGCCTCAAAGGATCTACTGCGGTCTAGTAGGATACTACAGGTTAAAAGAGTTTCGGTAGAAACTCAATATGGTAGTAGATACCATATCTTTAGTTTCGGAGGGGTTCGTGGCGAGTCTGTCTTGGGCGATCCCACTGCGGAATCTACTCTCGCCGGCCGTCTCGAGGGCTGTCCGCTCTATCCTTCCCTTTGCCGCACTCTTGTCGTTCTCTCACCCCTCCCCACACTCTCGGAGCGGATTTACCCAAGAAAAAAATTTACCCCGATAGTTGCGCACCTGTATCGAGAATCAGAGAGGTTCGTTACCCGTCGTCGATGTACCACACCTTCGCTTTCCCGCTGACCTTCTTGTGGCCGACTTCGCCTTGCTCCTCGAGCTTGCCCAACCGCGCAAGCACGGTCTTTCGATAGCATCCGACCGCGTCGGCGATCTCCCCAGTTGATGCAACCGGACACTCTCGGATCGCCTTGAGAAAGTCGTCGTCGGTGTATTCCTGGTTGAACTGCTTGGTCTCGTCGTCGCGAGTCCGATCACTCATTACGCGTACCCACGCACGCAACCACCAAAAAGCCACTCCACGCGGTCGGAGTATGGCAAGGATTAAGTCACTCCAACTGAATGTAATAGCTAACGAAGGATCGCGCTACGCGGCGAGTTTCAGCGAGGAATCGTCGCAAAAGCAGTGTGCTGCCACACACTGCAACCGCGGTGCTTCGTGCGACGACTAATCACAGACCAATCCCACGAAGCATGAGCACGTTACAGAGAGACCGACTTAAATCTAGTCGGACCGAAACGCAGTCGGAGAATCGTTCACAGACCACGCATCAGCCACGCGACCGGCACGCGTCCGACGGCATCACACTCGCAGCCGCTCCAGCCTACGATCGCGCGTACGACCAGCTACTCACGCTCGAGGAGGCGGTCCGCCAATGACGGTCAACGCCTACAACGCCTCGAGCGACCGCTACGAGTGCGACGACGACATTCTCGCTTCCGCGCCCGAGAACCCGGTCCGATTCCTCGCGACCCACAACGACGATTTCGTCTGGCAGGGCATGATCGACGGGATCGACGACCTCGATCGGCTCGAAGCCTACCGGCAGGCAGAGAAGCGCCACATCGACGGCCGCTACGACAAGACGAAGGTCCACAAGTACATCGACGCTCGCGAGCGCGAGCTGACCGACGGGCAGACACCCGACGCCACGGCCGACCCCGTCCCGGCAACGGATGGCGGCAAGACCGTCACGGAATCGGCCACGCGCGAGGAAATCGTGACTCACGAAGACGACCACGATGAGCCACACCCGGTTTTCAACATCCCACACACGCCCGTTCGCGTCCCGGTGAAACGAGACGACGCGGACGACGCCGACACTCTCCACCCCGACGTGAAAGGACTCGACGCTGGCGAGGTCCTGGTCCTCGAGCGCGTCGAGCCAACGGAATACATCTTCCCGGCGACCACGCAGGCCGACGCGCCGTACCTCCTTCGGACCGAGACCGACGAGACGGTCGAGCAACTCACGTTCGACCGTGTTCTCGCGCGACTCGAGGGAAGCCCCGATCCGTCGCCACTTACAGCAACCGACGTGCGACCACCTGCGAACGCGGCAACGAACGGGGGTGGCGAGTAAGATGGATCGCCACCCGAATCACTACAACACGCAGAAAGTCTCCGACGCCGAACTCCGCGAGCGCGTCAGGGAGTGCTACGCAAACGGCGACACGCTCGCGGCCGGCGGCGTCACAGCCGAAGTGGTCGCCGCCGACCTCCCGATCGTCCCCGAGACCGCGAAGGGCCGTCTCCGCGATCTCGCCGACGAGGGCGACCTCGAGCGTGATTGGGGATTCGAGGACGACGGCCAGCAACGACTCGGCTACCGACCGGCGACCGCTGAGGAAAAACGGCTCGTGACCGACGGCGGTCGCGACGTTCGATCCTCGGACGATACTGACCGCTATCTCGTCACCGTAGACAGTGAGACGCACGAGGGAGAGTGGCTCCGGATGGTTTCCTGTCCGATTCCTCACTGCGATGCAGTCCAGGGTGAGGATTACGGACGGTTCTCGAGCCATCTGGCCGCCGAGCACGACCCCGAAGATGTCGGGCTGTCGTCTGACGGACGCCGCGTCGCTACCGATGGCGGCGTCGATCAGTCCTCGAGCGGTACTGAGCGTTCATGTCCATCGTGTGGGTGGGAAGTTCCTGAGTCACAGTCTCAACTGCTGGACCCAACACACGGTCGTGTGTGGACTTGCGAAGATGACTCGTGTCGTGTTCGGAGATTCGTTGACCGATCACAAGAGACGGATACTGAACGCGAGGATCACGACGAATCGGGGCGAAACAATGGGGGTGACGCGTAGATGTCGACCCGAACCGTCACCATTGAGATTCCGATCCCGCGACTCACGCCCGAGTCCGCCTGTTGGCTCCTCGTCGCAGCGGCGATCGCGGTGGACCTCATCACGACCCAGATCGGCTTGCAGGCTGGCCTCATCGAGAGCAACCCTGTCGCACGCGACGCCCTCGAGTACGGCGTCGCCGGAGCACTCGCGCTGAAAGCCGGCGCGATCGGCGTCGGGGTGGCCTGCCGCCCGCTGCTCGCACACCCCTACCGACCGCTCATCCCGCTCGGGCTGGCACTGCCGTGGCTCGCCGCCGGAGCCTGGAACTGGGTGGCGATTACGGGGGTGCTCGCCTAATGTCGTCTGACGACAGCCACGCGAGTCGCGTCGCCGCCCAACTCGCCGAAGCCGAGGACGCGGACCTCGAGACACCTACGGAGGATGATCGAACCCGCTCGGAGCGTCCTCAGTGGACGCCGACCGGCACCGAGTCCGCGAGCGCACCGACCTGCCAGAACTGCGGCGCACAGGTCACGCCCCGCTTCGCCCGTGTGTTCGGGGACAACGACGACATCGCTCACGCCTGCCCCGACTGTACCGACAACCGACGACTGGCGCGTGACGCCGCCCAAGCAGGGGGTGGACTGCGATGACCGACACGTTCGTCGCGGTCGACCTGTTCGCGGGCGCTGGCGGACTCTCGACGGGACTCGTCAAGGCGATCATCGACACGCACGCGGAGACGATCGCCCGCGAAACCGGACTCACACCCACCGAGATCACGATGAGTCACACCCGCGTTCACTGGTGGCTCGAGCAACACGTCGAACTCCATGCGGTCAACCACTGGGAACCGGCGATTGCCACGCACGAACAGAACCATCCGTGGGCCGAGCACTACCACGCGAAGATCGAAGAACTGCACCCGCCGGACGTCGTCGCACCGGGCGAGGTCGACCTCCTGGTCGGCGGCCCCTCCTGTACTCACCACAGCAAAGCACGCGGCGGCAAGCCCGTCAACGAACAGAAACGCGCGAGCGGCTGGCACGTGCTTCACTGGGTTGAACACCTCCAGCCCGACCACATCATGCTCGAGAACGTCCCCGAGTTTCGCGACTGGGGGCCGATCGAGGACGGGCAGTCGACCAACGACGGCTCGATCTTCCAGCGCTGGATCGGGATGCTCGAGGCACTCGGCTACTCGGTCCTGTTCGACGACGAAGACGACGACTACGGAACAGTCCTGAACGCTGCCGACTACGGCGAGGCCCAGTCCCGAAAGCGCCTGTTCATCGTCGCGTCGCAGGATCACCGCCCGACCGCGCCTGATCCGACTCACGACGATGCCGATCCCGACAAGCCCGATCGCCGAACGGCGGCCGACATCATCGACTGGTCGGATCTCGGCGACTCGCTGTGGACGCGAGACCTCGAGAACCCGCGCGTGCAACCACTCGCGAAGAACACGATGGCCCGGATCGCTGAGGGCATCCGGCGGCACTGTGGTGACCGACTCGAGCCGCTGGCCGACGCCCTCGCCGAGATCGGCAAGGACGAACTCCGCGACCTCCGTGAGACGATCGTCCCCGTCGAGTACGCGGCCACCGTCGCCGACGCCGTGGACACGCCGTTCCTGGTCCGAATCCCGAACGGCCGGACGACGCTCACGACGCCGGAGACGTTCTGCCTTCGCCAACAGTCCGGCGGCGTTCCGCCGTCGACCGACACGCCGCTCCCGACCGTCGCGACGAAAGGTGCGATTTCGGTGGCCGCCGCCGAGCCGACGCCACTGATCCAACCGCGAAACGGCTCGCGTGGGGACCTGCATTCGAACGCGTTGTACGAACCCGACGCGCGGCCGCTGCACACGGTCACGGCGTCGAACCACGACGGCCACCTTGTGACGCCGTACCTCTGTCCGATGTACAGCGCGTCAAACTCACAGCGCCCGCGAACACGAACGATCGGGAGACCTCTGCCGACGGTAACAGCACAGAAATCGGCACCCGCCTGCCTTGCGACGCCGTTCCTGACGAAGTACTACAAGAACTCGGACGTGACCGATATCGACGCGCCACTCCCGACGGTCACGAAGAAACTCCGCTTCGGACTCTGCGTGCCGGAGGTGTTCCCGTTCGGACTCGACGTGCGCTACCGGATGCTCGAGCCCGACGAACTCAAGCAAGCGCAGGGGTTCCCCGAAGGCTACGACCTCGCGGGTGAGACGAAAACGGACGTCACTGAGCAGATCGGCAACGCAGTCCCGGTCAATCTCGCACGGGCGCTGTGCCGGCATCTCCTGGTCGACGAGACGCCGAGCCTATCGACGTTCGGCGGCGGGATCACGGCCGATCCCGACGCTGAGGTCCCGGAGTACTCGGAGGTGATCGAGAGCGATGATTGATGTCTCGCCCGACGAGTTCCCCGGCCGCGGCGACCTCCCCGACGCGCTGGCGTTCGTGAAACCAAATCGCGCCCGTGCATACATCGCCCTCGAGCGTGCCGACGGCCCGGTGACCGCCACGGAACTCAAGGACGCACTCGGCTGTTCGAACGCGACGGCCTATCGGTGTCTGAACGACCTGCAAGAGATCGACCTCGTCTGTGAGTCGATCCGCCTCGGCGGGGAGTACAGCCCAAAAACGGCCTACACGACGGTTGCAGACGCGCCGTCGTGGGACCGCGCCCGCGCCGACGGCCCTACTCCGGCAGAATCGGACCGATGACCACCCAGTACACGACTCGACCCATGGCGACACGCAACCCAACCCCGACCGACAGTACCGACGACCAACTGACGCTTTCGGCTTACGATCACACCGCTGCGTTCCCAGCACAAGACACCGACACCGAGGGCTGCCGACCCGACAAACTCGACGCCGACGACGATGTCGACACGCGACTCGTGAAACTCACCGGCGACGATGGGTGGACCGACGACGAACTCGCGACGTTCTACGAGCGGGGCTACTTCCCACTCGAGATCGCGACCGACCTCGGCCTCGAGCGCTCGGAGGTGGCCGATCGATTGCGACGGGCGGGCCACCTGCAACCGCATGACGACTACCGAACGCTCGCTGAACTCTACGACGAGCGGGGCTACTCGACCACCGAAATCGCGGAGACGGCCTGCGACGGGCAGGTCAGTTCGGAGACGGTCGCCGAGCGACTGCACCGCTTTGGACTGCACCAGGAGTCGGCCCAAGACAAACTCGCGGCGATGGACCCCGACGAGTTGGATCTTACAACCGATGCTGACGACCGCGAGGAGCGGAGGGTTCGGGCATGATCGAAGCCGACGACGCGGACGTTGAGCGAGCGATTCGACAACTCGAAACCGACGAACAGCGCCGCGAGGAATCCGAGAGGTTCTACCAATGAGTACGCACACCGACACCCCAACCGACGTACCGCTACTCCATGAGGGAATGCACCACTGCGAGGATTGCGGCCAGACTGTCCTCATGCCCTCGAGCCGGCGCTACGAAGGTCTCGAGTGCGATGACGCAGTTTACTGTCCGCGCTGTGCCCGCGACCATATAGCAGCCGACGAGTGGAACCTTCGCTGGGGCCGCGAGATCGCCCTGTTAGACGAGATTCGCGAGGACCGCTCGCTCGCACTCAAGTACGTCTTGCCGGGCTGTCCGGCCCACTACATCGTTCACGACGAGGACCACGTCTACAACCAGTGGTTTCGCTGCGAGGACGACGAACAGCGGTACACGACGATGGGCGAGACGTATATCGTCTCGGCGATGAAACGCGCGGTTTTCAGCGCATACGCCGACGACCCGCCGAAGACGGTCCGAATCGTGAACGCACCGATCAACGCCGACCACCCGGAGACGAACGCGGTCCCAATGAGCTACGAGCAAGCATGACCACCGAAACCGACACCGACGACCTCGAGTACGCCGAACGCTGTACCGCTGACCTGCTCTGGCGAGCGTCGAAAGCGAACACCCACCTTGCCGGAATCGAATCGAACGCCGCCCCGGTCGCATCGCTACAATCGGCCCATTCGGATCTCTGCCAGACTCTTGCGAACACGAACCGGGCGATCGCCCAAGTCGAACAGGCGATCACCGCTCGTCGCGACGGCCACGGGCGGGCAATGCCCCGCGAGATTACGAGCGAACACGCCGACCGCTTCGACGAGATTTACGACGGTCCGGTGTACTACCTGGCGATCCAACTACTCGAGAAGAATCGCCACGAGTACCTGTACGCGACGCCGGATACGTACGGCGCGGAACAGATCGAACGCCACGGGCTGACCGAGAACCAGCGCAAGTGGCTCCGCGAGTTACAGGATGCATGGCAGGCACACGACGAGGTGTACGACCCGCGGACGATCGACGACGACCGACTCTCGAATCACCTTCGGACAGTCGTCTCGGAGTCGCGCAACGAGAACTGGGGAAACGTCCGGGCGAATCTCGAATCGGCGCTCGAGGCCGTCGACGAACTCGCGGAGGACGATTCGGAATGAGTGACCACCGTCACGCAACGGACCGAAAGCGCGTCACTGTCGTTGCGGGCTGTCCGAACGGCTGCCAGCAGTACGAACTCGAGACGGAAGGCAAGGCCGAGTCGGTCGAATCGCTCATCGAGGACGTGACCGACAGTTTCGGCGAGTGTACCAAATGCGGCGCGTCGATGGGCGTGCTCCGCGACGAGGAACCCAGCGAGGTCTTGGAATGACCGAAACCGAATCCGATCCCTTCGACTACGTGGACCGCTCGGATCTCGAGACGCCGCACGCCACCCAGCCCCGACCCACGCTCGAGGCCGTCCGCGTCGAACACGACGACCGCCCGGACGAACTCGGCGTCACGCCGGTTGACATGGCCCCGGGCGTACTGACCGAATGGATCACGATCGACGAGGCGGACGTGTGCGACCTCGCGGAGTGGAGATAACACATGACTACGAAATCACTTGAACACGAAACGAAGATCGTTTGGGAGATCGACCCGACTGAGGTAGAATACGTCCGTGAACACTGGTTTCAAACCGGAACGCGGACCCGACCGATCCCAATGCAGCGGGACGACTACACGCGGTGTGGCTACGCCGTACTCGAGGCCGACGCGCCGAAAGCTCACTCCCCACACGTATTCAATCGGCGCGGATTCTACCTCAAAGACAGCGACCGCCACTTGAGCGACGATGTGGACGTGTTCCAATATCAGTCGCCGGCCGAGGGCGTCGATCCGCTTACCGTTCGGCCCGGACAGCGGGGCGAAAAGACCTCGCGAACGGACGACGACCGCGAGAACGCGCCACCAAGGGATACGCTCGAGGCCGAGAACATCGTTCTCAATCTGGATGGGAACGACCCGGTTCCCGAATCGGGCCGCGAGCATGAAATCCCGTTCGTAACGACACAACACGAACGATTCGACGCATACGAACAGTTCAACGACCAAATGAAACCGGCACTATTGGTTCGCCAGATTCGACTCCGAACGTGGTCTTACATCGAGATCCAAATGCCGTATGGCGAAAGCGCAGCCTCGGAACACGACCACCTGCGGCTAACGGAGGCGGCGATCGAGGAAGCAAACCGCGTGATTGATAGCTACGAAGACAAATCTCGCGACTCTGGTTTCGGTTACATGGGCGCTCCGAGCGTCTCTGACTCAGACTACATTTCACTCCCCCATATGCGGCCGAAGGCTGCGATGGATCTAGCGAGCGAATTGTATCCGATCGTCATGGACGATTCAAACCTCGAGTTCCATAAAGAAAACCTCTGATAGCGGACCGGCGCTCTTTCTCCTACCCGCGTACCACCCGGCCGATCCCCAGGACGGGCACCACAACGCCGCCTAACCAGTAGGGCACTTCGGGCGACGGCAGCGTGTGGTCGATCCAGTGGCGTGCCCGCTGAATCGGCCCGGGCGAATTTGAGATCCCGACCGTGACCTGTCCGTCGGCGTTCGTATACGTCCGAATCACCTTCTTGCTGTCCGACGACGACGCGCCACCGCGCTCGAGGACTTCGCCGTAGCGACTCGAGCCGTCGGTCGGCATGGCCTCGCCGTTTCGCCAGACAAGTCCCTGCTCCCCAGAGAGAGCCGTTTCGGTATGGGCCGCGATACCGATATTCGACTGCACCGCGGTTTCCGACGCGCCTCTGACCACCTCGAGAGACAGGTCCGAATCCGCACTTGCCAGCACGGCGTCGGGCATCACATGAATCTCGGGCGGTGTGGCATCCCCACCGACGACGACAGTGAGATCCACGCTCCCGCCACCACTGTCGACCCGCGCCGACCCGACGCCAGAGGCGACCACGTACTCGCCGGCCGGACCACTCGCGGCCCGCAGCGTCGGCGGATCGGAGCGTGCGACGGGTTCGGCCCGCAGGCGTTCCGAGAGGACATACGTCTTCAAACTCGTCCCTTGGCGTTATATGATGTACGTCTGTACCGTCTCCACAGCCACACCGCTGGCACGTATGGTCGTCGCGATCCAATACCGCTTGCCGTGTCTTCTCGTACTCTGTGCCTCTATTCATCGGTTTCCTCAAGCCTTTCCCGCAGTTCGGAAAACTCGCGCTCGAGGCGATCTACCCGTTCGTCGTATTCTTCCTCCACGAACGCTTCGCGGAGCGTTTCATACAATTCTGGCCGGTTCTCTCGGAGTATCCGGGCGTCTTCCCGCAGCCGATCTTCTTTAGAGCGAATCCGTGAGAGGTGCGTCGATTCCGTCCCCGAATTCATTTCATCTACGCCACGCACCGCATCCCGCTCACCGTCGGTCAACAATGCCCTCGTCATTCGTCCCGGAGCAGTGTCTTGGCTCAACATATACGGTGTGGTTTACAGCATCCAGTGATAAAAGAATACCGTTAGAATAACTGTATCCCTTTAACCACAACAAATATGTTTATCCAGTCCGTAACTGTGAGTGTAATGTCGGCTGCTAATTCCGAGCGACTGACGGACGGAACGACGGTCGAACTGTCGTCGGTCATGCGCGTGACCGAGGGCGGTGAGATCCAGACCAAACGCTCTCCCGAATGGGTTTCAATCACCGATACGGGCCACGACCGACTCCATGCCGAACTTGCGGCCGAGGTCGGCGCGTCGATCGACGACCGCGACACGCTCGCGACTGTCATCGATGCCGAGTACGACGGACTGGTCAAGTTCGACGCGACCGTGTCCGAGACTTCGGTCGACGTGACCGTGACCGGCGGGAAAGAGGGTCGATACGTCGGCTACTGCCCGTCGTGTGGCGAAGTCGAATCCGAGGGCGGCTTTACGACCGACGAACACGGCGCGCCGCGGTGTAACGGACACGAATGTCTCCGAACTCTCGAAAAGGTCGTGGAGGTGTAACTATGCAGGACAGCGAAACTCAAGACAAATTCAAAACGGTCGAACGGGACCTCGAAATGGGCGAAATGACGGTTACGATGGCCTTCGGCGGCGTCTGTCACCGGTGTGGTGATGAGACGCTCGAGGCTGCCAATCACGAGGAATTCGGACGGATGCGGTGTTCGTCTTGCGGGTTGGTCATTGGGCCAACGGTCCGACCGACAGTCGGGGAGGACGGGGAACCCGCAACCGAGGATGAAGAATGGCCGTATGAGCGGCTCGAATTCGAACTTAATGACGCGCCCGCTACGGTCGGCGTCCGAGCGCGTGGCGACTGTTCCTGCGGTGGCACTCTCCGCAGTAATACTGAAGACGCCCAGTTCGGCCGCGACCCACTAACGTGTTCATCGTGTCACGGTACGGTCGGGTGGGCTGTACAGTACAATATCGTCAAGGACCCTGCAAGCGAGGCCGATTCGGAATGACGGACTCCGACAGCCCCGAGTGGTTGCCCGACGAGTACGATCCCGACGGCAACCTCCGCGAGCGGCTGCCGATCATGGCTGAGATCGACCGGCTGCGCGGTGCCGAACTTCATGCGGCCGACGACCGCGGACTCACCAAAATACTCGGCACGCCGTTCGATCTCGAAGAAAACCCGACCGGGACACTGACGCTGCACGTCGGCGGTTCACAGTACAATTGGGACTACGAGGTCGTCGTCCCCAGTAGCGACACGCCGCCGTTCGTCCGCTCCGTCGATATGGAGCAAGATATCGAGGACTACGAACGGGCGAAGAAAACCGAACTCGAGAACGTCGACGTTCGGATCTACGACGTTGACCACGACCGACTCGAGGCAACGGAGGCATCTGCGTAATGTCCGAAAGCATCGACGGCGCGACACTCGGCAACGCCCTCGAGACGCTATTCGACGTGGTCGACGGCGACGGGGAGATCGACCGCGCCGAGTACGACCGCGCCATGGAACCCGGCCTGACCGACGCCCAACGCGAAGTCGCCGCCGAGTACGCGGGCACGGGCCGGATCGAAGTCGAGAGCAGCACGGTCCCGAATCTCGCGGAGAAACTCGCGGCGGGCAAAAAGCTCCCGTGGACGTTCACGATCGACGGCGTGCGATTCGTCAAGAAGACGAGTATGGGGTCGGGCTCGAGCGTCGCCGATAGCGAATGGCGGTGGGTCGACGGCGACTACGGATTCACGTTCTACCGCCACACCGACGGGACAGACGAGGTGTCGATTCGTGAGACGTGAGCTGTCCGACTCGATCGACTGCGTGCTGTGTGACGCGACACACACGACTATTCCGACCTCATATATCAATATCAGGCCAGCGAGTGCATGTGACGCGTGGTTTGAGAATCAAATCGCGGATGGTCTGGCGGCGGGCGGTAGGTGGGTGGGTCGTGCCCGCCGCCTGGATCATCGCAGGGTGTCGGTAGGTAGTCAGGCGCGTGTCGCGTGGGTCACACGACACTGTCTTGTTCGGGCCAGTGATTATCAACTTCTACCCGATTCCCAGCCGTTTAGAATGGTACCGAAGGCCGCCACAATACCTATTTCACGACAGTCGAAAGCAACTCATGACCGTCGTGTCTGCCGGCCTGTCGGGCCAATCATGTTGTCCCCGACCGAAGCCGTCACGGCGACGGTCGCCTTTGGCCCGTGATAGCGACCTGTATCTGCTTATTACCGAATTCAAAACGATCTTACTCAGAAATAATACGATTTATACGTCTCAATAGTCCAATCCCTCAAGCATTTCTTGTACGTCGTGTGCGTCCGCACTGTCCAAACCGTCCAAACCGTACTCGACTAACAGCGGGTAGAAGTGACGATTCTTCTCGAGGTCTTCGCCGAACTCCCGTTCGTACTCGGCACTAAGCATCTTGTAGCGGTACCGGAGTTCATCACGCTGGTCTTCGGGGAGATAGAAGTACGTCCCGACCTGCTCGTCTTTCACGCGCTCGGTGTTTGTCTCGTCGTTCTCGTCCGGTTCGTCCGTCTCGCTTGGTTTGTCTGTCTGTTCTGGTTTGTCCGTCTCGGACGGTTTGGACGCTTGGGACTGTGCCTTTTCGCGCGACTGATTGCGCTTTTCACTCAGCCGGGCGGCGCGATCGTCGCTCATGCGCGCACCTCCGTATCGGCGTATCCGAATCGCTCGTCTAACCCGGCGGCGATCGACAGGAACACGTCACACATGTCGTTCTCGTCGTTGTACTCGAGCAACGACACGCCCGCCTCGAGCGCATACTGAATGTCGGCCCGCTCGCGCACTTCCCAAACTGGCACGTCGTCGAACGCTTCGGCGATCCACTCCACCATGTGTTGGGCCTGATTTTTGCGGACATCGATCCGGTTGGTGACGACGCCGACCTCGTCGATCTCGATCTCATAATCTAACTCGAGTTGGTGGACGTGATCGAACAGCAGCTCGAAGGCGCGCTTACTCGTCGATTCGGCCAGCGCTGGAATGAGGATGTTCTGGGTCGCGTACAGTGCGTTGTCGGTGAGGTTCCCGAGGTTCGGTGGACAGTCAACGATCACGTAGTCGTAGTCGTCGGCGACGTACTCGAGGAGCAAGTCGAGTTGTTCCCCGCCGCGCCGGGAAAGCGTCAACTCGGGCTCGGCGGCAGTCATGTCGATGTTCGACGGAATCACGTCCATCTCGTCATGCTCGCGCACGATCTCGGTGACGCGCTCGCGTTCCTCGGGCTTGGTGAGACAGTCGAACAGATTTGGCGACTCATCGTCGTAGGCCTCGGGCATCCCCAGGTCCTCGGTGGCGTTACCCTGTGGATCGATATCGACAAAGAGCACGTCTCGACCGCGCTGATTCAATGCCCCCGCGACGTTGATCGCGACCGTCGACTTCCCGACGCCGCCCTTCTGATTCGTGACTGCTATCTTGGCCGGTTGTGCCATACAAACTCGTTTGGACGGCAGTGATATAAACGATATGCTGACTGTCCAAACAAAGAATCAGTACTCGCCGCTGAGGTTTCGCTGGCCGCCCTCGCGTTGTGCCCGTTCATCTCGTGCTTCGGCGACGTTCTCCGGAGTGTAGGTCTTGCACCCGCCGTACCCGGCTTTCCGATCGGCACACCGATCACAGACCCGCCGCCGACCGTCCCGTCGCTCGAGGTCGACATGCAGGAACGTCTCGGCCGGTGCGACCGCGCCACACTCCCGACAGTGGGTCCACTCGTCACGGCCGACGACGCCGAGTCCGAGGATATCCCATGGCTCGAGATCGGGTTCGTACCAGTCAAGCACTCGCGATCGCGCGTACCAGAACGCCCAGTACTCGAAGCCGGCGACAGACTCGAAATCGTGTTTGTGGGCATCCTTCCGCGAGCGGGCCATATCATACAAATGCTCGCGGGTCTTCCCGTCGTTGTGGTCGTTTTCCGGGTTGCACTCTGGCGGGACGTCGGTGATAATCCCTTCCCGCGGATGCAACTGATTCGCCAGCACGCGCACGTCTTCAATTTGCTCCTGAAAGTCAGTGAGCACGTCGTGACGGCGGTCATGGTTTTCGATCACGGCCTCGAGACAGTGGACTCGTGCGAGGTCGTGGTCGGCGATCGCCGCCCGAATCTCCTCCGGGTGGGGCATCGAAAACTCGACGACTGACTCGACACCGGAGTACATCATGTGCTCGTCGCAGTAGGCGCGTTCGGCGTCGGACAGCTCGCGCTCGGTGAGCGGCACCTCAGCATAGATTCCGTTCGCCCCGTGGATCTGCCACTCGGAACCGTCGCCGTAGCGGGCGGCGCTGGCGATTCGGACTCGCTCGGGACCACCCTTCGCGGGGACACACGTCACGAACAGGCCCGGATACTCGCGCTCGAGGATGCTGGCCGATCGATAGTCGTACAGGTCCGAGAGGTTGCGCGTGACGACGCGGACGCCGCCTGCGATGTCTTCAACGCGGCGGATTGGTTTCGGGTCGGTCATTCCGAGTCAACACCCCGTCCAAGAACAAGCGCACTGGGCGTCTCGCCACAGAGCGGACAGGACAGCACGCCGTCACCGGGCCGGGAGACGCCGCGTACGGGTTCGTCACAGTCGGGACAGTGGTAGTTCGCGCCGGTATCGGCGGGCCGGCAGCGCACGTCGAACGTCAGCCGATCGGCTGGTGAGCCGAGTGCACCGACCGCGACGGCGAACTTCTGGTGGAACGCAAGCAGGGACAGCGCCAACTCGGTGTCGCCGTAACCTCGATAGGGTCCGACCTTCTCGGCCAGCGTCGGGCGCTCGAGATCGTCGAGTGGGCCCGATCGGTCACTCACTGTCGCCCACCCGGATTTCTTCGATCGCATCCCGAATCTCGTCGACCAAGTCCTCGGCACGGGCTTGAGCGTCGCTCCCCTCTGGGAACTGTTCGGCCGCGGCTTCGGCACGCTCGAGTGCCTCTTTCAGTGAACTCACGCCCCACATCTCCCCGCCACTCGTCGCTTCGACGCGGGGCTTGTGGTACTTCTCCCACCGATTCTCGCCACCCTCGTCGATTAACCGTGACCCCGAATCCAGCGCGTCGGGGCCGTCGACCGGCAGGGCGGCCGCAATCTGCTCGCGAACGGGGCCGGGTGCGTCCCGCCAATCCAGGTCGGTCACGTCCCGCCAGTAGTTCCCCTTCCAGCGGTGTTTGACGACGAATAGGATGTACGGATCGCCGGTCTCGTCGTCGTACCGAATCGTCGCCGAGTACTTTTCCCGACCGTAGCCGCCCGTTTCGCCGGGATCGATCGTATAAATCACGTCAATCGTGTGGCTGACGACCGACGTCCGCTCAAGGGCGTCCGGTTCGGTCTCTCCGTCGGAGTCGTCCCACTCGTGGTCTTCGAGTTGGTCGCCGTACTTGGTGTTGGATCGGTCGGTCATGCCGAATCACGCTCGAAACCACTGATAATCGTATACTCGTGGCCGAACACGTCGTGTAGAAACGCGACCGTATTCGGGTTGTACGTCAGTTGGGGCCGCCCGTGCTTGTCGTAGTACTTCCAGAGATAGCCCTTGCGGGAGGCTTCGGATTCGACAAAATAGTCCTCGAATTCAGGCATCGAAATCACCGTCCGCGGGCCGATCGACCCACAGCATGATCCGGCCCCAAATCTCGGTCTGAAACGGCTCGTAGGCATCCTCGCGCCAGTAGTTCAACCCGCGCTCGATCGGATCGTCCCAGTCTTCGGGGTCGTGATACGAGTCGTTCGTGTGGACGTACAGATCGGCCGGCCGATCGGGGTTGGGCACATCGAACGCATAGGTTCCGTGGTGGTCGATCGATTCCGAGAGCATCACGCGCTCGTCGTCGGCGACCTCCCATACTTTCCCGAACTCGGTCTCGGCGACGGGCACCTCGTAGATGTCTGGGTCGCGCTCGAGAAGGTAGTCGTAGCTGTCGCGACGATCGCCTTGCCAGACGTGGACCGTGATGGTATCACTCACCGTCATCACCCCGCGTTTCCGCTGTATTCTCGCTCGTGACGAGCTGCCCGATAGCCGCCCGGATCGCCGCGCTCCGATTCGGGAACGCGCCGGCATCGACGAGGGCGTCAAGCGCTTCGAGTCGTGATTTACTCGCTCGGAAGCTTACCCGTTCCATCGGCTCGCCAGTCCGTTCGCGATCGCGGTGGGTCGTCGTGTGTTGGGTGGACATCTACACAGCACCTCCCGGCGTGACCGAGACCGTCTCGGCGGCCCGCTTTCGACACCACCAACAGACGAAGTAGCCCTTGCGTCCGAGGTCCCGATACTCGGTTTTCGGGCGGCTACACTCCCCGCAGGGCTCGAGTAGCGTATGATATTTGACGTTGTTTGCGACGTAGCGATGGCCGTCGTCGGTGTAGACATACTCCGAACCAACACACTCGTAGCACTCACACGGCCCGTTGGGAACGATATCCAGCATCGTTAGTCGTCACCTCCGAACACGCGATCGACGGATGCGTGCCGATCGTCACACCAGCGCGTGAGACACCGGTCACCGATTTTCTCGAGGCCACAGGTCGGACAGGTCTCACCGGGCATCGGTGGCACCTCCGGTCATATCGAACTCGACTGTCGCGGTTTGGCCCCACTCCTCGCCCGTCGAGTCACACCGAAAGGCGTGCGAGCGCACGACGCGTTCGGCGATCTCCCGGTTCTCTGTCGGCGAGAGGCCGTCGCCGGCCTCAAGTGAGCGTTCGTACTCCCAGTCACAGTCCTCGCAGTGGGCGGTCATCGTCGCGTCGGGGCCAAGGACGGGACTACCCATTACTGCCCTCCGTCTCGAGTGAACGATCGTCATCTTCGAACACCTCGGGATAGAACGCCGGATTCCACCGTTTCATCGGGTGCTCGTTGACGTGATGATCTTCGATTAGTGCCTGTGCCACCTCGTCGCCGCAGTGGACACATTCAACCGACGGAACGCCCTCGAAGTAGACCGTTGGGTCTTCTCCGTCTATATCTCCTAGGTAGTATCCATAGTGCCCTTCGCCCGACACGTCCCCTTCGCATGTCGCTCCGATGAGTCGAACTCTGACCGGGGTTCCGTCGGGGAGGTAGACAATCGGCGCGCGGTCAGTATCGTTGCTACTCATCGTCACCCCCGTCGATGTACCGCTCGAGACCTGCCCGTCGAAGGACGTCGTCGGGCACGTCCGCTGGCGACGAGTACGCGAGCGAACTGTGGATCGCGCTCCTGTAGTTACTCAGCCGGTAGCTGTTCTCGAGACACTTCCCACAGGGCTCGAGGTCGTACTTCAACACGGCCTCGGCAGGATTCTCGGCATCGACATGGGACCACAGCGACCCGGCGGGCAACCGCTGGCCGCATTTCGGGTGATATTCGTAGTCGTACTCGCCGTGGTCGCACGCAGCGCGTTCGTGGACGGTCCCCGACGACGAGGACACGAATCGACAGTCGCCGGCCTCGTAGATCGTGTCGCCGTTCGGGGCAGGTTTGGTTCGGCGCTCCGGCCGGTCGATCTCGCTACTCATCGGTCTCACCTCGCGTACAGAGGTCCGTCACCCACTCGCGAAGGTCTTCGGCCAACTGTTCGTCGTCGGTTTCCTCGGCGTACCGAATCAGGGCCTCGCGGGCGGCCGAATCCGATTCGGGCTCGAGGACGAAACACGATTCGACGGGGTCGCCGTCCTTGCGGACCTCGTATTTCTCATAGAGGCTGCCGTCGGGGTCCGTCTCGGCGCTCATTCGCCCGCCCCCCGGAGCATCGCAAGGTGTTGCTCCCCAACCCTCGCCACGTCGCCGGCCCGCGCGATCGTCTCGGCGGCCTCGGTCCGCGAGACGAGTTCCGGCGCGTAGCCGTGGAAACAGTGGTACTTGCGGACGATACCGTTTCGCACGTCGTAGAACCACACCCACCCGGTCGCCGGGTCCCGGCATTTCAGGACCTCGTCCTCTGCGAGTTGTGCCAGCGGGTCATCCCGCGGGGGCTGTTCGACACCGCTCGATTCCGTCGGTCGGTGGTCAACACTCATACTCGTATCCTGTGATTCCGGCGTGCTCGTGTATGCGAGCCGCCCGAATCCTATTTCAATTATTTGTGTAATTTACGGATAAGTGTTATCCAGACAGACGCGGGTCTCGACTGGTCGAGCCCACCGAAATCAACGGAATCGATGGTTGCGAGAGCCTCACCCCTCGAGCCCTGCAATCGGCCCCAAGGGATATGCCCGCCGACAGTGACGACCATCATGGCCGGTTGACAGTCCGGCCGGAAGACAGGGCAGGCGGCTTTTCCCGGGCCGTTGGCTTTCACGCCGATGGAACTACGCCCCTCGAGTCCCGACTGTCGGATATGTCCCAGTCCCGAACCGCACGCTTTCGTGGTCGCCCCCCACCCGATCGCGACGCCGAGTGGGAGGTCTCGACAGTCGCCCGGCGGGGAACGAATCACGACGGGAGCGCTGTCTGTGCGGTCACCGGCACGACTGTGGCACTGTCGGACGCCCACTATCTGGTGACGTTGCGCAAGCCCGCGCTGGGGGTCTTGAACGACTACGAGTTCGACGAGTTGATCGTCGCCGACGGCGCGCTCGAGGAACTGGACGTGTGGCTCGTGCCGGAAGAATAGTCGGTGGCCGCTCAGCAACTCGGCTGCTGGAGCAGGTTGTCCCTGCTCGTGTCGTTGGCCTCTGTGCGAACGTACTTCGTCCCGTTTCGTTCGGCTGCCTCGAGGTAGGTTTTCGAGCCGTTCTCTTTCACGTAGAACTCGGTTCCGCTGTTGATCTTGTCGTGGATCTCAGCGGGCGTCTTCTGGGTCGTTGATCCGAGTACTTCGTAGCCGATCGTCTCGATACAGCGGCAGTCGTCGTAGTCTGAACCGCTATCGGTCGTAACGCAGGTGACTTGCAGTGCCACATGTCGCTACAGGAACGTATCACAAATAAGGGTTCCCGTACCGCGGTGAAAGTAAAACGGACCGATCAGTCTTCGAGCGTCTGTGCTAACGCTTCGGCCAGCATCTCGAATTGCCCCTCACCGTTTGGGATGCGGAACCCGTCGCCGCGTTGGTAGTTCCAGACGAACACCCAGCCACCGAACCCGTAGAGATCGACGCGGAATACGCGCCACGCGTGTGTCTCCGCGAGGACAGTCATGTACGTCGACCGGAGCACGTCGGGATGGGGCACGTCCTCTCGATCGTCGAACGAGGGATGATCCGAGAAAACGTCGCGGGCGGTCTCGTGATCGGTCGGAAGCGGGTGCATCTCGAGGGGCTGGATCGACGACTCACTCATTGGTCTCACTCCGGTCCGGCCAGTGGTGTGTGGATTCTTCCGGATCGTACCGCTCCTGTCCGTGGAAGGTACCGTCCGGTGCGCCTTCGACGAACCACTGTTCGAACTCACGCGCACAGTCGGGACACAGGTCGTGCGTCCCGAAGAACTCGGTGTAGATGTGGATTCCGCCTTCTGGATCGAAGAACATCCAACTACTCGCGCTCGGGAGCTCCCAATCTTGTTTCGCCCCACACCGGTCGCAGATATGCCGTTCCTGTTTCATCGTCTGACCTCCGGGCCGCGAGTCCCGTCCGTAACGCCGGCCAGATACTGCGCGAGCGGGAGTGGTCCCTCGGAGACGTCCGGGACGCAACCGTCGTGGTAGAACGATCCGAAGGCTGCCCCCATCATCTCGCCGTCGCCGATCTCGTCGTCACATTTCTGGCAGACGATCACGACCTCGTCGGGCAACTCGCCGCGGCCGTACTCGAGGTCGGGGAGATCGGCCAGCGTCTCGAGGACCGCGACGTCTCGGATCCCACTCTCCTGTAGGTGGACAGCGGTGGTATCGACTTGCTCCTGGGCGAGATCGACGGTCGGGCTCATTCGGAATCACCATCTCCGAAGACCACGTCCGCGGGTTTGAAATGGAGATCGGCCACGTTCGACCCGGCGCTCCCATCGAAGGGGACCACCCCATACCGGACGGCCGTCTCGAAAATCGGCTCGAGATCGGCGACGAGATCCGACTCGTCACCGACGACCGAGACCGCGACCTCTGACTCGTAGTTCGTGGCGTCGACGTTCTCGAGACTGTTCGCTTCGGCAGCGAACCCCTCGAGTCGGTCGGCGGGTGTGCGTGGGTCGGTCATTCGGAATCACGCTCCGGAGTCGTAATCTGCATCTCCTGATAGACGACCGGCGTCACGGCGATCAGCGCCCGGTCCTCGTTGGGGTCATTACACACCCACAGATCAAGTTCGACGCCGTCGGCGGCATCGCTCCGATCGATATCCAAGTGCTCGAGGCCGGCCGGTGGAATCGCGACGGACTTGACCGAACGCGAGCCAAACTCGTTGATCGCGCGGGCCAGCTCGTGCCTTCGACCATCGGGCCGATTGTCGACGACTTCGCCGGTGAGCCCCTTTGGCGAGTCGCGGTGGAAGACAATCCCGTTCCCACCGGCGTTGCCCGATTGATCGACCGCGTCTTGCACGGGGATCACGATCGAACCGTTCTGATCTCTCGTCGTCACTGTGCCTACGTTCCGGTACGTCGGTTTCGGTTTCGTCATTAGCTCTGGCATTGGAAGCACCGGGAGCATTCTCCCGTACGAATACTTTGTATTGGTATACTACTTAGAACTGTCGACGACAGACGGCGTGGCTACGCCGACCACTCGGTGATGGCAGCCTGTTCGCTACCGGCCTCGCCGGGCTCTGGATCGGGCGAGTGTGTTTCCTCGGTCGCCTCCTCGAGTTTCTCGAGGTAGTGCCAGTACCCGTTCTGGAAAATCGTAGTCGTATCGCAGCTATCGAACCCGGTTCGGTAGGCCCATACGAGCCCGTCCGCGCCGCCGGGATTCCCGACGTGAGCCCGGAGGTCACGTTCGCGAGCCTCGGCCACGATTTGCTCGCCGTGCGCCCGTTTCCACCGTTTCGGACCACCGACGAAGACGCCTTGACAGCCTTCGATCGCGTCGAACTGTTCTGCGAGCGGCCGGCCGGGCTGGAGCACCCAGTAGCGGGCAAGTTCACCGGACCGCAGCGGGAGCGGCCGGTCGTACAGCCACTCCCGGTGGCGGTCGATCGTTGCCTCGGCGTCGCCGTACACGTCCGGTAAGACGATGAAATCCGGTACCGTCGGCATTTCGAGCAAGGACTGTTCGACCGTCTCGAGCCACTTCTCGGCGTCGAAGGAATCGGTGTATGCGCCGTTGTCGACGAAGTACGGGCCGTCGTGGGGCGTCATCTTCTGTGGGGTCCATCCGAACCCGTGCGTGTGCGATGGGGCGTGCTCGCGGGCCTTCCGGAGGTTATCAGGAGACGCGCCGGTGTAGTAGAGCCTCACGGCGATGCACCTCCCGCAGCGGCGAAGTCCTCGAGCGAGCGCTGGCCCGTTGCAACCGTCTCGTCGTACTGTCGTTCGATTGCCTGCCAGAACACAGCCCACCAATCTGGGCCGTCGCCGTCGTATGCGAGTTCGTCCGGCGCGTAGTATTCGAAGCCACAGGCATCGGCGAGCGCCATGCGGATGATCTCCCGTTCCCGATCGGCGTCGCGAAGTCGACCGGCCGGCCCACAGTAGACCGTCACCGTTGTTCACCTCCATCGGCCCGTGCCGGCTCGAGCGCCCGATCTTCGACGAGGTCCTGGTGGCCCTCGTAGCCGAGCCGATCGGCGACCTCGTCGAGCGCATCGTACGCACGCCGGAGGACGTCGAGCGGGTGTTCGTCACTGTTGTCGGGGATCGCCTGCGTCAAGTCGAACGCGTCTCGGAATGCCGTTTCCGAGTCGGGAACCTCCGATTCATCCAGTCCCAACGCGGCTTCGGTGAGAGTCTGATAGGCGTCGCCGGATCCGAGCCCGGGCGCTGCGGGTTCGCACGACTGACAGAGCGTCATCTCTCGGTTGCCGAGGCGCTGGTCTAATTCCCGCTCGGTCGTCGAGCCGTGGCCCCAGAGGACGAAGTCCTCGTAGGATTCCTTCTTCATGTTCCCGTTGCGGGCCGAGTCGATCACACGAGCCTCGAGCGACTGGATGTACGCCCACATGTACGGCCACTCGTCGTGGATCACGTCGAGTTCCAACCAGCGGTCGGCGTAGGCCCCACAGAGACAGTCGCCGCTGTGAGAGAGTTCGTCGACGACTTCCGAGCGCGGGATGCCCTGGTCGTCGATGTAGTCCCGTACGTCCGCGGGTGTCCACGCAGCTAGCGGCGAGGCGTACAGATGGCCGTCCTTGACCTCGAGCCCGTCGGCGTTGACCTTCTCGAATCGGGCCTCGCTTTCCTCTCGAGTCGCGCCGGAGATCAACAGCGTCGTGCCGTCGAACTGGGAGAGGAGCGTCTGTAACGGCTTGTCCTTGTTGTTGACCCACTCCCACTTGCGCGCCGTTTCGTTCGCGCCGGGAAATCCGTAGGTTTCGATTCGGGTCGCGTACTCGTCCTCGTCGCGGCGGACGTCTGCCACGTGCAACTCGAGTCCGAGATCGTCGGCGAACGTCTCGACGTAGTCGGTCGTCTCTCGCAGCCCGATCGACGTATCGATGTGGATGATCCCATCGAGAGCGAACGGCGCGTTGTGGTAGGTGTAGTAGGCCGCGGCGACCGAGTCGTAGCCGCCGCTGACCAACGCGAAGGCCTGGTCCCAGTCCCGAGACTGGGCGTCATGGAGGATCTCGTCTGGGTCGTTTGTCTCGGGCGTCTCCTCCTCGAGCGAACCCCACGATTCGGATTCACCGTCGGTCCGATCGCCGAGGCCCGGTTCCGACGGGCCAGTGCCAGGGTTCGGCGTCGCCGGTTCGGTGTCTCCGGAGTCGGCACACGGCGCGGTGCGACCGCACGGGCAGCGGAAGCAATCGGATGGATCGCAGGTCATGCCGACCACCTCTCGAGGGCTGCCTGTCCACTCGCGTCGGTGTCGATCTCCTTATCGGCGTACTCACGTGCCCACCGTCGCGCCATCGTAACCGCAACCTCGAGCCCGCATTCGCTAGGCGTTTCGACGACAGGCGTGATATCGGGATGCTTCGATCCCGGTCCGTGAGCCTCGGTCCACGGCGCGAGCGCGACGGTCGCGTTCCCGCTGCCGCGCCACTCGTGGACGTACAGGTACGGTGCGTTCGCGTGGGATAGCCCCTCGGGCCCGTCGGACCCACGGACGTCGATATCGACGCCGTCGTCGGCCCCCTCACGGCGGTAATAGACGATCGCCTCTCGGTTCTCGTGATAGTACGTCTCGAGCGTGTAGCCGACCGGCGCGTCGAACACTGCCTCGCACACTTCGGGGTGAGCCCACGCCGCCGGATCGGTCTCGCCCATCCAGCCACGGGCCGCGTCGATCCCCTCGAGTAGCACACCGTCTCGGCGGTCGCGATCGTAGTCGATCCGCTCGAGTTCCTCGTAACTCGCGAAGCCGTCGACGCGATCGTCGGTGACGCGAACCGAGATGCTGCCAATGTTGTCGTAGACGCCGACCGAACACTCGTGTTCGTCCGACCGCCAGACGTGACCGTTCGACGAGTCGTCGGCGTCGTACTGCCAGCCGTCGATCGACAGGGACAGCTCGTAGTCGGCGGGAAGCGCTGGTTTCGGCATGGGCTATCCCTCCGAGACCACGCGGCCGATGTCGTCCGCGCTCGAGACATTTTCGGGCCAGTTGAGTTCGTCGTTGCACCAGGACATCCCGCGACCGACGCCGGTCACGAACCCGGACGTCTGCCACGGTGTGAGGACGTCGGCCGGCAGACGCTCGAAATGAGGCTCGAGCGCGCCGACGTAGGTCTCGCTCCCGATGAGCACGACCGCGTCGAAGTCCCCATCCGCGAGTACGTCCCGGAGGTCGCAGGCCACTTCCCGCGCCCACGCTTTCACCTGCAGGTCGTCCATGGCGTCGAGTGTGCGGTCGTAGTAGGCGAGTTCCGTGTCGTGTCGCACCAGTCCGTACTCGGCGCTCATGATGTAGTAGCCGTCCGAGTGCCGCCCGTAGCGATCCTTACAGGTGTGAACCGGACTCGAGTAGAGTTCGCGAGCGGGGACCGTTTCGCCGGCCGAGAGGTCCTGCTTACTCGCGCCACAGGAGACGACGGTACACACGCGGGGCCGGTTCATCGTTCACCTCGAGCACGGACGGCGTCTTTCCGCGGTGCATCGGCGTAGCCGGCGACGTGCTCACAACACCACTCACGGGCGGCCTCGAGTGAGTCGAAGGCGTCGCTGTCGCGGCACGATCCGATCCGACTCACCGAGTCGACGTGCTCGCCGGCGTGGAACTGCCGAAGCGTCTCAATGTAGGCGTAGTGGCGAATCACGACGTACTTGCCGTCGATCGCCTCGCCGGGCCGGTGGGGGTGGACCTGAACGCTCGAGAGGACACGGTCGTCCGCGTCGTCGAAGTCGGCGAACGTGATCTCACCGGGAAGGCTGTAGCATTCGCGGCCGTCTCGCGGATCGTACCAGATCGTTTCCGATTCGTCATGTCCGGCGTATCGGGTGTGCGCTCGGTGGGTGTGCGTCTCGAGCGTGACGCCGATTTCCGGCGCGTCGGTGCCGGTCAGGTCGGACGTCGTCTCGAGGGTGGACTGGTCGGCGTTCATCGGCTGTCCTCCGTGGGCCGCCAGCGTGGGCGCTCGCGAAGCTTCACCGTCGACTTGACGACCGTCGCGCCGAAGTCAGGGGCTCGCGGGTGGTCGTTGCCGTGGGTGACGGTCAGCGTCACGATGCCGCCCGAGACGTCGTCGACGAGCGCGGTAAAGCGCGGGTGGTCGTCCCACAGGGCGTCACTGTGGGGATCGGCCACGGCGTCGGGGTCGGCCCGCGCTTCGTTGCACCGCCACGTCTGTCCGCGTTCAATCTCGAGCGCGTCGACGTCGTCGGTCTCGGGTTGGACCGTCATCGTCCCACCCATCCGTCGGTACAGCGGTGTGCGCCACCGCGTCGGTGTAGCGTCCCGCACTCGGCACACTCGGCGATTTCGGAGTCTGGGGTGCCCATTTCGTCCCGCCCGTCGGGCGTGTCCATGAGTTGCGTTACGTCGATCGCTGTTCTGCTTGAGTCCTGCATTGGAAGCACCGGGAGAGTAGTTCTCTCCCTATACACATACAATGTATTTGTATGCTATTAAGTCTATTGGAGACTAACCGATAGCGCTCTCGAGCGACGCGAAAAACAGAAAATCAGCGGTCGGGGTCAGTCGCCGAACTGCAGCGTCTCGTTATCGCAGAGGAAACAGCCACAGCGGTCGAACGGCACCTCGTCCTCGCTCGAGGCGATGCCGTGGTCCCGGACCGCGTCGCGGACCTGCTGCGCTTTCGCGACGATCGCCCCGAAGCGCTCGGGGTCGAACTCGAATAGCCCGTCTTCGGGCCACGTCCGAACTTCGAGGTCGCCCTTGTTCACGTAGACGACTTGTCCGTACTCCGCGCCGGTCGCGGCCATGTAGACGTGCATCTGATCGAGGTGCCGGTCTTTCGGCGGGTCGAAGCGATACCACCCGTTCCGGCTCTTGACGTCGTAGACGGCGTTTGCGGCCGGATCGTAGCAGTCAGTGTGACCGACGAATCGCACGCCGTCGCGCTCGAGTTCGACCGCTTTCTCAAATTCGGCGTCGACGTGGCCGCCAACGTGGTCCTCGATGAACTCGTGAATCAGCGTGCCGGTCTGGAATGTTCCGAGAATGTCGGTGTGGTCCTTGAGTCCGAGTTTGCCGAGGTACGCCTGCCGCTTGCACGCGGCGATCTGCGACGGGTGCATGGTTTCGGCGTCGTGCTCGACGTGACTCTCGTCGTCGTTCGCTCGCTCGAGCGCGAGCTGTAGTTCGCTCTCGAAGTCGATCGCCTCGGGTTCGGTCGCTTGCTTTGCGTCGCTCATGCGTCACCACATCCGGCACAGATCCAGAGGTCGGAGTCGGTCTCGGCCTCGTCCCACTCGGAGTATCGAATGATCGCCTCCGGCGGCCCGTCGTAGCCGCAACCGCACGATATGGTCTCGTGGTCGGGTTCGTCGAGATAGCCGTGCTCCTCTGCTGCCTCCGCGTACTTGCGGACGCTTCCGTCGATGTTGCTAAAGTTGATAGTCATGCTTTCTGAACCTTGATATCGATCGTCTTGTCTGTTGTCTCTGTCATCGGAAGCACCGGGCGTTTGCCCGTACCAATACAGTGTATTTGTAGGGTTGTAAAACTATCGATCACTACGGCGTTGCCACTCTGGGGCTGTCGAAATGGCGACGCCGAAAGTAACTCCCGGTGCTTCCATACAACGGTGTGCCGGCGTCGCCAGACGAGCGTTCTGGAGCGAGGGTGAAAACCCTGCCGACAGCTACCGATCCCTCACGACCGATTCTCGAGCCGAGAGCCGGGCCTCTACCGCTCGGCGGAAATCCGGAAATCGGATGCCGTACTGCGGGTTCCAGTAGTTTTATTATACTACAAATACACTGTATTGGTACGGGGGGACGAACCCTCCCGGTGCTTCCAATGAGTTTCAGCAAACCGTCGAATCTGGATCCGGTCGAGTACAACGAGCAAATCGAGAAGCTAACGGCCCTGAAATCGGCTTTAGCGTCTACGCGCTGTGTGGAATCGTTCGACGTGAACCTCTCGAAGAACGGCCGCATTCGCGGGCGTGTGTCGCTGCGACACTCGGAGACGTTCCACGAGTTCAACGACCTGCTGCTCGATCACCCGGTCCGAGTGATTAGCCTGACGAGCGAGGACCGCGTTGAGGACGCGCCGGACGGCGGCAAGCGCCAAGCCGTCGAAATCCGCGTGGTCATCCTCGAGACGCAATAGGACGAACGGCCGTCCCACGGCCGCCTCGAGTGGTCTAACCAGCGTTCGATTCGCTGGCGAGGCGTATGGCTAACTCAATCAGCCAGCTCATCGAGATCGCCACTCTCGAGGAGGGGTCCCGATGAGCGATTTCTGCGTTCAGTGCGGCGACGCTGAGAGCACCACAGACGCCGGTGAGTACGTCGAAGTATCGGACGAGGCGTTGGGCATCTACACGGACGTCTGGGTGTGTGACGGCTGTCTCCCGGAGGACTCGGACCGATGAGTAGCACCGAGCAGTACGTCGATCTGTGCGCGGAGTGTGCGGCGTTGATCGATCCGGAGAGCCACCTGTACAATCCGCAGACGAGCGAGTGTTTCTGTTCGCCCGACTGCTGGGCTGAACGAGTCCTGTAGCGGAAACGCCGGAGAGCGGCGTCACGCGGCCACTGACGCAGGAATAGCTTTTCGAGACACTCCCTGATTTCTGTATAGCAGCATATGGTTATAGCGACGGTTGAGCAGAGCGCTGCGAACGACCTCGGTGACGGCGATCGCGACGTCGCTGGGAAACCAAATTTTTCGCGAAACGCTCAACACACAGTACAGCGCCTGACGCTACGGTTCTCGCCAAGTCGAAGCGGAGAGCCGAGAGCACTTGGTGCTCGAGGCGCGGAGCGCTGCGGCGATCGGGACGAGCTGGCGGCGACCAGGAAGCGCTGAGTAACGGAACCGATCGGCCTAACTCCTCTGTCGCACTGACACAACAAGACGTCTGAGCACGGAGAGAGGCTCGAGAGCGAGCGCGGTGTGCTCGCGATCGGGCCGAGCGACAGATAAAGCGGGATCGAAAACCGCACGATAGCGTGGGGGTAGAGCCGGCGCTACGGCCGGCAGAAATATTTACTCGGACTCGAGTACGGCGACCGAATTAGACTCGAGATAGCAGACAGATTGTGGACACATAATCGATGAGTCATTTCACGGATCTACCAGCCAACGAACACATATCGAAATAGACAATTCATCGAACTACCAGAAATATTAGACTATCAGAAACCAAACACATAATTTGAGCCACATTATATGTTTTCGGAGAAAAACGGCTTGTAATTAACCCGACTTAGTTTCATGCGGTGCGGTGGTTGTGTTTTCTGCCGGTTGCTATGCTGTCTCTTATACACA
>NZ_AOII01000100.1 GCF_000337615.1 Natrinema pallidum DSM 3751
TTCTGAAGCTTGTCTTGAGTGAAACTGATGAATCGTTTCACATCTTGTCTGAGTTCTTCTGCAAGTTCACGATCCTCACCGGCCCAGTCGCGGGGGCTCTCTTTTATAATGTTTTGAACGGCTTCTTGGAATTGTTCTAATTGTTGGAGGCCACTTTCACACTGATTGTATGTTTCTGTCGCGGTCGCTCGCTCAGTAGTCGATAAAGATTCATCAGATCGACGGCGATCTGCCGAATTCCGACGCTCACGAAGTTCGGCTCTGCGTGATTCAAGATATTGGGTTTCAAGCCTGTCGAAGGTACCCCTGTCGAACTGATGATAATCAATGAGACAAGCAAAGCCCTCACCATCTGGATCAGGGACTAAATTCTCCGTAGTCAGTTTCCATAGCACCGGCCTATTCTCAAACTTCTGAGTTAGATACTTGAAGAGGTCTCGCTGAAGCCACGATCGAAGATTGGGATAGGCTTCTTCTGCTCGTTCTCTGCTTCCAAGTAGCTCATCGACTTCTGCAAGCCGCTTCTCGTATTCGGGCCCGAATATCGATTCGAATTCCGATACAATCAGATCTAATAGACTATCTCGGGATGATTGGACTTCCGTCGACAGTTCGACAATCCCATCCGAGTCTTCCTGAACAGCCTTTAGAGAGAGATGTACAAGCAAATCCTCCACATACTCGACCGTATTCTCTCGTGTTTCTGTGACTGACTCAGGATCATACTCACTCGCCTGTCTCGGATCCTCGTTAGTCCGCAGTGCTATTTCTCTATAGACCTCTTCTCGACCCTCCTCATCCACCTCGAACAGGTCAAAGACGTACTGGTCAATGTAATCGGCCTTTTGCTGTAACTTCGACTGAAGATGTTCTTTCCGTCTGTCTGCAGCAGTTGAGAGTTCATGGATGCTCGAATCTGCACTTAGTTCTTGGTCAACATCTGGTATAGGGAGTTCAGCGAGCACTGTCCTATGTGGGTGATCGAACAAGCTCCCTGTCTTGATGTCTGCCACCTGTTTGAGTAAAGCAGGTCCTGTATAGTGAGGAGAGGTGATATCGTTTCCTCTAAGGGCGAGGAGAGTTCCCGCTATCTCTTTTGCCTGTACATCCAAGTCGCTCTGATTGATGATATCCTCTCGCCAAGGAAGTTTTGAGACGTAACCGACCTCCCATTGACGGTCTGGGGTTTGACATATCATTAAATAGGTTGTGAGGCTACTATTCGCATACGATAGTATATCCCAGACATCTCTTTCTGGAACAAAGACGCATCCCGCACGGCC
>NZ_AOII01000101.1 GCF_000337615.1 Natrinema pallidum DSM 3751
ACATTGAGGACCTCGATCAGGCGGTCCGCGACGGCGTGTTCCGGATGTATCTCGCCGTCGACACCTCCGAAATGGTCTGTACCGAGGCAACGCTTCGGGAGGACCTCCACGATGTCGGCGACGACCTCGGACTCGACGTGCAGGTCCGCTTCCCCGCCGACCGCGAGACCCAGCAGATCGCCGTCCTCGTCACGAAGGAGAGCCACTGCCTCGAGGCCATGTTCGAGGCCTGGGCCAACGACGAACTCGGCGCGGACATCGGCGTCGTCATCGGCAACCACGACGACCTGCAACCGCTGGCCGAACACTACGACGTTCCCTTCCACGACATCGGCGACGAGGGCGGACAGCAAAACGAGGACGAACTGCTCGAACTCCTCGGGGAGTACGATGTCGATCTGATCGTCCTCGCGCGGTACATGCGCATCCTCAGCCCTAACGTCGTCTTCCGCTACGAAGACCGCATCATCAACGTCCATCCTTCCCTGCTCCCGGCGTTCCCCGGCGCGGAGGCCTATCGGCAGGCCGTCGAGGAGGGCGTCCGGGTCGCGGGCGTCACGGCCCACTACGTCACGACCGATCTCGACCAAGGGCCGATTATCACGCAACGTGCGTTCGACGTCCCCGACGACGCCGACGTTGCGGAGATGAAACGCCGCGGCCAGCCGCTCGAGGCCAGCGCGCTGCTCGAGGCCGTCCAGTTGCACCTGAACGGCGACGTTTCGGTCCATCGCGGTCGGACATCGGTCCGGGAGAACGGCACCCAGTACCAGCTCGGGCTCCCCGACGAGATCGACGAGTTCACGCCGGATCGGCCGGTCGACGGGATCGGCAGCGCGGTCGCCGACGATTCGTAATACTCCTGGAGGGGGCCATCGTGAATCGGTCGGCGGCACGGTCGGTGACTGCCTCGGAGCCCGCTCAGTGTGACCGTCGGCCGACGCCGCCTCGCCGCCGACTCACGACGCCGCAGTAACCACTGCCCCGGTTTTGACACCGATCGGACGGTCCTCGGACGATCATGTGTACAGCAACGGGCAGCGGTTCCGACGACCGTGAGACCGTCGGGGAACCGACTAGCCGCAACTATTTTATTGTTTTAGGCAAGCCTAAAACCATGGACGACGATCTGCCAGGGGATCGCAGGCCAACGTGGTCGCCCGTCGCTTCGTCGCTCGTCTCCCGTCTCGACGCGTCTCACGAGGACCGCCAGCGACCCGGCCGCGATCNCCCCACTCGGCGCGCATGACGGACGCGTCTCAGTACTTGCTCGTCTGTTATCTCGCCGCTCGAGACGGCGGGGAACCGGTCGCACCGGGACACGTCGCGGACGAACTCGATCGGTCGCCGGCGGTCGCAACGGAAACGCTCCAGCGACTCGAGACGCAGGGGTATCTCACCTACGAGCCGTACGAGGGGGCGACGCTCACCGCCCAGGGACGGGAGACGGCCGCTGACCTGTACGAAACCTACGTCGTCCTCTCGGCGTTCTTCCGCGACGTGCTCGACCTCGCGGAGCCCGACCAGGAGGCGATGGCGCTCACGGGAAGCGTTAGCTCACTCGTCACCGAACGGGTCGCCGAAACGCTGCTCGAGGACGACGACATCGACATCTCCGCCTGATCACCGTCGTCGAAAACTGCAGGAGAGAGACCGCGGCCGTTAGTTCGTCGCCGACTCGAGGACGAGCGTGTCGTCTTCGAGATAGTGTTCGATGTGGTGGGTGTGTTCCTCGATGGTCTCGAGTTGCTCGCGGATAGCCGTCCGATTCGGTGNAGAGATGGGTATAAGAGACAGCGGGAAGCGTTAGCTCACTCGTCACCGAACGGGTCGCCGAAACGCTGCTCGAGGACGACGACATCGACATCTCCGCCTGATCACCGTCGTCGAAAACTGCAGGAGAGAGACCGCGGCCGTTAGTTCGTCGCCGACTCGAGGACGAGCGTGTCGTCTTCGAGATAGTGTTCGATGTGGTGGGTGTGTTCCTCGATGGTCTCGAGTTGCTCGCGGAGCATCTGTGCGGTGGCGTGGTCGCCCAGCCCCGCCGTGAGCTCGATGTGTTCGCGGTAGCTCTCGATGATATCGCCCATCATCTCGAGGTCGTTCGCGAGCGACGTCCGGATGTCGTAAACGTCCTCGTCCTCGGGCTCGACGGTGGCGTTCTCCGCGAGGGTCGTCATGCTCGCGTGCGGAACGCCGCCGAGCGCCTGGAGGCGTTCGGCGAGGTCGTCGGCCGCCACTTCGACGTCCTCGTAGACCTCCTGTAGGAAGACGTGAACGTCGAGGAACTCCGCGCCTTCGACGTTCCAGTGGTGCTTGTGGAGCTGGTGGTAGAGGACGTACGCGTCCGCGAGGTCACGGTTCAGCGCCTCGACGATCTGCTCTGCCTTCTCGGGCTCGAGCCTGAGCGCGTTCTCCTCGACGGTACCGGCTTCCTGTTGGACGGTCTTCTGCGTATTCATCACAGCTAGTCCTTGGAGTCTCGTACACATATAACTTTTCAATTCAATAATATTTTTTCGTGCGACCTAAAATCGGTTCGCCGCCGGCACCCGCCTCGCGTGGGAGATCGAACGGCTATTCCGCGTTCGATTCGGAGCGATCGGTATGGATCTCTCGATCGTGGATCTCGCGCCGGTCCCGGAGGACGGCACCGCGACTGATGCCTACGAGAACACCATCGAACTCGCGCAACTGGCCGAGAACCTCGGCTACTCGCGGTTCTGGATGGCCGAGCACCACGGCATGGCCGACTCGATCGCGAGTACAACCCCGGAAGTCCTGATCGCGCGTCTCGCAGCCGACACCGACGAGATCCGTGTCGGTTCCGGCACGGTTCTGCTCAACCACTACCAGCCGTTCAAGGTAGCCGAAACGTTCGCGTCCCTCGATGCGCTGGCTCCGGGCCGCATCGACCTCGGACTCGGCCGGGCGACCGGCATCCCCGCCGCCGACCGGGCGCTGGGAACCGACCGCCAGAGCGGGGACCCCGACGCGGACCACGCCGAAAAAATCGAATCGACCGTTACCCACCTCCACGACGGGTTTCCGGACGAGCACGCGTACGGCGACTTGACCCTCCCTCGCTCGGCCGATAGCGTCCCCGAACCGTGGGTCCTCGGGTCGAGCCCCTCGAGCGCCGAAATCGCCGGGAAGCTCGGCCTCCGCTACTGTTTCGCGGGGTTCATCCGGCCGACCCTCGCCGAGCGCGCGTTCGAAACCTACCGGGAGCATTTCGACCCCTCACCGCTCGGCGCGGGACCCGACGAACCCGAAGGGATGCTGGCGATGAACGTCGCCTGTGCGGACACCGACGACGAAGCGGCTAGACTGCGCGCGACCGCCGAAGCGTCGTACAAGCGGCTGCGACGCGGCGTCGTCGGCTCGCCCCCGTCAGTCGAGGCCGCGATCGACGAACTCGGCGGCGTCCCGGAGCCGACGCCGAACCCGCTTCCCGACGGCGACTGGCCGCGTTCGATCTCGGGGAGTCCGGAAACCGTGCGCGACCTGCTCGAGCAACTGACCGACCGTGTCGGGGTCAAGGACGTGATCGTGCAGAATATCATCGCCGACCACGACGACGTGTTGCGCTCGCACGAACTCCTGGCGGACGGCATCGGGCTCTGAAACGGGCCCCGCTACTCGCCGAAGACGGAATTGAAGAACTTCCGTTCTGCCGTCCGGAGGTGCTGGTTGAACGTCGCCGGCGCGATCCCGAGCCGGTCGGCGATCTCCTCGCCGGTGCTGCCCCGCGGCCAGTCGAAATAGCCCGCGAAGTAGGCCGTCTCGAGCGCCGCCCGCTGTTTCTCGGTCAGGTCCTCCTCGAGGACCGACGCCGAGCCGGAGTCGGTGCGCTCGCTGCGTTCGGTGGTCCGCTGGGCGAGGTAGGTGATGTCGTCGCGCTGGTTTCTGATGAGTTCGATCATCCGACGGGTGTCCCGACCTCGCGGGAGTTCGACGACGAAGCGAAACTCCCCGTCGGCGATCGTCGCCGAGGCGACGCGACCGCCGTGGGTCGCGATCGTCTCGAACAGCGAGACGGCCGCGGGCGCGACCAGTTCGAACTCGAAGTCGTCGCGCCTGACGGAGAGGAACCGAACGTCGCCGATCCCATCGGTGTCGTCGACGGCGTCGCTGAACGCCTCCTGAGAGATGCCGTGTGCTGAGCCGTAGGCCAGCAGCGCCTCGTCGCCGCCGACCAACTGTTCGAACGCGATCGTACACGACTCGGTCGCCGAGAGTTCGACCAGCGGTTCGGCCATCGCCTCGACGCGGAACTCGAGTTCGACCACGGCATCGCTGACCAGTGCGTCCCTGCGTTCGATCGCGGTGATCGCGTGGGCGATGATGTCGCCGATCCGAGCGAACACCCCGGTCTCCAGCCCCTCGAACGCCCGCGGCGACGACGAGTACACGCTCAACACGCCGTAGACGAGGTCTTCGTGGATGAGCGGAATCGCTGCCGATGACCGATAATCACGGGCACGCGCCTGCTCTCGCCACGGTCCGAACTCGGGGTCCGTCCGGGCGTCGTTCATGACCTGCACCTGTCCGGTCCGAATGGCCGTTCCGGCCGGCCCGCGTCCGCTCTCGTCGTCCTCGGCGACGGAGACGTCTATTTCGTCGAGGTATCCGTCTTCGACGCCGGCCGCCGCCTTCGGGACGACGCGGTCGCTTCCGGGATTGACGCCCCCGATCCAGGCGAACCGATAGGCGTCGGACTCGGCGAGCCGATCGCAAACCTCCTGTTCGAGTTCCGCCCGCGTCTCGGTCGTGATCACCGCGTGGGTGATGTCGTGCCCGATCCGGTTGAACCGGTTGAGTGCCTCGAGATGTTCGCGCTGCTGGCGGCGTTCCCGCTCCTGACGGGCGCGTTCGATCGCGTGGTGGATCGTCCGTACCAGCAGTTCGCTCGTCACCTCGTCTTTGACGAGGAAGTCCTGCGCGCCGCGTTGGATCGCCTCGACGCCGACCTGCTGGTCGCGGACGCCCGTCAGGACGACGATCGGCGTCTCGTCCGTCTCCTCGTGAACCCGTTCGAGGGTCGCCAGCCCCTCGCTGTCGGGCAGGTTCAGATCGAGCAACACGATGTCCGTCGGCTCGGCGTCGACCATCTCGAGGCCGTCCTCGAGGTGCGTTTCCCGCGACATTTCCGGCGTCTGCCCGGTCGATTCGATAGGACTGACTCGCTGGGCGAGCTCTTCGGTATCCCGGAGCATCTCCTCGATCAGCCGGGCGTCGCCCGGGTTGTCCTCGATGAGGAGGACGCGGAGCGTGTCTGCGGTCTCCCCGTCCCGTTCGGTCTCGGTCCGGGCGTTCGTCTCGCTCATCACGAATCACCCTCCGGCGGAAGCCGAACGACCGAAAACCAGAACTTCTCGAATGCTCGGACCGTCTCGATGAACTCGTCGGGATCGACGGGCTTCGTGAGGTAGGCGTTCGCGTGGAGTTCGTAGGATTTGACGACGTCTTCTTCCGCCCGCGAACTCGTCAAGACGATCACCGGAATCGATCGCAGCGCCGGGTCCGCTTTGAGTTCCTCCAGGACCTCTTCGCCGTCTTTCCCGGGCAGATTGAGGTCCAGGAGGACGAGATCCGGGTGCGGTACGTCGGTGTACGGCCCCTGCCGTCCGAGAAAGTCCAACGCCTCGGTCCCGTCGGAGACGACGTGCAGGTCGTTCTCGATCCGGCCCTGCTTGAACGCTTCCTTGGTCAGGCGAACGTCGCCGGGATTGTCCTCGACCAGCAGGATCTGTGCCGGCTCGGCCCGAAAGCGGTCCGCGTCACTCATGATTCTGGAAATCCGCGTCGATCGCGTCGGTCGCTCCGAAAGGCGTCGTCACCTCCGGGACGGCGGGCAGTTCGACCGCGACCGTCGCCCCTTCGCTGGGAGCGGCGTCGTGGAAACTCGTGCCGTCGTCGCGCTCGATGCTGTCTGACGGAGCGTGATTCCGGTACCGGCAGACGCCACGTGGCCGTGGGGCCGCTCGATCATCCGGCAGGCGCGATCGTGCCCACCCGGCTCGATCTCGGTCCCTCGATCGCACACTGAACGCAGCCATGTTTCCCCACCGTTCTCCGCGACCGCGGATGTTGGGGGTCGGTCGCCTGTGGGGCCAATCGAGGTCGGTCTCGCGGTCGACGGCCTCCTGGCACCGGCTCCGAGAACGGGAGTGGTCTGACGAAGGATCGGTGGCGGCCATAGTACGACTCGAAAGGCGATCAGGCGGTGTAAACCTAGCGCCGAATCCGGTCGAAACGAACACTCACGTCGCGATAACAGTCGTGACCGACGACCCATCGCTCGCTCGAGCCGAACGAAAACGCCGGGGTCAGTCGGCCGCCCGCAGTCGAATCGCGATCCCGTCGGGGTCGGTGAACTCGATACCGTCGTCGACTGCAGTGACCGACACGCCGTTGCCGACCAGTCGCGCCCGAACCGTGTCGACGGCACCTGCGTCCGGCACGAGGAGTTCGACCCACTCGAGACCCAGTCCGCCGTTCGGCGTCGACCGGCGGTTCCACGTGTTCAGCCCGACGTGATGGTGATAGCCGCCCGCCGCGAGAAAGCACGCCCCCTGTCCGAACGCCATCGAGACGTCGAACCCCAGCGTCGCCGCGTAGAACGCTCGCGCGTCCTCGAGCGACGACACCTCGAGATGGACGTGGCCGAGGGTCGTCCCGTCGGGGATCAGTTGTGATCCGACCGACTCCGTCGCGTCGTCGGCCGCAGCAGCGAGGGCGGCGATATCGAGTGGATCGCTGGTCGCCCGGATCGAACCGTCCTCGGTCCGCGGCCACGCGTCCCGCGGCCGGTCGCGGTAGATCTCGACGCCGTTGCCCTCGGGATCGGTACAGTACAGCGCTTCGCTAACGCCGTGGTCGGTGGCTCCCGCGAGCGTCCAGCGGTCGCGAAGCCGCGCTACGGCGCTCCCCAGCGCCTCGCGCGAGGGGACCCTGAACGCGTTGTGATAGAGCCCGGTTTCTCGCTCGCCGCGTGGCTCGGCGTCGGGGTCCTCGTACAGGACGAGCAGCGGCGTCTCGGCGACGCCGAGCGTTGTTCCCGTCCCGTCTCGGTGCTGGACGCGAAGCCCGACGACATCGCGGTAGAATTCGATCATCGCCGCCCGATCGGCGACGGAGAGTGCAGTCCGCCCGAGGTGGGTGTCGTCCGGCAGCGACGGGGATCGGCTCATACGTTCCCCACGGGAGCCCCGTAAGTGGCCCTTTCGGCCCCGGACGATCCCTAGATGGTGGTGTCGTTATCGCTCGTCACCCTCCTCGTCGAACCCGCCGACGAGGTGAGCGGTCCGCCTCGACGCTTGCCGACGGCCTCGATCATACCGGACCGGTTCGGCCTCGGTGTTAATAAACGACGCCGGGCCAGTTCCGATAGTTCCGAAAGAATGTTCTCGATTTGGTATCGCAGTATATCGTTTATCCACTCGCCAGAGCCTCCGTCCCCAGGTACGGTGGTGCGGTCGCCAGAAACCGGATCGCGAAGCGGGCCAACGGCCGAACGCTATCGAAACCGGGCCGGACTCCTGACGGGCCGTGAGACGGAGGAACGGCTCCGGGGAGTCGTCGGACTCGACTCGAGTTGCCGCCGGCGTCGGTGAGTCGAACCCGTGTCGAGTCGCCCGTCGGGAAAGCGATCGAGACCTGTCCGCTAATCGGCGCTCCGTGGAACTGCCTACCGGATCGGACCGAGAACCGAACGGCTGCAGTCCGACGGCTCACTGCCGGGGTTTGTGGCGGGAAGCGGCGTACTGCCAGGGTCCGGAACTGGCGTCAGTCACACACGACTGTGGACGGAGAAGGCCATAGACGACGAGCAACCACGGAGATCGTCGAAATCGGACTTCGCCTCGATCCGGTCGAATGGATCGGCGGTGCGTGTGACAGGACGAGAGCGAGCGTTTTCCCGAAACTGAACTGGGGCGATTGACCGCGTGTTGTCCCGGTATCCGAGCCCCTCTGTTCGAGACGGGAGCACTCCCATTTCTCGCCGTTACTAAACGTCTGGAGCAATACGGTCCGTGTTCGGACTCGAGCACACGACGGATCGACGAAGCGACCTAATCGGAGATTGCCCGGGCGCGACAGGCACGAATGCGGTTCGAAACGGTTCGCGAGCGACGAGCAATCGGTCGCTTCGGTGTGGCGGGTCGCGAGCGGCGCTCGATACGAATCGCATACTAATATCGGCAGTCGGTGGCGGAGTCGTATGAGCATGTATCCGACGGACTCGTTCGAGGACGACATCCAGCGGCGCGTCTACGAGTACGTCGAGCGTAACGGAGCCGTCACGCCGGCCGAGCTGGCCCGCTCGATCGAGATCGACGGCGGCCGCGCACACTCGAAGCCCGCCCGATCGGGGACCTACACCGATACGATCGCGCCGGAACCGAACGAACTCCGATCGTGTCTCGAGGCGCTGCAAGCCGACGGCTATCTGGCCGAAGTCGACGGGAAATACCGGCTCGCGCTCGACGCGACGACGACCGACGTGGACTGCGAGGACGGCGTCGTCACCATCCGGTCGGCCCGCGAGGAGGACCGGGAGGGCGTCGTCGAGACGATGCGGACGGTCGCCGACGACGGGGCGTACGTCGTCGCCGAGAACGTCGCGACGGAACTCGAGCGCGAGTCCGCACTCGTTCGGGCCAACGAGGAGCGGTCGCGGGTCTTCTTCGTCGCGGTCCGTGGGGAACGGCCGGCAGACGAGGAGTCGACAGCGAGCGAGCCGGCGGCCCCGGACGACGGCGACGTGGTCGGGTGGTTGCACGTCGACGCGCCCGAACACCCGTCGCTTCGCCACACCGCGGAGGTGACCGTCGGCGTCGATCCCGCCGCTCGGCGACAGGGAATCGGCTCCGAACTGCTCGAGTACGGCCTCGAGTGGGCCGCGGAGGCCGGCTACCGGAAGCTCTACCAGAACGTCCCCGCGACCAACGAGGCGGCGATCGAGTTCCTCGAGGAGAACGGCTGGGACCGCGAGGGCGAACACGAGGGGCAGTACTGTCTCGACGGCGAGTTCGTCGACGAGATCATGCTGGCGACGTGGCCCTGACTCCGGAGCCCGAGGAAAAACTGGTCCCCCGTCAACCCGTCCCGCCACGGCGTGTGCCGCCGCATACCGTCTTGGCCCGAGCGGGACGCGAAACGGTCCGGGTTGCCATCACGATAGTCCCGAAGCGGCTGATACGGTTGCCGAGTGGTGTCTCGGCAGCGGATCGATCGAATACGGACCGGGATCATTTTTTGCCGGCCTGGCCCATACCGAAGCGTATGGAGGAGATTTCCCTCGGCGTTCCGGAACCGATACTCGACCGACTGCCGGCCGACGACGAGACCGTCGCAGCGGACATGCAAAAAGCGGTCGCGGGCTGGGAGACGCAGTGCAACCGACTCCTCGAGGAGGCCGACGACGAACGCGAGGCCGCCGGGAACCTGCTCGAGGCGATCGATCGGTTCGAGGAGCGGTACGAGACCTACGACGCGTTCGTCCCGGAACTGCGGGCGTGGGGACAGTCGCCGATCTACGCCATCGCGTGGCGGACGCTGTACGCCGACGTGATCGCACAACTCTACGATCACGACGATCTGGGCGAGCACCTCGATCGGGAGCGGAACGCGCGGCTGGTCGAGGACGGGATTCGATTGCAGGACCTGTAAGCGTCCCCGACCCCGCCCCGGCCCCGGCCGAGCGGTCCTCGAGCCAAGCGTTGAACTACCGGGCCGGACTAGCGGAGGTATGGACTTCGCTGTGTCCCGGACGGGAACGACGCTGGTCACGCTCCACGGCGGCTCGGAGACGACCGCCAGTGACGAGGCGATGGCGACGCTCGCGGACACGTTCGAGACCCTCGCCGCCGAGGGGGCGATCGCCGACTGGGAACTCGGGGACACGGAGGTTTACGAGCACCCGACGGGTCCGTTCGATCCGTACACGATCGCACTCGAGTTTTCGGTGACGGTAACCGTGGCGGCCGACGACGCCGACGACGCGGTCGAGAGCGGTGCGAGCGCGATCGACGCAGCGCTCACCGACGCCGACGTTGACGTCGTCTCGTACGCGTCGTCGCCGACGGCGTCGGCGGTCTGAACCGAGTCGGCCCGGTCGTCGGCTCGACTCACGGAACTCGACCGCTCCATCGCTCGAACTTATGTCGTCCGGACACGAGTATCGAGTATGGAAATCGATCTCCGGTTCTTCGCTACGTTTCGGGACGCAGTCGGGGAGAAGGAGCGACCGCGCACGGTCGCCGACGACGCGACCGTCGGCGACGTCCTCGCTGCCCTCGAACGCGAGTACGACGGCCTCGAGGGGCAGTTGCTCGAGGACGGGGCGATCAGACCGCAGTTGAGCGTGTTGAAAAACGGTCGCAACGTGGTCCACATGACGGGTGTCGACACGCCGCTCGAGGCGGGCGACGTCGTGTCGGTGTTTCCACCGGTCGCCGGCGGGTAACGCCGGGGACGCGGCGCGCGCCGCTCACGTCCCAGCTATTTTTAGCAGCGTAAGACGGATATCAGATATGCTCGATGCGGTCGTCGAACTGATAGCCGAGTTGGGATTCGACTGGCTCCTCGGGCGCAACGACCGCCGGACGCTGACCCAGCAGTTCTGTCTGTTCCTGGGGGTCGTCGTCGGGTTGATGGCGGTCGCCGTCGCCGTCGTCAACGGGCCGGCGTACGGCATCGCGGTTGGACTCGTCGCGCTCGGACTGTTCTACATCGGCCTGTGACCGGCGGCCGATCGGGATAGGGGGCGGCGTCGATTTCGAGAACGCTTTAGGCCTCGTTCAACTCGACACGAACGTGACGAAAACCGACGGGGACGATGCGGAGTACGATTCCGGCGGCGCTACCGCTCACCCAGAGAACGCGTCGGTCGGCGAGGCCTCGACGAGCGACGGGACCGAGGCGATCACCTTCGACCGATCGGGGATTCGGGCCGGCTTTCTGACCTGTCTCCCGATCGCGCTCGGCGTCGGCGGTTACGGGATCGCATTCGGAATGCTCGCACGTCGGGCGGGGCTGAGCGTCGCCGAGGCGGCGCTGATGAGCGCCACGTTACTCGCCGGTGCCGCTCAGATCATCGCCGTGGAGCTCTGGACGGAGCCGATCCCGGTTACGGCGATCATCATCGCGACGCTCGCGATCAACCTGCGCTACTCGCTGATGGGCGCGGCGCTGGGTCCCTGGCTCGGCCGCCTCTCGCCGCTGCGGAGTTACGGCAGCCTCCTGGTGATGGCCGACGAGAACTGGGCGTTGACGATGCGCGAATTCCAGTCCGGCAGCGGCCGGGGCGCGTTCCTGCTGGGAACCGGCATCGCGATGTGGGTCTTCTGGGTCACGTCGACGATTATCGGGGCGGCCGCCGGCGGCATGATCGGCGATCCGGCCAGCTACGGCATCGACTTCGTCCTCGCTGCGGTCTTCGTCGCGCTCGCCACCGAACTCTGGGAGGGCCGGTCGACGCTCGTCCCGTGGCTCGTCGCGCTCGCAACCGCCGTCGTCGCCGCAGCACTGGTCCCCGGCCAGTGGTACATCCTGCTCGGCGGCTTCGCGGCCGCCGCCGTCGAGGTGGTTCGCCATGATGGGTGAGGGTGCCCTTGCGCTCGATCCGCTGGTCGTCGGCGTCGTCCTCGCGATGGCGCTCGTGACGGCACTGACGAAAGTCGGCGGACTCTGGCTCCTGCGCCGACTCGAGGTGAGCGAGCGTCTCGAGGCGGCATTATCCGTGCTGCCGGGTGCGATCGTGATCGCGATCCTCGGACCGGAGCTGGCGACCGGCGGCCCCGCGGAGTGGGGCGCTGCGGGCGTCGTCTTGCTGGTCATGTGGCGGACGGAGAGCATCCCGCTGTCGCTATGTAGCGGCGTCGGGACCGTGGTCCTGTTCCGGGCGATCCTGTAGTACCACCGCGTGCCGGTACCGGCGAACGCGAATTTATCCGTTCGGGTTCCCAACGACCGGTATGGGAACCCGTATTGAGCGCTCCTTTCGCGGCATCTCCGAACGGCTCGTCGTTCGCTATCTCACGAATCTGGGCGGTGAACGTGCCGCCGAGGACACCGTCGCGGGCGACGACTGGACGGCGACGTTCTCCTCCGAGTCGGTCGCCATCGGTCCCTCGCTGACGCTGACCGAGGTGACGATCGTCTTCGAGGGCGACGAGGATACCCTTGAGCCGCTCGTCGAGCAGTTCGCACAGAAAGCGATGCGTGCAGGTGGATAGATGGCGGGCCAGCCGATCGAGGGGCAGGTGCTCGCGCTCACGGCCGCGAAAGCGAGCGTCCCACCGGCCCGGTTGCCCGACCTGCTCGAGCGCGCACAGACGGTTCTCGCGCCGAAGCTCGACCGGTACCGCCGGGAGTACGAACGCCTCCACGCGACCGCCGACCGGGACGTGTTCCTCGTCGACCGGGGTCACTGGGCGGAGATCGGCGCGGCGATTGGGGAACGCGACCGCGAACTCTCAGCGATTCGGCGCGCACACGAAGAGCAGCTGCTGCGGATCGGCCGACGAACGGACCGGGAAGGCGAGTTCGAGACGGCCCTCGAGATACGGGACGCGGTCGTAATCGGGACGAGCGGAACCGAGGCACGCGGCGACCACGGACCCGACCTCGAGTGACCGAGACGACGGCGGCTCGACGCGGCACGTGATGGAACCGCAACGACGGTCCTCGCGGTCGATGACAACTATAAAGATCGTGTTTCACCTTTGGGGAACCACCCAGACGATGGCTATCGACCAGGAAACCGAGATGACCGACGCGGAGATCGACGACTTCCTCAGTCGTCACGAGACGGGGGTGTTGTCGCTCGCACGCACGGACGAACCCTATGCGATTCCGATCTCGTACGGCTACGACGACGACGATCGAGCGTTCTACATGCGGATGGTATCGACGCCGGAGAGCGAGAAGCGCCAGTTCCTCGAGTCCGAACCCGACGCGCGACTCGTCGTCTACGACGAGGCCGACTCGGCATACCGGAGCATCATCGCGACCGGAGCCCTCCAGAGCATCGAGCCGTCGGCGCTGACGCCCGACGAGATTGCCCAGTACGGTGATGCAAAACGGCCGCTGTTCGAAATCTGGGCCGACGGAAAGGACGCGCTGGACATCGAACTCTACCGCCTCACCCCGGCGACGCTCAACGGACGGCGGACGGAAATCAACCGCGAGGAGTGAGACGCGGAGACCGAGACGCAAACGGGATCGATCGCGATGGGAGCGGGATCAGTTCGTCTGCTGCTCCGCGACGAACGCCGCCGGCGTGACCGACGCTCCACAGACTGGGCAGCCGTGTGACAGCGTGGCCTCACGCATCGATTCGTTGACCTCGATTTCCTGCCCGCACTCCGGGCACGTGAACTCGTATCTACTCATGTCAGGGGTGAGCCGCGTGAAACTTCGCCTGTATACCGTATAGCTGTGTGTCCAGTATATATAGGGTTGCGGTTCGATTCCGGTTCCCTATAGGTCCCGGGTATGTGTTTACCCCCAGAAATCGCAGGAGGACAGTAGGTTCAAAATCGGGGAATTCAATTAGAAATCCGTAAAATTCGACCGCCGTNACTGAGAGATATATAAATCAAATAGAGGGTGCTGTTTTCAGCCGTCTCAGTGGCTCAGCCAGGAACTCTATGGGGGTAAACACATGCGGTCCCGGTACGTTCATAGGGCTCGAGCCATCTCGCCCCGGGTTCGGGATCGGCGACGCGAGTCGAAGGAGGGGGCTTACCGCTACTCGTGATCGAGAATCGCGTCGAGCAGTTTCGTCTGGGCCGCCGCGAGATGTTCGGTGAACGTCGTCCCGGTAATGCCGAGTTCGTCGGCGACTTCGCCGGCGTTGGCCCGCTTGGGGTGATCGAAGTAGCCCATTCGGTGGGCCGTCTCGAGGACTTCGGTTTGGCGGTCGGTCAGCGTGCTCCGGTCGACGAAGACGAGGTTGCGGTCGTCGTGGTCCTGCTGGGACTGTAGCAGTCGCTGGACGTCGAGGGTCGCGTAGCGCTCGCGCAGGTCGCCGATGATGGCCTGGAGCGCGTGCATATCCGGCGCGTGAAAGGTCAGGTACAGCGCCGCCCCCTGCGTGCGGATGTCGACCACCGGGCAGTCGTGTGCCTCGATACACTCGCAGGGGCAACCCTGGCCGAGATCGCGCTCGTATCGGTAGACCGCGCTCGAGCCATAGGAGAAGATCGGTGATAGCGCCGCGTCGACATCGAACTCGTCGGGATAGCTGTCGGCCTCGAGCATGAACTCCTCGGTCATGCGGTCGGGCGCGGACGGATTGGTACTGCGCGAGACCGAGTTGACTCGGCCGTTCGTCTCGGCGGAGGCCTGCGCGACGACGCAGTCGAACGGGTCGTCGATTTTCACTTCCGCACGAATCCCCGAAACCATTACTCACTGCTGGGAAGGCCGGCCCCCTAAACCCTGTGCCCGCGACCCGTGAGTGGATCGATCACGACGACCGGTACGCGAGCGGGGTGCCACACCGCGAGTCCCGCGGCCGGCCGTCGGGCCCGCTCTTCCGTCGAGGAAACACGCAGGGCCGCCCTGATCCAACACACGCGACCTCATATAAAGGACCCTGTATTTATTGGGAGTCATTACGAGGGGGTCGGGTCGATACTAGAAGATACAACAGATGTCCGCTACGAACCCCGACGCCCGGAAACACGGATGGCAAACCGACGAATCAACCGATCCGAAGGCAGTCCTCGCCGCACTGGACGACGACGCCTGTCGAGCCATCCTCGAGGCGACGACCGAGAAGCCCCTGACGGCCACGGAGGTTTCCGAGGAGTGTGACATCCCGATGTCGACGGCCTACCGAAAGGTCGAGATGCTGACCGAGGCCGACCTGGTCGACGAGAAGGTTCGGATCAACACCTCCGGCAAGCACGCGACCGAGTATTCCAAGAGCTTCGACGACGTGCTCGTCTCGATCGACGACGGTAGCGTCGCAATCGAACTGACCAAGCCCGACGCCGAAGCCGACATCGGCTCGACCTACGCCGTTGCCGACGACTGATTCTCCGTCTCGCCGTCCACTCTCGTCGTCAGCACTGGGCCGTTCGGAGCGGCACGGACTGGAGACGGACAGACTGCTCGACCTATTCGAGCCCCGTCCCCGCGTCAGCAGCCGCGTTCGGTGAGGCTCGAGCGGCAGCCGGCGGCCCTACGCGGCGATCTCGAGCAGGGACATGGCCGGCCGTGGACCGGGCTGTGAGCCTAACTCGAGGACGAACGTGGCAATGATAGCTGCGATAACGACGGTAACCAGAAGCATGAACAGCACTGGTAGGAAAAGCGCGGCGATCGCGGCCTTGCCGGTCGAAATGTCGTGAAACGCCGACAGGGCTTTGATCTGCAGGTAGAGGCCGTACAGTCCGAGCGCGAGGTTCACCAGGGGAACCCACCACAAACAGTACCGAACGACGGTCGGGAACGCGTACGCTTCGAGCGTTTTCGAGACGCCGCGTGCACCGAAGAGGTACGCACACCCGTGGGCGAGCAACGCCTCGATGAGCCCCTGAATCCAGTACACGACGCCGAGTCCGAGAAAGAGCACCAGACCGATCGCCGCATCGGTCGGTGACGTGATGTTCACCGCCGCAGCGAGCACTCCGATCGGCAGCATGACGGCGAGATACGAGAGCAGCATGAACGCGATCGGGTAGGCGATCCCGTGGTTTTCGTTGTACGCCGAGAAGAACGTTCCCGGGTCCTTGATCATGTAGCCGTTCACTCCCGTCCATTCTTTCAGGAGACTCATACAAGCAGGTATGAGTCGGATTATAATAGAGTATCGAAACCAGCTATTCGGAGATTATCAGCCCTCTAACCGACATATTGTGAAGAGAATGTATTTCTGATAGAAATAACTAATACGAGAACTGTGTTCGCTACGAGGGCGATAGGTCCGTCCCGGGCGGTCGCTTCGAGTGGTTCGATCGGCAGTCTCCAGTCCGAGATCCGTCAATCGAGACGGACGCCGAAATCCGAACGCCGCCGGGCTCGAGTCAGTCGTCGCTCGGCGCGGCCGCACCGCCTTCGCTGCTGACGCCCGTCCCCGGCCCGAGCTCGATCCCGAGCTCATCGAGTTTCTCATCGGGAACGACGCCGTCGACCCAGCCACGGTGGTCGTAATACTCGTCTTTCATCTCGTCGAGTTCGCAGTACTCGCCCTCGCTGGCACCCTGGCCACGGATACCGTCCTCGAGGAAGCGCGCTGGCAGCGAGTCGTCGCTCCCGTCGAAGCCGTTCAGGTTGTTGTAGTACCGCTCTAAGTTGTAGATCCGTTCGCCGGCCTCGAGCAGTTCGTCCTCGGTGACATCGCGGCCGGTCATGCCGTTGTACTGCAGGACGTACTCCTCGATGCCTTCGGCGAAGGCGTTGAACTTGCAGATGTCGAACGAGTCGCTGATGGCGTGGAGGTCCTGGAACTGGGCGGTGAGCTCCCCTTTCCCCTCGTACTCGTAGGGGTCGACCTTCTCGGGAACGCCGAGGATTTCGGCGGCGGGCGTGTAGCCCCGCAGGTGGCAGGCCCCGCGGTTCGAGGTGGCGTAGCCGATTCCCATCCCCTTCATACAGCGCGGGTCGTAGGCGGCGATGGTCTGGCCCTTGACTGCCAGCGAATTCTCGTGGGCGTCCTTGCGGTCGGCAACCCGGCGGGGGCCCTCGGCCAGCAGGTCCGCGAACTCGTCCTCGCGGCGGGCGATCCGCTCGATCATGTCGATCATGGTCTCGGTGTCGCCCCACTCTAACTCGCCGACGCCCTCGAGTTTCCCCTCGTCGGTCATTTCCATGGCCATCGCCATCATGTTCCCCGCATCGATGGTGTCGACGCCCATGTCGTTACAGCGCTCGAGCATGAGCGCGATCTTGTCGCGGTCGGTGTGACCGGAGTTCGGGCCGAGCGCGTACGCCGACTCGTACTCGTAGGACTCGGTCCGGACGTTCATCTCCTCGCCTTTGTGCATCGCGGTCACCTCGACTTCCTTCTTGCAAGCGACCGGACAGGAGTGACAGGTCGGCTCGTCGACGAGGATGTTCTCGCGGACGTTCTCGCCGGAGACGCGTTCGGCGTCGATGTCGACGCCCTCCGCATCGCGCATGCTTTCGGTCGAGGTATACTGGCCGTTCTTCGTCGGGAGGCCGTCCATCTCCTCGCCGATGTTCATCAGGACGTTCGTCCCGTACATCGAGAGGCCGCCCTCGTTGGGCGCGGTCACCTCCGACTCCTGGATCGCCTGCATCGCCTGCTGGTGACCCTCTTTGAACGTCTCCGGATCGGCCGGCTTGGGCATCTTCGTGGTCGATTTGACGACGACCGCCTTGAGGTTCTTCGACCCCATCACGCAGCCGGTGCCGCCCCGTCCAGAGGCCCGGTCGTCCTCGTTCATGATACAGGCGTACTTGACGCCGTTCTCGCCGGCGGGTCCGATCGCCATCAGCGAGAGGTTCTTGCCGTACGACCCTTCGAGTTCCTCCTCGAGTCGGTCCCGCGTCTCGTGGACACCCGCACCCCAGAGATGGGAAGCGTCCCGCAGTTCGACCGTCCCGTCCTCGACGTAGGCGTAGACCGGTTCGTCGGCCTCGCCCTCGAAGCACAGCCCGTCGAAGCCGGCCCACTTGAGCCGGGCCCCCGACCAGCCGCCGTGGTGACTGTCGGTGACGGTCCCGGTCAGCGGCGACTTCGTGCAGACGGCGATCCGACCGCTCATCGTCACCTGCGTGCCCGACAGCGGTCCGTTCATAAAGGCCAACAGGTTGTCGGGGCCGAGCGGATCGACCGCCGGTCCCTGGTCGAAGACGTACTTTACCCCGAGCCCCCGCGCACCGATATACTTCGCTGCGTCCTCGTCGTCGATCGACTCGTACGCGATCTCCTCGTCCGAGAGATCGATGCGGGCGACCCTGTCCTGAAATCCGCCGAGTTCTGTCATAGTAACCGTTCGTTCTTGTATACGGCCGCCATCGTGTTAGTCGTTCCCAGCCATCTGTAACCGGAACCGGTTACGTGATCGATGGCGGTGTCGCGGTGCTCATCGCTCGACGGAACCGACGGCCGGGTCTCGGTTTCGCTCGGCGCTGAAACGATTACAACAACAGTGCGACCACCGCAAGGATGATGAAGATCAGCACGAAGATGCGCGCGATCTCCATCGAGATCCCGGCAACGCCGCGGGCACCGACGGCGGCGGCGACGATTGCGAGGACGAAGAAGATGATCGCCCAGTACAGGAACCCACCGCCCCCCATCTGCAGCGGAGTTGCGAACGCGAACATACCACCGCCTCCCACGACGAGCCATATAAACCTCGGCGACCGTCCCCGAGCGTTTTCGATGCTACGGCGCGGTTACAGGTCTCGAGCCGTGACAGTCACTGTGGGGGACGGCTACGCGTCCCCGAAGAAGGCTCNAGGCTCGACACAGTTTCGCCTCGGCCGTCCGCAGGTGTTCGTGGAAGGTCGGCCGAGAGACGCCCATCGACTGGGCCAGTTCCTCGCCGGTCGTCGGCCGAGGCCACTCGAAGTAGCCGCCGAGATACGCCCGCTGGAGCGCACCGAACTGACGATCGGTCAGCGCCTCCTCGAGACGGGCGGCGAACTCCTGGCGGGTCTCGCCGTCGGGTTCGCGCTGCTGGAACGAGCGAACGTCGGTGCCGTCGTAGCGGTCCTCGACGGCCTCGACGACCGAACGCACGTTCGACGAGCGCGGAATCTCGAGCGTGACGCGTGCGCGACCGGCCTCGGCTTCGATGGCCTTCGTGCGGACGCCGCGCTCGGAGAGCCAGCCGACGAGGTCTTCTCCGCCGGTCACCTCCACGAGACACTCCTCGTCGCGCTCGACGACGATGCGACAGTCGGCGTCGGCCAGTTCGTCGGCAGCGGCGGTGATCTCGTCGGCACTCGCACCGGTAACGGTAAACAACGATGCCGTCTCGTCGTCCGTTCGGTGCACCGACCGGCTGTACTCGAGCCGGCAGTCCGCCGCCGCTGAGAGGGCGACCGGCGCGAGGGTGCGATCGGTCACCTCGAGTTCGACGGCGACGACGGCATCGGTCGCGAGCACGCGGCTCGTCTCGCGGGCGTTGACGCCGCTGGCGACTGCGCGGGCGAGCGCGGAGAGGATCACCGTTTCGCGGTCGTCGATCGCTCGCGGCGTCCGTATCGTCACTACGCCGTACTCGATCCCGTTGTACGACAGCGGAAACGCGGCGCGCGTCAGTCCGTCGACGGTCTCGACGGCCGGGTCGGTCGTCGCGAGCGCCTCGGCGGCGGGGTGGCCGGTATCGGTTGCGACGGTCCCGCCGTCGGGTCCGTCGCCGACGCTCGAGCGGACTTCGATCGTCCCGGTCGCGGGGTTGCGCTCGCCGATCCAGACCCCATCGTAGGCGTCCTCCGCGGCGATCCGCGCACAGACCTCGCGCTCGAGTTCCGAGCGGTCGGTCGAGCCCGCGACGACGGCGGTGACGTCCTGAATGAGTCCCTCGACGCGATCGAGGATGTACTGGAGTTCTTCGGTCTGTCGCTCGAGCGCGAGTTCGGCCTCCTTGCGCGCGGTAATATCGTTCTGGAAGCCGACGTAGTTGGTCACGCGGCCGTCCTCGTCCCGAACGGGGGCGATCGTGACCTCGTTCCAGAACTCGGTACCGTCCTTGCGGTAGTTCTTGAGTTCGACGGTGACGGGCCGATCCTCGTCGATGGCCGCCGCCATGTCGGCGATCGCCGCCTCGTCTGAGTCCTCGCCCTGGAGGAACCGACAGTTCCGGCCGACGACCTCGTCGAATTCGTAGCCGGTCATCTCCTCGTAGGCCTCGTTGACGTACACCAGTGGGTTGTCCTCGCGGTCCGGGTCGGAGATCGTGATCCCGACGGGGGCCTCCTCGAGCGCGCGGTCTTTCACCAGTCGATCGCTCGCGCCCGAGCGGGAGTCACCCACGCTCTCGGCAGTGGCGTCGGCACCCGTCCCGTCGCGCTCGAACGTAAGCGTCGCGCCGCTCGCCCCGCGGTGGATACGGACGCGCTCTCGATGGTCCGCCAGGTCGACTTGCCGAGCGGTACCGACGGTCGTCTCGTCGATCACCGTTGCGAGGTGGGTCCAACGCGTGCCGAGCGCGGTCGCCGCTTCGCGGTCGGCGTCGCCGAGTTCGAACGCGTCGCGAGCGGCCTCGTTCGCGTACGTGATCGTTCCCTCGGTAACTGCGATGACCGGATCGACCACGTGCTCGAGGGCGCGGGCCGCCGCCGCGGCGTCGTCGACGGGGCTACCGCGCTCCGTGTCGACATCGTCCATATGCTCCCTACGGATGGCTGCCTAAGAACCGTTGTGATCGGTCGACGGTCGAGCCGGGAACCCGACGGAACAGTGTTATATGGCACCACGTCATACAATAACACATGTCAGTGCACCGATCACCGTTCGAGCGGCTCCGCGAGAAGTTCGACGAGTCGGAACTCCGCTGTCCGGCCTGCGGCTACGTCGACACGGAGGGTGGGTGGCGCGTCACCACCTCGGGCGGACGGGTCCGCTATCAGTTCGTCTGTCCCACCTGCGACGCCGTCGAGACGCGAGAGCTCCGACTCGGGTAACGGAACCGTGCGGGGACCGGTCGACGGCGACGAGCGTCCAGTCTCGTCCGGACCCGCCCCGACGAGCGCAGGGCGCGACGGTCGATGCCGTTTCATCACGAAAATCGACACTTTGCATCTCGAGGGGACGGTAACGGATCGATGCGGAATCGATCGACGCCCATCCCGTGTCCGGTCGGCCGTACGACAGGAGACGGCGCGATACCGACGAACAGTCCCGTGCGGTTCCCGGCGGGCGTGACAGGCGAACGGGGGTCGACGGGGTCGGCCGTCACCGCTCGGTCCCGTGCGCGAAACATCGGTTTTCCCGTCGGTAATTCCGTAACAGTCTGCCCGTTTTAGCCCCGCGACGATCCTACCCCGGCGCGCATGGTTTCACGATCGCAGCACATCGGCGTCGCGTTCGTCGCGCTGCTGGTTCTGCTCTCGGGGGGTCCCGCCCTCGTCGGTGGAGCGACCACGGACACAGCCGCGACCGACGCCGGAGACATGAGCGACACGAGCGCAACGCTCGAGAACGTACAGGTCAGCACGCTCGAACTCGAAAACATAACCGTCGAAAACGCAACGATCGAAGAACTCAGCGTCCAACAGCTGGACATCCAGGACAGCGAGCAACTCGAGGAATTAAACGAGTCGGCCGGCAATCAGTCCGCGGCCAACGAGTCCGCACCCACCGGCGTCACGATCTCGAACGTCTCCCTCGATTCGCTCGCGCTCGAGAACGTCTCGATCGACGATCTCGAGACGGACGGTGACCTCGGCGGTGCCAACGAGAGCGAGGGCGACAACGAAAGCGCTGCCGCGGCCGGCAACGAATCCGCGGACGGCATCGAACAGATGCTCAGCGAAGACGCCGATACCGTGGCGATCCAGAACATGACGATCGAGTCGATGAACGCCGATCAGTTGACGATCGAGGACCTCACCGTCGAGGACGGCAACGGGGGACTTCTCTCGGGCATCTCCGATTTCATCGGCGGCCTGTTCGGCGGTGACGGCGATGACGGTGGCGAGAACGAAAGCACCGCCAGCGAGAACGAAAGCACCGCCAGCGAGAACGAAAGCACCGAGATGGTCGAGTCGCTGACCGTCGAGGAGTTCGATGTCGGTGAGATCACGTTCGAATCGATGACCATCGGTACGCTCGAGCAGGTCGACGACGGGGGGACCGCCCAAGAAGCGAACGAGACGGCCGACAACGAGTCAAACGCGAGTAACCAACTGGACGGAATATTCAACCAGACGGACGACAACGAGTCAGAGGACGATAACCAAACGGACGGAATATTCAACGGGACAGCCGACAACGAGTCCGCAGACGAAAACCAAACGGACGGAATATTCAACGAGACGGCCGACAACGAGACAACTGACAACGAGACGGCTGATAACGAGACGACTGACAACGAGACGGCTGATAACGAGACGACTGACAACGAGACGGCTGATAACGAGACGGCTGATAACGAGACGACCGACAACGAGACGACCGAGACTGCTGTAGACGATACCGACATGACCGAGGGCGAGACGATTTCGTCGCTCTCCGCGAGTTCGATGACGGTCGAAAACAGCAGCGCGAGTACGGTTTCGGTCGGCGAAACCGAGGGCCTCCAAGCGGCACTCGAGCAGCAAGGCGACGACAACGCGTCGGTAAACGAAACGGGCAATGAAAGCATGAACGAAACGGGCAACGAAAGCGACGACAGCATGCTCGGCTGATCGAACCGAGTCGATCGCGCGACCCAGTGGCGGTCGGCGGTGTCGAACGCCGGACTCCGTTCGCTATGCCGTCCCGTCTCCGTCGTCGAACAGCCGATAGTACGAGAGGGCAAGCACCGTCCGGCCGTCACGGATCTCGCCGTTGGCCACCGCATCGGTCAGGGCAGCGAGCGACCGCGTCCGCACGCGAATGCTCTCGTTGTGGTCGAGTCGCTGGTCGGCGGTCGGTCGGCAGCCGTGAGCCACGAAGACGTGCAAGACGGCGTCCGCGATCCCGTTGGCCGGTTCGACGGTGACGAGCGGTTCCAGCATCTCGGCCTCGTGGCCGGTTTCCTCGGCGAGCTCCCGGCGCGCTGCCGCCTCGAGATCGTCGTCATCCGGTTCGGTGCCGCCGACGGGGAGTCCGTGGCTGATCCGTGAGACGGCCTGTCGCCACTCGTCGATGCAGACGACATCGCCGTCGGGGGTAAACGGCAAGATACAGACGCTAGCCGGCTCCGAGAGGTAGTCGAACTCGCCGTCGGTACCGTCGGGATACCGAACGGACTCGTTAACGACATCGAACCCCGGACAGGAGTAGGCTACCCGTCGCTCGCGCGTCTCCCAGGCGAGTGGATCGGTTGGCATATCCGCCAGTACGGCGGTGCCCGTCAAAAACGCCGCGTCACGCGGGCGGACTCGACGGGAGCGACGACGATCCGACTCCCCCCTCGAGTCGCTGGCCCAGCGGGATCCTACGCGGTGCGTTCCGAGTGGCGCGCGGCACGTACCAGCTCTATAACAAAGCCACGGAGCCGTGACCGTCGTCATTCAGAGGGTGATCCATGGACCAGCTAACTGGCTTCCAGCGTGATTTGTTGTACGTGATCGCAGGGAAAGACCGACCGTCGGGGCAGGAGATTCTCGACGACATCAATAGCTACATCGAGCAGCCGGTCACGCACGGCCGGCTGTATCCGAACCTCGATACGCTCGTCGAAACGGATCTCGTCGAAAAAGGCGAACTCGACCGGCGGACGAACTACTACGCGCTGACGCCGAAAGGCAGACGCGCGTTGCAGCGCCGTCAGGAGTGGGTCGACCAATACGTCGACGTGTAGCTCCTGACCGTGTTCTTTCGATGGCGAGACCTCACAGCGCCTCGCTTCGCGACAGGGTGGCGGACTCAGTCGCCATCAGCGAGCGTCGTCGAGATCGACGACCGTCTCCAGATCCGCAGTGAGCCAGGCATTCAATTTCTCGTCGGTGGAGCCGTTACGGGGAACGAGCGTACAGCGATCGTTTCCGGACTGGTAGCGGACGACGATCGCGTCGAACAGCATCGGCCCCGCGGGATCGGTTTCGTCGGTCTCGGCCGCGTACTCGTGGGCAGTTCCCTCATCGGCGTGGGTCGGGCCATCCATGATAATCCAGGCGACCGCCGTCGCCACCGTCCAATAGGTCCAGACGGTACAAAACGGCTACTAGTTTCGGTATAGAGCGCTCGGGTCCGCTCGGTATCCCTGCGAAACGCGGCCGCGATCGTCGGGACCGATGCCGATCGGAGTGATATCGACACGGGAGTCTAAACGGTTCATCACGCCGTGGCGGTTAGACATCCGCGAAGCTGACGCCCTCGAGATCCGCCTCGAGAGCGGCGACGTGATCGTTGAAGTCGGCGACGAAGGCGGGAACGTCGTCGGCCAGTCGGCGCACTTCCGGAGCCGCCGGCGGGCCGTACTGCGAGAGCAGGTAGACGCCGTCGGAGCCGCCGACACGAAGATAGGACGCGCGGTCTTCCTCCCACTTCAGTTCCCAGCGGGTGCCCGAGATCGTCGTCGCATAGGTCCCGTACGTGCCGTCGTATCGGTGCAGTTGGCTCGCCATCGCGTCGCAAACGTCGCGAACCCGGTCGACGATCCGGTCCCGCTCGGCCACCAGTTCCGCCGTCGATTCGACGGCGGGGAACTCGTCGGCGACATCCGTCAGTAGCCCGTCAAACGAGCGAACGTACTCGTTGTAAGCTTCGACGAACGCGCTGTAGTCGGCCATCGCCCGCTCGAGGGGCTCGGGTTCGGGCGGGTGCTTGCTCGAGACGACGTAGATATCCGCGCCGGATTGCGGGTCGAAGCGGAGGTACTGGACGTCGCCGGCCTCGTACTTGAGCGTCCAACTGCCGGCGTCGGTGGTGAACGTTTCCTGGCCGTAGTCCCCGCCCTGTAAGACGGCGAGTTCCCGCGCGATCTCGCCGGCGTGTGTCCGAACACGGGCCGCTAGCTCGTCCCGCCGTTCGGCGATCGCGTCCGTCTCCTCGACATCCGCCTCGAGTCCCTCGGTCATTACTCGAGGAAGGCAGCGAGGACCGGTAACGGTTACGTCCCGTCTCGACGAACCGAACCCGAGCGCGGGCGTTATTCGCTTTCGTTGCTTTCGTTAGACTCGTTCATCGCCGTCTCGTTGGACTCGTTCGTCTCGTTCATCCCCGTTTCATTGGTTTCGTTCATGCCGGTCTCGTTAGACTCGTTCATCTCCGTCTCATTGGTTTCGTTCATGCCGGTCTCGTTAGACTCGTTCATNCATTGGTTTCGTTCATGCCGGTCTCGTTAGACTCGTTCATCTCCGTCTCATTGGTTTCGTTCATGCCGGTCTCGTTAGACTCGTTCATCCCCGTCTCATTGGTTTCGTTCGTCTCGTTTTCGTCTCCGCCGTCTCCTGGTCCGCCACAGCCGGCGATGAGCGCGGTCGAGGCGGCTGCGCCCGTTAGTTTCAGCACTCGTCGACGGGTCGACGGCTGACGATCAGTCATACGGAGGGAGTCAGCGTCGAGGTGCATAAGCCGTCAGCCGACACTTGCGTGGTCTCTGTCGGCCGCGGCCGCACCCACCCTCGTCCGCGCGATCGACCCAGTGACCTCGAGACCGATCAGGGTCGGTGGGTGTCGGCAGCAAACACAAGACCAGGGACGGCAAAGTGACACGGTGAATATGGCCTCGATACCCGATAATTGCCACGATTTGTTCGAGAAGAAGACGTTCGCACACGTCGCGACGTTGACGGCGGAGGGACTCCCGCACGTCACGCCGGTATGGATCGACTACGACGAGGCCGACGACCGACTGCTGATCAACACCGAGCGGGGCCGGCAGAAGGAGCGCAACGTCCGGAACAACCCCGGTGTCGGCGTCAGCATGACCGACCCGGACGATCCCTATCGCTTCCTCTCGGTGATCGGCGAAGTCGAAGCCGTCACCACCGACGGCGCTCGCGACCATATCGACGAACTCGCCCGTCGTTATCAGGGCGTCGACGAGTATCAGCCCACGATCCAAACCGAGCGCGTGATTCTTCGAATCCGGCCGGATCGGGTTCTATAACGCGTCCCGAGGGAATCAGTGTCAGCCGACAGTTCCTGAGAGTCCCCGTCCGGGAGCGACCGACGACCGAACGATCCGGGGTCGTCATCTCGAACCGCAGTAGCAGTCAGGCTCACGTTCATAAATCGAAATACGCGATACGAAAGTGACCCGAGGAGTACGAGTTGCTCTCGGAGAAACAGGAGGCACACCGCGGCGCACACCCCGGAACCGAACCGACGATACCGGGTCTCGTGACGGTCGCCGAGAGCGTCGCTTCTCGCCCTGACACGTGGACCGAGACCGCGTTGGCGTTTGCGAACGCCTCCAACGAATGCGCACGCTGATCGAGTTCCGCTCGCGCGCCAGACCACGGCTTGGTTCGGGGACGGACGGAAGGATTCTTGAGCGGAGCTACTCATGGGGTGGTATGTCCGAGGCAGGTGCGGTCGCGCGGGTCGCAGGCGTCGATTCGGCGACGGATCGTGATGGAGAGTGACCGACGGAACGGGGTCCGACGTCGATCGACGAACCATCCTAGGCGCGCTCGCCAGTGCCGGCGGGGCTGCACTCGCCGGCTGTTCGGCGTTCGAACGGGAGGCCGACGGCCGGACGCGTCCGGTCGATGACGAGACGGCGCGGGCGCTGGCGACGCGGTTCGCGCCGACGCTATACTTCGACAGCCGCGAACCGTGGTTTCCGACTGATCCGCGGCCGTACACCAGCGAACGGGACGGCGAGACGGTCGTCACCGGCTTCGACGCTGTCAATGGCTACCACGAACGCGATGGCGACGGGAGCCCGCCGAACCCGACCGTCTTCTATCACGCCGTCGAGTACGAGTCGTCGCCGCTGGCCGTCGTCCAGTTCTGGTGTTACTCGGCGTTCGACCAGTTCACGACCAACTTCCACTGGCACGACTGGGAAGTGTTGCACGTCTTCGTCGACACGGAGACAGACGAACCCCAGCTGTACGTGGCCAGCTCCCACTCGCGGACGGTGCCGAACAACGAGTACCTGGACCCGGACCCCGACATGGTCCCGCGCATTCTCTCGGAACTCGGCTCGCACTCGAGCGCACTCTCGGTCAACGAGGCGGCCGATCGCTTCCAGCGGGTCGCCGTCGGCGACCTGCTCGCGGACATCACGAACGCGGCCATCGAAGGCATCGACGACCTCGCCGACGTGCCACTGGCGTACGGTCTGCCCCGTGATGAGGGCTCGCGGCTCCCCTATCTCGTCCCGGAGTACGAGGGCGAGCCGATATACGACCACGAACGACTGCCGTCGGTCACGCGCGAGTCGCTGATCGACGACGAACTGACAGTACGGTCGTTCGATGCGTTGACATCGCCGCCGACGGAGCTCCCGTCGCGAGAAACGGGGCTCGTCTTCGGCCACCGCGAGCGGACGGATGCGGCCGATGCCGACATCGAGTACGACCTCGTCCCGAGCCGCGATCTCGAGCACATCGCGGACTTCACCGGCCCGCAGTTGAGTTTCGAGTTTCGTGTCCCGGCAGCGGTCGAGGACGCCGTCGCCGGCCACCTCACGGCGACGGGAACGCCGTGGAGCCAGCCCCGGTACGACAACCCGGCGGCGGATATCTCCGTCCCGAACCATCGAACGGCGCTGGCCGAGCGCTACGACGCGATCGGCGAGGCAGCACCGATCAACACCGTCGTCAGCCGCGTCACCGACGTAATCGCGAGCGACGACGCGCCGGCGAACGAGGGGCTGACCACGACCGAGATCGATCTCGAGGCGGTCGTCCTGCTCGAGAGCGAGCCCGAAGCGGTCCCGACGTTCGATGGCATCGCCGTCGCGCGGGATGTCCCCGCCGGCGACCACCGGGTGACCGTCAACGGTGCGGGACGGGCACCACACAGCGAGCGCGTCACCGTCTCGGACGACGGGGCTCCGACGACGGCGGGCGTCGACGGCGAGATTCCGATGGTGACCCGCGATCGGGCGACGAAGTTGGTAGTCGGCGACGAGAGCGGAACGAGCGATCTCTCGCGGGTGGCCGTCGAGGACGACTTCGCCGGGCGGCTCTACGAGTCGTCCGTCGACGGACGCGACGCCGTTTACGTCGACCGCGGTGGGGCCTATACGACCGAGGTGCGGGACGCGGACGACGCAGTCGGTGCCTACCGGGTCAACCCGGACCCCGACGCCGAATCGGCGGTCCGCATCGAGCGTCCGGAGACCGGCAAAGCGTCCCTCGCGGCGTTCGTCGCCGAAGTCGCCGAGGAGACGAGAGCCGAGATCGCGGCTGTTGGCGACGATGACGACAGCGATGGCGATGCCGACGATGATGGACGGAACACGAGGGAAGCGGCGCGTCGAACGCCATCACCGGGCTCGAGCGCTCCCTCGCGGCCGTCGGCGACGCCGCTCGGCGAGCCGCCGATCAGGCGCGCCAACGAACGCGGAACCACCGATAGGCAACTCGAGACCGTCCTCGAACGCCTCCAACGGGCAGAGGAGCGACTCGCCGAGGCACGGACGGACGTTCCGGCCTCGCTCTCGAACGCGGCGGGGAAGCGACTCGAGCAGGCCAGTCGACGCACCGAGCAGGCGCGGCGGGCCGAGAAACTCTCCGGCGGTCAGTGACGCGAATGGCCCTCGAGTACGGTCGCGCTCGAGACGCGAGGAACGGACCGCTTCGGGAGTGAGGCCGGCCGTCGGTACGTCCGACCCGAGAGTCTTTTAGCCTGGGTACTGTTAACATAGTAGTGCGAGTGGGGCCATCGCTGTGACACGATCGGACGGAGACAAGACGAAGACGGCCGGTATCTGTGACTCCTGCAGCGAACTCTTTACAGTGTGGGCGTGTCAGGACGGAACGGTACGGCCGGTTAGTCCCCACAACGCCTGTTCGTGCGACGACCCGTCGTATCGGGTCGTCAAGGGAAACGAGGTCTTCGACGACGATGACGAGGCCGCCGGAGCGAACGAGGAGAAGTACTCGGACGTGTGATCGGGTCGACGAGCGGATCGCTCATCAGGACCCACGAGAGAAGACCGGGGCGGCGACCTGTTCGGGGCCGTGGCAAGGGGAATGCTACTGCGGAAGTCGCGAGGGAGGCGACCGGTGAAGACGGCCGTCCATGGACGGCCGTGATCGGCGGGCTTATGAGAGGTCAATCAGCCCCGGACGGAACCACACATTCGCGGACAGTCGATCTATGATGGGGCGAACCAACACCACGACGGAGAGCACCAGGGCCGCGCCGTACGAGAAGAAATGGCCAACATAGACCCCGCCTTCGGTTGGGACGAGGAGTGTATAGATGGCCAACAGAACGGTCCCGAGAGTCACGACTGCGACGCCGCCGGCTACCACGGAGCCGATGCCGACCGTGTCGGCCACAACCGCCAGCAGCGTCGTACCCGCGAGAGCGAGCGGAACGAGGAAGAACAGGGACCAGATCAGCGCGTCCCGTATCGTTTCGTTCCGGGTCAGAACGCCGGGAGCCCCGTTGGAAACCAGAATGACACCCGCGGACCCGAGTACGAACACTGCCAGTGCTAATTCCGCACGGCGAACGGTGGTAGTAGTGACGATTGACGAGCCCATGTTGACCGGAATCTCTTTACGGACCGATTTTATCGTTTGGGAAGTTAGACTAGCAGTTACGCCTCGATGGATGTGATGAAAAACGACAACGAAGACGACGAGAACGTGAGTTCGTTGACCTCACCGTAGGTGTCGTACGTTGTCACATGCAACGACGGCTCGGTCGGGTCCCACCACGAATTTTCGTCTTGCTCGTACCCGACGGCGGTCTCCGAGTGACCGACGAGCTCCGGGATCCAGTCCGGCACATCGACGTTCCCCGATTCCGCCGACGCCGTCGACGCTTTGTTGCCCCAGTAACTCACGATACACGGTCGTTCCGAGTCGATCTCGTCCATGATCTCCGATCGTCGGCCGTGGTACGTGTTGTGCGCAGTGTACGACGAATCGTAGTTCTCGATGCCGTCAGGAATGTTCCACGGCTTGGTCCGTCCTTCGTCATCGGTGTCCATCTCATCGGCCAACTCATCCATGAGATCACACTCGATTCCGGTGGCGTTTTCGTGATACCCGATGACCATCGACCCGGCGACGGGCGAGCAGCCGATCCAGTCGGTACTACACACGTCTCCGTCCCAGTTCGGGACGCCGCTGATACGTCCGCTCGAGGAGGCGCTGTACGAGAGCGTCTCGTTGCGTTGCCGGGACTGGCGAATACCCTGCCACTGTGCCTCGGCCTGCGTCGTCTCCATCTTCGAGGGCTCGTAGGTTGGAACGTCATCGACAGTAGTGGCAACGCCGCTGTACAGATCGACGAATACCGGTTGGCGTTGACGGTCCGACTGCAGTTCGAGGCCGAACATCATGGGGTGCCTGTAGACGAATCGGGACGCGTCGGCGTCCGAGCGCCTGGCACCATCCCCGGCGATGGTCATCTCGGCCGCGCGATGCTGTGGAGCCGTTCCGGTCCCACAGCGAATCACTGGTGGAAGCCACGGTTGTGCACCGATCGCGATGTGGCCGACCGCCGTCCCGTCGGTCTCGATCGGGAACACCCACGCGGCCGGAACATACTCTCGGGTTCCGTTACGAGTGACGGCGGCGGAGAACAGTTCCGGTTGTGCGAGGCCGTTCGGATCGAACTCCTCGAAGTGTTCCTGTCGGCTCTTGTATTCGACTCTCGCCTTCGCGACCGCTCGTGCGAGGCGCTCGGGGATCGCGTCGGACTCGCCCCGTTGGGTCGACTCCGCCGTAGTGGTGCCCGACAGCGTGACTGCCGCGACCGAAGTCGCGCCTACCGCACCGAGTCCTTTCAGAACTGACCGTCGGTCCCTGCTCGAGAGTGTCGTTTCTTTGTTCGACATTGCATCAACAACGCCCCACGAATTGGAATTTAAGTCTTTTCACTAAAATAACAAGTCACCGGAATCCAATGGGACATCGTCGCCGCCAGCGGAGCGAACGCGTGCCGGCGTGAATTACGAATACGCGAGACGAGCGAAGCGACTCTCGCGTGTTCTCGTTCGGGTCGCCCACGGGAACGCGGGTCCGACCCGACATCCCGAAGCCGTGGGCTAGTGGAACGAACGTGGGGAAAAGTGGGCCGGCGCGAATTCGAATCGCGGTTACGGCCACCCGAAGGCCGAAGGATACCAAGCTACCCCACCGGCCCGCATTCTGAGTGTACGCGTCCGATCGTTTAACGCTTCCGGATCGGTCCTCGAACCGCCCGACGGGGCTCCGGTCCCTCGAGCGGGTCCTCGCCGAAATCGACCTCAAAACCGCTCGTACCCGTCCGTATCCAGGAAGTGGTGTGCGACGGTGATCGCTTGATCGGCGTGCAGGAGTTCGGGGCCCAGTCGAAGCCGGCGATCGGCAACGGTCTCGAGCAGCCCCGCTTCCTCGGCGGTAAAGTCGTGATGATCCGACAGCACGAAAATCCCGTCCTCGAGCGCGTCCGCACCTACGTCGACGACCGCCTCGCCGTCCTCGTGAAGGTGGACGACCGGGCCGTCGGCGGCGATTTCCTCGAGCGTGCCCTCGAAGCCGCGGCGGTAGACCTCGATCCCCGGACTGGGCTCCGCGGGGAGTGCGCCGATGGCCTCGTCGCGGTGCTCGAGGGCCGTCCGGACCAGCGCGGCGGTGCTGCGCTCGTCGGGGTTGAGCCGCCGGAGATCGCTCCCGTCGAAGGTAACGGTGAGTTCGTCCTGTGCGACCAGGTGAACGCGGACGGCCTCACGGATGCCGTGAGAGGTGACGAACGCGGCGGTGATCGACCGGCAGAGCGCGTCGAGGCGACCGGCTCCGCCCGCGAGGTCGTCCAGCGAGAAGTCGGGCTCCGTGGGGATGTCGTGACCGATGAGTACGAACTGTCGCATAGGGGCCCAAGGCCCACGGGGGGAATAGCTGCCACGGTTCGCCTCGATCGCCCCCGATAGATTCTGAGGCATGAGTTGTGAAAATATCGGCAATATATATCCTCGAGTGAGAATAAGTTACATTTTATGACCTGCTCGAACGGCGAGACGGTGCTCGCGGACGGCGGCCCCCGAGTCAGCGTGACGTACGACGAGCCGGCGGCGATCATTCCGACGGTGGTGGACGCGATCGCCGCCGTCGACGACCGGTCGATGGACGACCGGCCGACACTCTTCGACCGGGTCGAGCCCGAGGCGATGGTTGCCCTGTTCGAACACGCCGCGGCGACCGAGCGCGACATCGTTCTCGAGTTCGCGATCGACGAGCATACGGTCGTTATCACGAGCGAGGGGACCATCTCGGTCTATCGAGGCTCGCCAGGTCTCGAGCGGTCGCTCGAGTAGGACGTGCCAGCCGACGGCGGGACGAGAAGCATTACGCGCTCGACCGTCGCCCGGGTCGCCCGCCGAGCAGTCGGAGACCGGGCAACCCGTCGTGATACCAGACGAGGACGGCGATAGCGAAGAGGCCGAACTGGACCCACTCGTAGGGTCCCAGCGCGTAGTAGTGGAGAATGGCGTCGAGGATACCGGCGACCGGCGCTTCGGGGGGCTGTTCGAGGACCGGCCACAGGAGGTAGGCGGCGTGGGCGAACTCCCCCGAGAGGGCCGCCGGCGGAACGTCCGCCAGGAGGTGCGAGCCGTAGCCGACGAGGAACGCGACGCCGACCGCGCGACCCTCGAGTCGATCCGTGACGAGGAGGACGGCCGGAACGAGGAGGGCGACGACGAACAGCGAGTGTGCGAGGGTCCGGCCGCCGGGCAGAATGCCGAAGTTCCATGCGAGCGGTTTGTCGATCAGGTCCGGCGTCTGCGAGCCGACGGCGAGAGCGATCGCTGGGACGGCACGCGGCGGCCGCCCGAATCGACGGTGGCTACCGATGGTGTACAACAGGTAGGCGACGGCGAGGTGTCCCCAAGGCCACATCCCGCGGCCGTACACCGGTGATCGACATAGACGCTTCGACTCGTCTCGTCTCGCGACGCTGCATAGGCATGGCCAACCGTTTCCCCGATATCCGGTGTGTAGTCGCTGTATGGCGAAATCAGAGTCCGCGGACGCCGGCGGCCGGCAGCGGCTGCTCGCGCTCCTCGAGGGACGAGCCTGTCACCACTGTTCCGACGGCGAACTCGAGCGGGGTCGGTACAAGGACAACAGGGCGATAGTCTGTGAGAGTTGCGGAGCGCCGCGGGTACAGGTCTGGTCTCCCTCGCTCGACTGAGTGCCCGCGGTCAGTCGGCCGACGCCGAGACCCGTCGTACGGCTCCCGCCGCTCGTCGGGACGGAACCGACGCTACCGCTCGAGCGCGCCGATCCAGCGATCGTCGCCGCGGACCGCACACCAGTCACGGTGTGCGTCGTAACACCGCGGGTCCATTGCTTTGCCGCAGCGACACCAGTGCTGTGTGTCGCCGGGAACCGATCGGCGGCAGAGCGGACACCGGGTTTTCATGTGCAATGGTACCACTACACACTATTTAGCCCTTTGTTATGCGTCAGTGACCCGTCCCGAATCGGGAGGGACTGCCGACTCGAGTGGTCTCGGCGTATGACGGGTCGAGAATCGAGGGACACGCGCCCGGGGGCTCACCGGGATCGCGACCCCGAATAGTCGTGGCCGACGACGAGGGCGAGCGCGTGGATCGATACGAGGCCAACGAACAGGGAGAGGTGAATCACCGAGTCGATCCCGGCGACGATGACGGGGAGATAGACGAGGGGCAACAGGGTACCGAGCCAGAAGGCCGCGGCCGTGACGGTATGGCTCAGGTGCATCGTCCGCCTACTGCATCGACTCGAGGGCGACGAACGAGTCGTCGTACGCCGCGATCCAGGCGGTCGTCAGTTCCTCCTCGCTGGCCTCATGGGGGAAGAGTGCACACTCGTCGGGAGCGTCGTCGTTCTCGACGATAACGTGATCGAACTCGGCAGTCGGTTCTTCGCCGTCTAGCGTGTGGAAGTCGGCATCGGTCATGGTGTCTCGGGCGACTGATACTCGCGCCGACGGGTGCTACCGGAGTCGGTCCTATTGTTATCGAGATGCTAACGGCGTGCATTCGGACGAGAGCATTCGCGATCCATTCGATTCAACCGGTTCGATCGCTCGAAGAAGAACTCGACGGGCGCTGACGTGTACGGGTTCGCTACGGCGCGAACCGGGTCGCTCGACGGATCCCAGCCGACGTACTACACTCTTTCGGACGACGTAACGACACGTTTCGAACGATCGCAGCCGGCTCGAGCGCCGGCCGAAACCCGCGCACCCGCTACCGCGAGACCGACGGACGAGCGCCGAGCGTGAGGGTTCTGGTGATCGTCTCGTCGTCCCGCCGGAACCGAACCGAGAGCGTGTCGCCGGGGCTGGTCTCGAGCGCGAGGTGCGTCGAGAGCGCGTGGCGATCGGGGATCGGTTCGCCGTCCATCGCAAGGATGACGTCACCACCGACGGGGATCGATTCGCCGCGTCGCTCGACGGTGCGCCGTGACGGCTCGAGGATACCCTCGGCGGCCGAGCCGTCGACGATGGCGGTGACGAGAGCGCCGGTCGCCTCGGGGAGGTCGTTCGCCTCGGCGACGAGTCGGTCGACGGTCCTGAGCTCGGTCCCCAGATACGAATGATCGTACGACCCGGACTCGATGAGCGCGGGGACGACGCGCTCCGCGAGCCGTGCCGAGACGGCGAAGCCGATATTGTCTCCGCCGCCGGCGTTAATCACGCCGATAACGTCCCCCTCGAGATCGACGAGCGGCCCGCCGCTGTTGCCGGGATTGACCGCGGCATCGGTCTGAACGACACTCGGGAACGAGAACGACCGGTCGGGGAACTGGAGCGTTCGGTCGACGCCACTGACGACGCCTGCGGACAGCGATCCCTCGAGCCCGTAGGGGTTGCCGACCGCAGCGACCTGTTGGCCGACGACGGGGTGGTGCTCGCTCAGGGACAGCGGTGGTACTTCGCTCGGAACGTGATCGACCTCGAGGACGGCCAGATCGCTGTGGTAGTCGCGGCCGACGCGCCGGTCCCTCGCGCTCCCGGTGAAGGGAAAACGTGTTACCCGCGGCTCCCCGATGCTCGAGACATGATCACGGAAGACGCCCGCGCGTTGCTGGCGACCGGAGCCGTCTGTGACTCCTGTCTGGGGCGGCCCTTCGCCGAGCGGAGTTTCGGGCTGACCAACGCCGAGCGCGGCCGGGCGCTACGGACGACGGTCGCACTCGCCGACGACGATGACTTCGAATCCACCGAGCCCGCGGACTGCTGGGTCTGTGAGGGGTACTGCGGCACGTTCGACGCCGTCGCCGAGACGATCGTCGACGCGCTCGAGGGGACCGCGTTCGCCACCTACCAGGTCGGTACCCGCGTCCCGCCGCTGGTCGAGGAGAACGAACGCCTGCTTCGGGAGGATGCCGGCCTCGAGCCCGACGTCGGCGAGTCGATGAAACGCGAACTCAACCGCGAAGTCGGCCGGCGCGTCGGCGCGACGACCGATACCGAGGTCGACTTCGACCGGCCCGACGTCCTCGCCGTCGTCGATCTCGCGGGGTTCGACCCGCTCGAGGCTCTCGGATCGGAATCCGTCACGGGTCACGCGGTCGATGTCCAGATCAATCCCGCGTTCGTCTACGGCCGCTACCGCAAACTCGAGCGGGACATTCCCCAGACGGAGTGGCCCTGCCGGGAGTGTGGCGGCAGCGGAAGCCAGCTCGGCGACGACGGCGAAGAGCCTTGTGACTACTGCGGCGGCTCGGGCTACATGTACGATACCAGTGTCGAGCAGGTCGTCCGTCCCCACGTCGTCGACGCCATGGACGGCGACGAGGGCACGTTCCATGGGGCGGGCCGGGAGGACGTCGACGCCCGCATGCTCGAGGGCGGGCGGCCGTTCGTCCTCGAAGTGAAACGCCCCCGGTTTCGCGATCCCGATCCCGAGGCGCTCGAGCGCGAGATCAACGACGCCGCCGAGGGCGCGGTCGAGGTCGACGGGCTTCGACTGGCGACCTACGAGATGGTCGAGCGCGTCAAGGAACACGATGCGAGCAAGCACTACCGGGCCGCCGTCGAGTTCGGGAACGCCGTCGACGAGGCTGCTTTCGAGACCGCGCTCGACGAACTCGAGGGGACCACCGTCGAGCAGTACACGCCCGAACGGGTCGATCACCGGCGCGCGGGCCTGACACGCGAACGTACCGTCTACGGGATCGACGGTGACCTGCGATCGCCGACCGAGGCCGAGGTGCGACTCCACGGCGAAGGGGGCCTCTACGTGAAGGAACTCATCAGCAGCGACAACGGCCGGACCGAGCCCAGTCTGGCGGGGCTCCTCGAGACCGAGGCCGAAGTGACCGCGCTCGACGTGACCGGCGTCGAGGGAGAGGACGAGCCGTTCGAACTGGATGCGTACTTCCGAGACGAGCCGAGCGAACGCTGACGAAGGCGCGTTCTTCGCGGTTCACGCCAACCGCTCGGTCTCGGCGTTCGACTGGGCGGACATCGAAGCGATCGCCGACGACGAGACATGTGATCACGCGGCTGAGAGCTCCGCGTGCGGCCACCCGGCCGAGTCACAACCGTTTTGCCTTCGCCCTTCGAGCGGACGGGTATGCCCTTCGGCGTCGACGAAGCGGGAAAAGGCCCGGCCCTAGGGTCGATGTTCGCCGCGGCCGTCCACCTCGAGGACCCGGCCGCCCTTCCCGACGGGATCAGGGACTCGAAACGGCTCACGCCCGACCGGCGCGAGGACCTGGCGGCGAGCCTCCGCACCGACGATCGAATCGCGATCGGCGTCGCCGAGATCACGCCCGCCCGGATCGACGAGCCGGGGACCGACATGAACTCGCTGGCGGTCGAAGCGCACGCGACCGCGATCGACGACGCGATCGGGAGCTTCGAGTCGGCTGCAGCCGCAGGCGATCGTCCATCGGGGCTCTGCGACGCCTGCGATACCGACGCCGACCGGTTCGCCAGGCGCGTCGCCGACGCCTGCTCGCTCGAGGTCGACGTCGACGCCCGTCACGGTGCCGATGACGACGCACCGCTGGTCGGCGCGGCCAGCATCATCGCCAAGGTCGACCGCGACGCACACATCGCTGCGCTGGCCGATGAGTACGGCCCGATCGGCAGCGGCTATCCCGGCGATGCGACCACCCGCGAGTTCCTCGCGTCATACGTCGACGAACACGGCTCCCTCCCGCCGTTCGCACGGGAATCGTGGTCGACCTGCGAGGACGCGCTCGCCGCGGCCGAACAGACCGGGCTCGAGCAGTTTTAGTGCCGGTTCGGTCCGACCCGTAGCGCTCAAGACGATCGCCGACCTGTAGCAGACCAGTGGGACGAGAGTTGGCTGTCGCGCTGTTCGTCGATCCGTTCGCCGTGATGAACGCGATCGGGCTCGTCGCGTTCGCACTGGTCGGGGCGACCAAGGCGATCCGCGAGGAGTTCGACCTGTTCGGCGTCGCCGTCGTCGGGCTCGTTACCGCGTTCGCCGGCGGAGCGACGCGGGACATCCTGGTCAATCGGGTACCGTTGGCGCTCCAGTCGCCGATCGAGATCGCTCTCGGCGTGTTCGGCGTCGCTCTGGCGATCGGGGTGAGCGTCGCCCTCGAATCGGCCGACGACCATCCGATCACGCTGTTTTCCGACGCCGTCGGACTCGCCGCGTTTACGACGACCGGGGCCATCGTCGCGACCGGCGTCGGCGTCTCGGGCTTTGGCGTCGTCACGATTGCGACGATCAACGCGGTCGGTGGCGGGGCGTTCGCGGACATCCTGCTGGACCGGTCGCCGTTCATTCTGCTCGAGGACTTCTATGCGAGTTGCGCGGTGCTCGGCGGCGGGACGTACTGGATCATCACCCTGCTGGGCGGCTCCGGCAGCGTCGCCGCGGCGATCTGCGCGGCGGTAACGGTCGGAACGCGCATCGCCGCCGTCACCTACGGCTGGACGCTCCCGACGGCGCAGGTGCTCCGGACGAGCGCGTGAGCGACGAACGCGGGTCCATCCGGCGGGCAGCCGGTCAGTTCGCACGCCAGATCGCATAGCCGTAACAGCCGAGTCCGAGAAGCACCAGCAGCGACGAGAGGCCGTCGACGACGGCCGACTGCGTGAGGACGGCACCGACGGTCAACACGCCGCCCGCGACGAGACAGCCCGCGGCCGCGGTCAGCGCTGCCCACGGTGCCGACCGCTGCCCGTACAGCATCGCCCCCACGGCGATCGCGACGATCCCGAAGCCGAGTTGCGTGACGGTCGCCGCCAGCGGATCGTTCGTAATCGTCGCGTAGGCGAACACGGCGAAGTACCCCAGAATGAGGCCGGTAACCGCTCGAGAGCGGGTCGTCGGTCCGGCAGTCAGCTCCATGCGTCATCAACCCACTCCCGACCCTTAGCAGTTGTTACGGAGCAGTGGGTCGTGTTTAGTTTGTAGCAGCCTGCCAGACAGCGAAGGCTCGGAGCCACGATTCTGCAGTTGATGGCCTGACATGGCTGCAACAGTTCGAGATCTTATTCCGTTTCAGAACTTCCGTTTTCGGTCCGCAAGAAGTCGATAAATCCTTCGACTCCCCACCTCGAGTGGCCAACTCCTCCGCGAACTCGATGCAGTGTGTCTCGTGCAGCTCGGCGTATTCCTCCCACGCCTCGTAGTAGTGCATATCGAGGTCGTACTCGTCGAGCGGAATCTCGATCTCGTGCTTTCGGCGGACGATTTCGCACCCGTTCTGTTTCAACGTGAGGAAGTACAGGTTGTGTCGTCGAACGGTCAGCAGCCGCTTTGATTCGACGATATAAGGGTCGACCCACTCACGCCATTCGTACTCTTCGGTGTGCGTTTTCGGGGTTTCAAACTCGGCCCCTGCCGCCTCGAGATAGGTCTGTGCCATCGTGATCCCCGTCGGTGATTCGCGTTCGGAAGCGAGTGTCGCAGGATCAGGTTCGACATCAGGCTTCCGGCAACGTCCGTCGCCGATCCGTCCCACGAAACGTGATCGACCGCTTCGGGGACTCGCTCGATCTCGAGGTCCTTGTAGATCGCGAGTTCACTCCCGTTCTCCTGTTCTTCCTGTTGCATCTCGGCGAAGAACTGGAGTAACCAGATCGCGATGACCCGGCTCGTCGGGTCCATCGGTTCTAAGTCCTCTTCCAACTGAGCGGGGCTGATTTCCCGATCGAGATCGTCAGCCGTTCCCGATACGCCCAACGTATAGAAAACACGCACGTCTCCGTCCGGGAGCGAGTAGTCCATCACCTTGACATCGGCCGTCGGGTCGCGGAGTTCGTCCTCGAACGCATCCGGATCCGTACTGACATCCTCGCGCGAATAGTTGATATCGTCCGGATGGTGCTGCTGGACAACTCGAGTCGGCATCTGATTGACTAACTAGTACGAGGAGAGACGGATATATCCGTTGTCCTTAGCGTTCCGCGTGTCCGCGAAGTCGATCCTCAAGGACAGCGGTAAGTACAGGGAAGATCAACCTCAGTCAGTGTAGAACGAGACCAGTCGGTCCAGAGAAGTGGTTCCAAAATCAGAGTATGTTGAAATACTGCAACGATGCAATAACTGCAATTGCTAAAAGCAGTATCAAAAGCTGTATCTTTGGATCAACGTCCTTGCGAATTCGAAAGCCCCAATCCATGTCTTCTAACAGTTAAATCAGTATAATCCAACTATATGTAGCTTGGCCAGATATCATACCGCAAGGTAGTCACGTACTTACTGCGAGTACCGTGTCCGCGAAGCCGGTGTTCGAGGACAATTCATCCCGAGATCGGGGCCAATTTCCGTACTGATAACCCCATTCTTCATGGTTTGTTGGGCTAAAAATGAGTATCGAGGACAGCGATGAGACTGAAGCCCTACCCGCAACGCGAAGGGAAGCGCGTGTGGTTGAGTGAAGACGAACTGCAGGCCGTGATCGACGAGGCGGAGGACAACCGCCAGATGATCGCGTTCCTGCTCGCCGGTCGATGTGGACTGCGTCGTTGCGAGATCGTCCAGATAACGCCCGCCGATGTCGTCGAGACGCCGACCGGAACGCACCTACGCGTCTGGGACGACGTGGCGAAACAGGAACACTACCGTGAGCCGCCGGTTCCCGACCAACTGGCAACGTACATCGACGCCCACACCGACGCCGCCGGGATCGCACCGGACGAGCCGATCGTCGACGTGACCGCCAAGACGGTCTACCGCTGGGTGCAGCGAGCTGCCGAACGGTTGCAGGCTCAGAGCGGAGATCGTGGCTGGTCGTTCCTCGACGTCCACGACCTGCGGCGGACCTGGGGGACGAATCTACTCGAGCAGGGCGTCCTGCCGTCAGTCGTGATGGACTGGGGTGGCTGGGAGGACTGGGGAACCTTTCGGCGGCATTATCTTGGTGAATTCTCACCGGAAGCCATTCGGCAAGAGCGAGGAAAAGTCAGCTATCTTGAAGGAGATTTGTATGGAGAATCATCTACTGATGGTCTTCCTTCATTGTCTGACCGGTTCGCATAGCAGTTTAGAGCAAAATATTGCCAAAACAGACATCTCACACGACAACGAGAATTGCTAACTGTTATATCATATCCGTATTGAATATTGCCTGCATGAAGTCTGGTGTTATTGGTGTTGTCAACGGTGAATTTGATAAAATCCCATCGTTTGAGAGATCAGTGGAAACTGATCATGGTGAAGTAAAGCAATGTGTTGAAATACGGGATGAGTTTCGCCTTTCTGATGGACACTTAGCACAATTTGGGCGAGTAGCACGTCAAACATTTGAAGAAGAGGAGTCTGTTCAAATTCAAGACGGTACTATTGGCACCTTTAGGGATAGAAGTAGGGCCACAGAATACACAGAATTTCTTACAATATCTGGCGAATTCGTTATTGTCGCAAGTGGAAACGGCTCATTTGCATATGATCTAATAGGGGAACGAACAGATACCAATATTGAGCGGGGGAATATTGATCTTCAGGCTTTCTTTTCTGAGCATACTGACGGGGACTATTGGCAAGTTGGCTTCTATAATAGTGCTACGGAAGCCGAAAATGGGGTGATATATGGAGATAACGTATTTGATGACCCCGATGTCGGTGCTACTCTAGAACTATCCGACATAAATCAATTAGGCGTTACGTATGCATATCAAGACCAGAAAATAAAGACGACTCTAACCGAAAGCGGGTATATAAACATCTATGACCCCGGAAGTTATGAGTCAGACGACTTCCTATCCTATTTCCAAGAAGAAATAGCAAGCTTTGTCTCAGTGCTATAAAACCATCTCAATACTTGTCTGTTCCACTAACTCATTTTTATAATATACCTCAATACCGAATTCTGTCTTACTAGGAACGCACTCAACTGGGGTCGTGATTGAAATTGGAAGTCGTAGTCGCTGGTTTGGAGGAATATCGCTCACAGGCTTCCAGTGGTCTTCTTCAACATATCTTGAATTTCCAACCACTATCTCAAACTCATCGGGGATAGACAGATGGCAGTCGATCTCGTGCTTATCAAGAGTAGTATTTGATGCGTTCTCCAGACTGACTATTGCCGCCGCTCCGCGATCCTCTAAAGTCGGATATATCGGGCCATCAGTTGTTTTGGCGGCTATTTTGGACATTCCGGTAGCTTGTTGTTCTGGAAAGAAGAATCGTGTTGGGGCTCCATGTACGTTTCGAAAGTTTCTTGATAGTAGTTCTCACCCAGCAGCCTGCCCCCTTGTTAGAAGACTTGATCCTAGGCATTTAATAAGAATGTAACAAAAGAAGTGAGAAATGTCATCCGCTGATGACCCTTCTTCACGGATAATCGAGCTTGTGGAAAACTATGTTCGTCCTGGTAGCCATCTTCTGACTGCTGAACGTATTCATAAGAACGTCTTTGAGGAAGAAATAGATTTCACTCGGTGGGAACAGGTTGTCAATAGGTATGAACAGCGATCTTGGACAGTAGAAGAAGCAAAAGAGTATGCGAGGCAGGCTAAGCAGATCGTCGAAGATAGTTCAAGTGCAATTCCTGAGTCCTACTTTACTATTGTCGAGCCTGAAGATCTGTCTGTAAGTAGAGTGAAAGAGGAATTGAATAGGATTGAATATGACCCTGACGCATCGGGGGAAGAGAAGGAAGGGTTTGAATATAAATATATTGGGGAAGAGGACTTAATTGATGGGCGTTACGTATTTGTAGATGTCGAAAGCACAATCACTTACTCTGGAGAACTCAAAGAACTAACAAGAGAAGATGCCTTTGAATTTCGGATTTCTCCAGATGATAATTTACTCATAATTGAGAGTACGAAAGTTACAGATATCCAAAAGGCAAAAAGTTACTTCGGTAAGAAGACGAACTTCAATATTGACATCAAGGGAGACCTCACCCGATACCAAGATCCGGAGGTGCCGGTAGAAAAAATAGACGACTTTAGAAACTCGTTCTATAGTGACCGGGAAGACGCTCCAGATAGTGAACCTGTCCTCCTACAAGTCGATGATATCCAACTTACTGATCCGACAATTTCTGAGGATGAGCAAGAGGAAATGATTGAACAGATCAACTTTGAAGGCAAGAATATTGCAGATCATAAAGAGGTGAGGGGATATATTGAGGATGAATGGATCATCAAGGGGTTTGAAGCACCTGTCTTTTATGATGGGGACTTATATAGCCTGAAAATATCAGGCAACGAAGTCATGGGATACGTTCGTAGTATGTGTTTACCCCCAGAAATCGCAGGAAGACAGTAGGTTCAAAATCGGGGAATTCAATTAGAAATCCGTAAAATTCGACCGCCGTCA
>NZ_AOII01000102.1 GCF_000337615.1 Natrinema pallidum DSM 3751
CAGCCAGGAACTCTATGGGGGTAAACACATGCTATAAATCAAATAGAGGGTGCTGTTTTCAGCCGTCTCAGTGGCTCAGCCAGGAACTCTATGGGGGTAAACACATGCCGTTCGTATAAAGAATGTGAAGGACTTCTCGAAAGCTCGAGACTTAATGGAAATCCTCCGTGACCGATACATGGAGTATATCGCTTCCTAGTATCTCTCGATCGTGAAGATACGTTTGAGGGCTTCTGAATACTGCTCATTGGGCCTTGCGTTGATTTTCTCTCTAGAGAGTTCATCGATCTCATCTAAAATCTCTAAATCAACTTCTGAAGATACTTCTAGCACCTTCTCACCACCGATATTATAGAATATTACAAAAGTCTCGTCAACTTGTTTTATTGCCTCAATCACTTCCCACTCTTCACTTAGATCAACAATACCATCGGGAACACTAATATCACTTAGTTCCTCAATCTCTTGCTCAATTTCGGCCATATTTCGGGCGTTTATGTGAGATATTATCGAATGATCGCCTACAGATAGTTCAACACGATGGATTTTTCCAAACTCGCCCGGTGGATAATGTTTTTCATCTCCTTCTTTTTCTGGCTTGGCGGTAAGGATATCTTTGTCCTTGAGATCCATCCAGAATAAATCCACCATCTCTTCCTCACCAGGAGTGATTAATGTCTCTACCTCGTTAACATCTGACCATCGTGTATGATATGTTTGGTTTTGTATTTCAGTACTACTAAACTTGACCGTGCAATCTTCGGCTGGAGCCCTTCCTTCGTTTTTCACTTCTATCTGAACTTGAACTCCGTTCTCTGCTTCTTGATGAGACCTAGTTTCACCAAACACATGCCATGACTTTGGGTACTTTGTAATAGCCTGTTGCACGAGTTCGAAATTAGCTCAGGTATGTCCAAGAGATATCACTACGAGCTAGAATAATCTCTTGAACTAGATTAGAAGCCGGATCGATGGTATGCACCCACA
>NZ_AOII01000103.1 GCF_000337615.1 Natrinema pallidum DSM 3751
CCCCCGATACTCTGGGACTGACGCACAGCATACTTGTCGACGGTACGGGACTGTCACCCTGTCTCGTGCTCTATTCCAAGAGACTTCGCCTCGCCGTTCTGCTGCTGAGAGTCAGCCCGAACACCACATTGCCCGTGAGGGCTTCGGTTTGGACTGTGTCGCGTTTATTCGCCATTACTAACGACATCGCGTTTGCTTTCTTTTCCTGTCGATACTAAGATGTTTCAATTCTCGACGTTCCCCATTGCGCGAAGCAATTGCGGTGGGGATTCCCATTCGGAGATCCTGAGTTCTTCGCCTCCGTGCGGCTCCCTCAGGCTTATCGCAGCTTGGCACGTCCTTCATCAGCTCTCAAGCCGAGCGATCCACCAGCTGGCACAGTAGCCACGTTCATCGGATC
>NZ_AOII01000104.1 GCF_000337615.1 Natrinema pallidum DSM 3751
CNAGTGCGATCACGTAGTGACCCGGGAACGGGTCCAGTGGACGCCTGGACTACACGTACACACGGTCTCATTTGCACGCCGGTAGACGGCCGGCCTGCATTAACCCTTCCCACCCGCGTTTACACGGGGTGGTGCATCGGTTCGTTGTTCGGATTAGATCGAAGTTCCGTCTCCCACTTAAGGGACACGGTTCGATCGTCCTCCGAGACATGGACCCACAGGGATTCGAACCCTGGGCATCCTCCTTGCAAAGGAGGCACTCTACCACTGAGCTATGGGCCCACGTCCGCCCACAAGGGGCGGACAGGGGGTGACATGTTAGCCTTGGTAGTTCAAAGGTGCCCGATCGGCCAGACGTTGGTCGATCGAACGTGAACTGCAAAGGTGGGCCAGGCGCGGCGGCCTGGTCCCGGTCTGTGGAGGTGATCCAGCCGCAGATTCCCCTACGGCTACCTTGTTACGACTTAAGCCCCCTTGCGGAGCCCAGATTCGACCGACGTTGCGTCGGCCTCATCCCGACCCCACNCGAGACATGGACCCACAGGGATTCGAACCCTGGGCATCCTCCTTGCAAAGGAGGCACTCTACCACTGAGCTATGGGCCCACGTCCGCCCAGAAGGGCGGACAGGGAGTGACACGTTAGCCTTGGTAGTTCAAAGGTGCCCGATCGGCCAGACGTTGGTCGATCGAACGTGAACTGCAAAGGTGGGCCAGGCACGACGGCCTGGTCCCGGTCTGTGGAGGTGATCCAGCCGCAGATTCCCCTACGGCTACCTTGTTACGACTTAAGCCCCCTTGCGGAGCCCAGATTCGACCGACGTTGCGTCGGCCTCATCCGGACCCCACTCGGGTGCTTTGACGGGCGG
>NZ_AOII01000105.1 GCF_000337615.1 Natrinema pallidum DSM 3751
AGAACTTCGTCGAGTCGTCAACAACAATGAGATGCTCTCACGGGATCACGCTGTGCCGGCTGTCGAGACTTCGGGGTAAACTCATACGATACTTCGATCACTTTGAACGAGTCGAGTACGATATTCACGATTCTGTACTCGCATTTGACGACACCGACGCAACAGTAGACTACGAGACAGCTGGCCGGATGATCATCAACGAGACCGGCGAGACTGAGTCAGTACTCGCGATCTGTAACACCATCGACAGTGCTACCGAACTCACGGATACGATCGAGGAACGCAAAGCGGTCGTCGACGTTGGTCGGTGTCTCGAGTTGGAACTCGACGATGACGGAGCTGACGTGGACGCTCTCGTCAAACGGGTCGAGGCGACGCTCGGTTCGAACGAACGGGCACTCGTCCACCTCTCGACTCGCCTTCGCCCGCATGACCGTCTCGCGCTCATCGAAGCGACGAAGCGACTCACCGAACGCGACGTTCCGCTCGTGGCGGTGTCGACGCAGCTTATCGAGGCTGGGGTAGACATCAGCTTCGATCGAGTGTACCGCGACATCGCACCGATCGATAGCGTCGTGCAGGCGGCGGGTCGGTGTAACCGGTCGTTCGAGAGTGACCTTGGAGCGGTGACACTCTGGTGGCTCGCTCCACCAGCGGGCACGACCAAGACCCCAGCACAGGCCGTCTACGACTCTGAGGGAGTGAGTACAATTTCACTGACTTCCAAAACACTCGACGCGATCGGTGCGAACGACGGAACCGTCGCCGAACGGACGATGACCCGCGAGGCCGTTCAGCACTACTACGGGCTCGTCGCCGGCCGAAATCCGGGATCCCCACAGTACGTCGAGTGGGTCGACGAGGCGAAGGGAGCGAAACTCGGCACGCTCTCGCTGATCGGCCAACGAGAGAGCGTTGACGTGGTCGTCTGCCGAACGGACGCCGACCGAGATTTGGTCGATGCGATGGAATCGGCCGTGAGAGAATTCGACTACGACGCGTTCGGTGACCGGCGTGACGAAGCCAAGGAGATCACCGTTTCGCTCCCGATCTACAGCCAAGACTCGACCGAGGCCGAGACAGCTCGACACCTCGAACCGCTCGGTGATACCGACCTCTGTGTACTCAGGCGGCCACAGGGCACCTCGTACTTCGACACAACGAAGGGCCTCGCTGTGGACGAGCCGAGCGTCGACGACCGGTTCCTATGACCGATTCATTGACTGACCCCGTCGACCGGTTTCTCGACGCTGCCAGAGACGAGACCGCCGAACTCCCCTTCCGACTGACCGGCGTCATGTTCCAGTACTACGTCGTCTGTGAGCGAGAACTCTGGTTCCTCAGCCGTGACGTAGAGATCGACCGCGACACGCCATCGATCGTTCGCGGCAGCGACGTTGACGACTCGGCTTACTCGGACAAGCGCCGAGACGTGCGTGTCGACGGGATCATCGCGATCGACGTACTGGACAGCGGCGAGATCCTGGAAGTCAAACCCTCGTCGTCGATGACCGAACCAGCGCGGTTGCAGTTGCTGTTTTATCTCTGGTATCTCGATCGGGTCACCGGCGTCGAGAAGACCGGCGTCCTTGCACATCCGACAGAGAAACGACGCGAGACGATCGAACTGACCCCGGAAACCAGCGCCGAAGTCGAATCGGCTATCCGTGAGATCCGTGAGGTCGTCACCGCAGAATCGCCGCCACCGGCCGAGGAGAAGCCGGTCTGTGACTCGTGTGCCTATCACGATTTCTGCTGGAGCTGTTGACCATGAACGACAACCATCCGTCTTTAGTTAAGCCTCACACCTCGGTTGTGTAGTGGTAGCGAGCGTCTCTTGTAAGATTGGTCGTTGCTTGTGGATCTTCT
>NZ_AOII01000106.1 GCF_000337615.1 Natrinema pallidum DSM 3751
AAGAACTTCGTCGAGTCGTCAACAACAATGAGATGCTCTCACGGGATCACGCTGTGCCGGCTGTCGAGACTTCGGGGTAAACTCATACCCGAATTCAAACGAACGTTTGGCTCGAGTCCGCAGTCCTCTGATCTGGACGTTGCCGTGGACGGATTCTTCAAAAACGGCGGAAGCCGCTGTTACGTCGGTCGCGTCACAGCCGCCGAGCCGACTGATGTCGCGACGACGACCCTCGTCGACGAGGATCGAACCGACGTCATCTCCGTCGAGGCAACCGGACCGGGCGCGTGGGGATGCTCCATCGCCGCCATCGTCGAGGACGGGCCGCTCTACGAGGAGGGAGAGAACGAGTATTTCAAACTGACGCTGCGATACTGGTCGTGCGATATCGAGGAGGTCAGCAAGCCGGCGTCCGATCAACCCGACCCGGCTCCCGACATCGAAGAAGTCTACGAGGACATGTCGGCGGATCCCGAATCCAGCCAGTTCTACGAGAAACAGATTCCGGGGTCCGTCCTCGTGGATCTCGAACAGCTGGATGCCGGACGACCCGCCGAGGGGCTCTCCTGGCTGTCGCGCGAGGTCCCCGACGAGTACTCCGACGGCGGCCTGATTCAACTCGACGCCGAATCCGAGACCGCCGCCTACGTTCCGGAGGAGCTCGACGACCGGGAGTACAGCGAACTGCAGGGAATCGCCAAACCGTTCGATATCGACGCCACGCAGTCTCGAGAGGACCTTCTGGAGGACCTCGAAAAGGTCCAGTCCGGCGAGAAGGAAGTCGAGGTCGATGTCGTCTCGGACCTGTCGTCGAAGCCCCGGAGCGAGGACGTCTCCCTCAGCGATTACGAGGGAATCAACAAGCCCGGGATGCGAACGGGCCTTGCGGCATTCAGGGAACTCGACGGCGTCTCCCTGATGTGTGTCCCCGACCACAACGATATCGAGGGGCTGACCGAATCACTCGTCGCCCACTGTGAGAACATGGGTGAGCGGTTCGCGATCCTGCAGGCACCGCAGAACGCGGGATCGATTTCGGATATCGAGACGCCCGTCGACTCCTCGTACGCCGCCTACTACTATCCGTGGATCGAGACGAAGGATCCGTTCACCAACCGGAAGAAGCTCGTGCCGCCGGGCGGCCATATCACCGGTATCTTCGCTCGAAGCGACGCGGAACACGGTGTTCACAAGGCACCGGCGAACGAAGTCGTGCGCGGCATTCTCGGCGTCCAGCACAACATCACGAAGGGCGAACAGGACGTCCTCAACCCGAAGGGAGTCAACTGTATCCGAAGCTTCCAGGGTCGGGGCATCCGACTGTGGGGCGCACGGACCACCTCCAGCGATCCGTCCTGGAAGTACGTGAACGTGCGACGACTGTTCCTCTACATCGAACAGTCGATCGACGAAGGGACCCAGTGGGCGGTTTTCGAACCGAACGACGAGGATCTGTGGGCCCGCGTACGCCAGTCGGCTGAGAACTTCCTGACGACGGTGTGGCGGGACGGCGGTCTCCAGGGGAGCACCGCCGACGAGGCGTTCTACGTCAAGTGCGGTGAGGAGACGATGACGCAGGACGACATCGACAACGGACGACTCATCGTCGAGATCGGTGTCGCACCGGTCAAACCGGCCGAGTTCGTCGTCTTCAGAATCAGCCAGGACACCGGCGAATAACGCCGCCTACACCGCATCTGACGATCAACCAATCTTTACGCAATCACTACGATAATGCCAGACTCACACGGACCACTCAGACAAACCGAATTCAAAGTCGAACTCGACGGCGTCGGCATTCCCGGATTCGTCGAGGTCGAACTGCCAGCGATGCGAACCGAGCAAGTCGAATACCGCGAAGGAAACGATCCATCGCACAATCGAAAGCTCTGGGGGGATACACAGTACGACGACCTCATCCTCGTTCGGGGTGCAAACGAGAAAAACGAAGAGCTCTACAACTGGCGCAAATCCGTCGACCAGGGGAAGATGGACGACGGCGGTCGGAAGAACATCGCCGTCATCATCATGAACGAGATCGGCGACTCGGTGCTTCGCTTCGAGTTCACGAAGGCGTGGATCAAGGAGTACCGCCCGCCGACGCTCAACTCCCACGGCGGCGGCGGTCAGGGCAACCTCGCTACCGAGGAGTACGTCGTCACCTTCGACGAGATGGAACGGAAGAACGTATGACACGACTGTCGGATTCGTCTCCGGAGGCGTTCACCGTTCCCCGTCATCGGTTCGACGATGACTGGCGCGTCGACGACGAGGGCGTCCTTCACACCGGTGCTGCCGCCCCGTTCGCCGACCGCGTCGTCGTCGCTTGTGACAGCGGAGGCCATCGACAATGACCGGTGGCACGCTCCAGACCGAGTTCGAGTTCACCCTTCCACAGGGCTACGTCGATGACGAGGGAACGCTCCACAAGGAGGGGCGAATGCGACTCGCCACGGCAGCCGACGAGATCAAGCCGCTGCAAAACCCTCGCGTCCAATCGAACTCCTCGTATCTGACCATCGTCTTGCTTTCGCGGGTCGTCACCGAACTCGGCGACCTCGAGACGATCGATGCGAGCGTCATCGAGGAGTTGTTCGTTACGGACCTCGAGTACCTGCAGGCGTTGTACGAACGGATCAACAACCAGGGAATAAACGCCGTCGAGACGGCCTGTCCCGAGTGCGGTGAGCCGTTCGAAATCAACGCGGAAAACGGGTCTCACGTGACGACCGACGGAGCGGCCGGCGGTATGGAGTCCGCCGGCGTCGACACCGGTCCCGTCAGTACTGGGGGTGACCTCGGCGGGGTCGGGGCGGCCGAATCGCCCGGGTTCGAGGCCGCCGACATGCGGGCGACAGGCGCGGAATCGCCCGAAAGCGAGGAGTCCGACCCGGGAAATCCAGCGGAATAGTCCGGCTGTACGAACCGGACCGTCTCTACGAGGAGGTCGCGTTCGTGGCCTACCATTTCGGATGGAGCCACGACGAGGTGTTGAACATGCCTCACTGGGAACGGCAGCGCTGGTGTACGGAGATCAGCGGGATCAACGATCGAATGAACGACTCGCAGTCCGATCGGTCCCGTGGCCGGCGCCGCGGTCGCGACCGGGGGCGTGACGATGCCGGCGGTGGTATCGTACTCCGAAATCCGCCGGATTCCGAGTAACCGCGGCATCTGACCCTCAGATGCCGTTATAACCGCAGTATTGAGACGATGGCACCATACACAACGGAAGACGATCCCTACGCACAGTACAACTTCGAGGTCGAGGTAGACGGCGAAACAGTCGCCGGGTTCACCGAGGTCGCCGGGATAACGATGGAGTTAGAAACCGTCCAGTACCGCGAGGGCGGCGTCAACGATCACGTGCACCAGTTACCCGGCCAGTTCGCGCACGCGAACCTCGTCCTCCAACGGGGATTGACGACGAATACGGCTTTCTGGGACTGGATCCAGACGGTCATGAGCGGGACGATCTCTCGAAAGAACATCGTCGTCAAAGTGAAAGACGGGTTTCAAGGGCAGAGTCAGTGGGGATGGGAGTTCGCGAACGCGTATCCGACGAAATGGTCGGGCCCGGATCTGGCGAGCAACGAACGCGGAATGGCGATCGAATCCATCGAGTTGGCATACGAGCAGTTCTCGAAGATGTCGGGAATGCCGGAATGACCTTCGCGACCACGGGCGGGCGGTAACCGTGGATCGAACCCGACATTCGGTGAGCGATCCGCACGGATCAAACCGCTGTATCACGTGCTCGTAGCGACCACCCGGATGTCGCCCGATCGATTTCGAGCGACGACCGGTCGGTACTGCTCTCGGCTCCCGGCTCTCGTTTCCCACGACTACCCTTACGTTTTAATAGGATCTAACAAACATTATCCAACAAATATGCATAAGAGAATGGAAACGAAATCGACCGAGCGGATAACGTACAGTCCGGTCTCGGACGGCCGACAGTCGGCCGTTCCCGACCGAAAACGGGTGACCCGATAACATGAGACGCATCGCATCGCAGGTCACGAAGACAGTCCGAAAACAACTCTCTCCGGTTATTCGACCATTAATGGCGGCGCTGATCGTCGCCTTGCTCGTCACTGCCGTGGCCGTCGTGACGGGACTCGTCGACTACGTTCCCCAGTCGTCGGTTCCCGTGACGGGCTGGGTGATCTCATCGCGAGTCCTCCTGCTGGTGACGGTGTTCGTCCTCGTTGCACTCGTCTATGCCGGCTACAAACTGTACCGAAACTACGAGGACGCGATCACGGAGCAGTGGACACGACTCTCGATCTGGGCGCAGGCGACCATCGCTGGCGGGAGCTGTGGCGCAGTGGTCGCGATCGGACTCGGCATCGCCGCCGTCGCCGGTCCGGTTCCGCTCTGGTTCGTCCTCGCCGGCTCGCTGATCGCGTGGCCGGTCGCGACCGTGCTGACGCTCCGCCAGCGCCGCGAACCCGACACGGACGATAACTCGCCGTCCACGCTCCAGTCGGTCCTCATCAAAGCTGGCTATGCTCAGGTTAAACTCCTTCAGACGCGGACGCTGGCCGGTATCGTCGGTTTCGCCGGGGCCGTCCTGGGCAGTCTCGGCATCCGCACGCTGGTCGCGTGGCTCCCCTGGTTCGAGGGAACGCTCACGCATCTCCAGACGACTCTGCTGGCCGGTTTCCTGTGGCTGGTTGCGACGATCCTCGTCTACAACCGCTACGAGTCCGGAATCAGCGACCGGACCGATCTCAGAATCGTCGGCGTCTCGAGCCCGGAGTCACGCCCCGGCCGCGAACTGATGATCAAAAACGACGGCGTTGCGCCCGTCGAACTGGCTCAGGCGAAGATCCGCGATACGAAACGTGACCTCTATCAGTTCGACCTGGAGATGACACTCGAGCCCGGCGAACGTCGCCCCTTCGAGGTCCCGGAGGCGTTCCTCCTCGAGTCCAACGAGGCGGCGATGGACCTGCCGCTCGGATACACGCTCAAACAGGGCCGGGAACACCCGATCATCTACACGCGGACCGGCAAGCAATTCGTTCTCAAGGGCGGCAACGACGCTGAGGACCGTGATCCGACTCGGTCGTCCAACCCGTCGGCGATCGGGTTGAGCGCCGATCCGACGCCACAGGAGTAGCCGACGGTCCCGGGACGGCGTCAGCCACCCGCCGACCCCGATCACGGCCGCTCGGGCGCGTCGGGTCATCGGGACGATGGGCTGGATGCGGGACGATGGGCTGGATGGTTGCGACGCAGTGTGCCGTGGCCTCGAGCGCATAGTTACGAACCGTTACCCGTACAGTCTGGTGGGCTCTAATTTTGTGTTACGCATCGTCAAAACCATTAAGTGGTACTCTTATAATATCTCAATAAGAGCGTGTACACCGGCATCGTGGTGGGAGGGGGAGATGAATCGGCCATCGATGAGTGTGAACAGCGATTCGACGAACCGTGATGAAAACGACTGACGACCTCGGGTGTGAGACGGCGCTGCGGGAGATTAGCGTGACTGGTCGCTCGATGGGCGTAGATACATCGACGGCGGGCGAGTCGGACGACCGGCCGGGTGTTGCTCGACTCCGCTCCAGCGTCGCATCCATCGCGACGCTGACGCCCGACCGATTAGCGGGTGGGTTCGGCGTCCGGATTGCGCGGAAACGGAGTCCGATCGAGTTGTCGTTTTTTTCACCCGCCGTCGCTCCGCCTGACGGCGAGTCGGTGGACGACCCGGAGCTATCGATCGTGTCTCCATCACCGTTCGCCCGGCCGGACCATCACGAGGATGCGTTCACGTATCTCACGCAGTCCGGTCGGTCGGACCATGGGTCCCAGTCCGACGATGCGGTCGGACCGCTATCCGACTCGGCCACTCGGTCGCCGGCAGAACGTGTATTCCGGTCCGACAGGCGATCACAGCTTCACGAGTTACGGACATCGGTCCGTTCCCAAGCGACATCGCACGAGCACGACGGTCCCGAACGCCGGGACGGAACCCGCTCGTCGAAGCGAACGCACCGGCGAGGCGACGTTGAGGCGGGAGTCGCTGCCCGATCGAACGCTGATACGTCGCCGACCTCCGGAGCGAAGTCGGGGCCGATGCCCGACCGATCGAGACCGGTCGACGACGACCGGCCACGGCAACCGACTGGCGGAACCGAACGACGGCAGCCGACCCGACCGCGGGCGATCGAAACACGTGTCACGTGGGCGGACGCAATCGCTCGGCGGACTCTGTCCAGTTCTGACGGTTCCGAGCGTCGCCGCTCGGTGACCGATTTCGACCCGAACGTCCCGAGAAGTCACCCCTCGAGTCACAGCGAGTCGCTCGAACGCGAGACGCCATCGGACGTGACAACCGCGGCACGTCGGGAGCCGGCCCGCGGCGAGTCCGCGTCGCCGCCGGCGCTCATCGATCGACCGGTTCCGCCGACGGGGCCGACGGCTCCGCCGTCACCCTCGCGTGAGACCGCACAACGCCCGGTCCGGCATCCGCGTCCCGACGGTCGTCGCCCGATGTCGGCGGTCGACTCGAGTCCGGTACCGACGGCCGAGGGGCAGTCGACCCGTCGTGTCCCGGCGGGTCGAGTCGGTCCCGAGTCCGACGGCAGCTATCCGGCCGCGGACCCGGCTTCGACGACCGCTAGTGCCACGCAAAGCGCAAATCAGCCGTTACAACAGCCGTCGATCCGAACGGATCGTCGAGACCGGGAGACCCAGACTGCGACGAATGGCCGCGATCGCGGGCGCTCGACCACGCCGTCGCGTCGTCAGTCCGACGTCGGTACCACACACGATGGATGGACACCGATTCGAGCGGCCTCGATGTCGCCTCCTGTACGATCCGGGGGCGCGATCGAGCCGACGGTCGGATCAACCGTGAGTCGTAGTTCCGCCGCACCGGACTCGACCGGCCGCCTCGAGTGGCGGACTGACGGGACGACCCGGTCGGCTGTCTCGGCCGAAGGCCGCAAGCGCCATCCATCGCAAGCTCGGACCGACCACGGAGTCGGTTTCGATTCTACCCGAGATCAGTCACAGTCGATCGAATTCCGGACGGCCGACCCGGCCAGCGCCAGCGCGGACCGCCAACCGTCCGACTCCGACTCGGGTCGAGCGGCCGCGGTCCAGTCGCGGCGACCGCGTCGCCACCGGCCGACGGTGATGACGACGGGTACCGATCGGATTCCACGGCAGTCGCGGGCGATCTCGACGGACTCGCGCGGGCTTCACGATGGGACGGCTGCAGTGGAGTCGTCGCGTTCCGCGTTCGTCTCCCGAGAGTCACGCGCATCGCCTCGGACCGATCGAACGGGTCACGAACCAGTAGCCCGGAGAACCGCCCCGTCAACCGCGACCCCTACCATGGCGGCTCCGAGCCGAGCAGGACAGTACCCTCCCTTGGAGTTGGCGACCGAGGCTCGTGGCGCGCACACAGCTGACGGTCGGCCGGTGCCGGCCGCGACCGACCGTCGACTGACTGTGTCTCCGGGTTCGGTCGTCGGTCGACAGTTGGCCGAGTCACAGCGGCGATTCGACCCGAACGCCACATCCGTATCCGGGACTCCATCGCCACCGCCGGGTACGGACACTACCCGTGTGGTCGACGACTATCGATCCGGTTCCAGTACCGCCGCCACGACGACCGGACGCGCCGGACCCACTGAATCGCCTATCCGCGCGTTCTCGAGTGTGAGCGGTCGACCGGCTGGTGATCGCCGTCCCGACCGCACGCCCAGCTTCGAGCGTTCGACCACCGATATCCGGTCGTTCGGGTCGACTGCCACTGGTTTTTCACGGGGTGCGTCGTCGCCACGAACCGACGATCGGGACGATGGGCGGCCGGGTTCCGGCCGGGCCTCCGCGACCGAACGTCGGTCGTCGTCACGTCCCCCTGCGATGCAGTCGGACCGTCGGGGTTCGGAACTCGTGGTCTCTCGGCACTCGACCGCGGCGGTCAACTCGAGGACCGTACCCGACGAGATGGGAGCACCGGAACCTAATCCCCGGGTTCGCGTTTCGTCGCCGCCTCGGTCCGACGCAGGGCGATCGAACTTGCGACTTTCGAGCGCAACCGACGCCGCTGGGCGGGTCCAAAGGCGACCGGATAGTGTGGGTCCGATTGCCCGCTACGCCGCCGATGCGGTCCGGCCGGAGCGGAGTCGACCGTCGGATACCACGCCCACTCCGCCCTCGGCGACTGCCGCCCGCGCCGGAAGCGACGAGTCGGCTCGAGAGGGAGCAGTGTCCGCTTGGGCCGCCACTCGCCCGTCCGACCCGGCTGGCGACTCAGCAGCCGTCAGCCCGTCACGGCACGACGATCCGGCCTCGATTCGAGCGCTGACGCGTATCGACTCGATTTGGTCCGACGCATCCACCTCGAGCCCGCGAACCCCGGCCGCAACCCACACTGCCGTCGGATGGGCACGGGATCGATCGGACATCGGAGACTCGACTGCCCGCTACGCCGCCGATGCGGTCCGGCCGGAGCGGAGTCGACCGTCGGATACCACGCCCACTCCGTCCTCGGCGACTGCCGCTCGAGCCGGAAGCGACGGGTCGGTTCGAGAGGGAGCAGTGTCCGCTTGGGCCGCCACTCGCCCGTCCGACCCGGCTGGCGACTCAGCAGCCGCCAGCCCGTCACGGCGCGACGAGCCGGCCTCGATTCGAGCGCCGACGCGTATCGACTCGCTTTGGTCCGACGCATCCACCTCGAGCCCGCGAACCCCGGCCGCAACCCACACTGCCGTCGGATGGGCACGGGATCGATCGGACATCGNTTGGTCCGACGCATCCACCTCGAGCCCGCGAACCCCGGCCGCAACCCACACTGCCGTCGGATGGGCACGGGATCGATCGGACATCGGAAATTCGACTGCCCGCTACGCCGCCGATGCGGTCCGTTCGGAGCGGAGTCGACCGTCGGATACCACGCCCGCTCCATCCTCGGCGACTGCCGCCCGCGCCGGAAGCGACGAGTCGGCTCGAGAGGGAGCAGTGTCCGCTTGGGCCGCCACTCGCCCGTCCGATCCGACTGGCGACTCAGCAGCCGTCAGCCCGTCACGGCGCGACGATCCGGCCTCGATTCGAGCGCCGACGCGTATCGATTCGCTGCGATCTGTCGCGGCCACGGGACCGTCTCGAGGAGAGATGGGGGCCGATATCGCTCCACTACTGGAACGAGAGCCGCGCGGAGCCGCGTCCCTGAACTCGCGAGGACCGCGGCTGGCGGTGACGGGACGCGAGCGTTCCTATCGTTCGCAACAGGGAACCGAAGCCGTGGTCCGTTCGGAATCGAGTTCGGGACCGGTCCGCTCATCGCGGCGCGAACCCGTGGCTGCGGACGCGCCCGATGTGATCTCTCAGCGCCGAGGGTCCGGAATGGAGACAGTCACGCAGAGAGGCGGATCCGAAGCGGGGAGGCTCACACAGATGGGTGGCTCGCGGACGGGGTCGGTCTCTCGGACGCGATCGCACGACGGGGAGAGGGGCACTCGTTCGCTCGAGCACCCCCGCTCGAGCGCGGCGTCCGGGGCGACGACTGCGACGCCCGTGACGATATCGAACAGCGACACGCCGTCCGCACCCTCACACACGATTTCGAGGAGCCGGCAGCCGTCCGCTGCTGACACCGAACCCGCAGCCGCGTCTTCCGACCCGAACCCGACGGCTCTCGGAACGGCGGTCACCTCTAGTAGCCGTCGATTCGAGTCGGGGACAACGCGCGATCGAGCGGGCACGACTCCGCCGGACTCGAGCGGCCGGATGCCGGTCCTTCGACTGCGCTCCGATCGGGGACCGTCTCCTGGACGGAGCGATCGGACGATTCGGCCACCCGACTCGAGACCGGACTCGTCCCGTTCGGAGTCGGCGCTCCGCTCGGGACGTTCGAACCCGAACGCCGGAACCGAAATCGCGGTATCACAACCGGTTACGGGAACGCCCTCGTTCGTCTCGAGCCACGTGTCCAGTGCCACACAGAACACGTGGAGCGGGTCCGGTGACGGTTCGCAGTCCCGGACGGCCGGGCCGACCGGCCCGTCCCGGACGCGACGCGAGGGGGAACGGGCCACGAGTGATTCCTCGTTCCCCGACACCGGACCGGTCGGGGCTCGCGTTCGTGAAACGTCGACCCGGACGACGACACACACACATTCGACGAACGCCGTCGCCTCGCCGTCTCGCACCGCCTCGAACCCCCGCCGACCGACCCGTTCGAATCCCCTCACATCGGATGCCGGCTCCCAGTTCGGAGCGGAGTTCGGTAGGCGGTCGGCGACACTCCAGTATCGGTCGCCCGCGGTGACCGATCCGACCGGGTCGCGGTCCCAGTCGCCTCGAGACGGGCGCTCGGCGGTCACCGTGTTCGATCACGGTAACGCGGCCGGCTCCTCGCCGACGGGAGCGATGGCGCAACACCGTCCGTCGGGTACCGATGCCCAGCGAACCGTTCCCGACCGATCGTCGTCCGAGCGAAAGGATAGTATCGATTCACGCCCTCGCTCGGAGGACTGGCGCGGTCGGGAACCGGCTACCGGACCGACTGGCGTCGATCCGCAGGAAGCAGTCGATTCGGCCACACTCCGGCGTCCGTCGAGGGGTCAGGGCGTCGAGACCACGGCGGCAGCCGCTCGATCGCGTCCCCGACGGGCTCGAGGAAGCCTTGTGCCCGACTCGAGTTCGAGGATCGAGCCGGCGACGACCGCGGCAGCCGGGGCGACCGGTGTCGCGGCTACTCGAGCACCTCAGTCGGACCGACGGACGCCGCTTTCGGTTCTGCGAACGACGGCGGCCGGCTCGTCGGGCCAGTCTCACACGACTCATCGCTCGGTCCGTCCCGGCACCGCCGCTGCGAGCGTGTCGGACGAGTCCGGTTCCCGATCCGACTCCCGTCCAGCGCGACCGCCGACGATCGCCGTCCGTCCGGGATCGACGGCGGAGCGAGCCGACGCATCGTCGCGGCGAGACAGAGACCCCATCGGCGCTGGTGACTCGAGCCGGGAACGGGTCGGAACGGCCGCCACGGAGCCCGGTGACGCTGACGGTCTCGCGCCGACTGCGTCGGATCGGCCGTCGACTACGGCCGGGATCGCGGGCGAGCGTCGACGGTTCGAATCGCGTCTCCGTACGCGTCGACGGCCGTCGACGGGGTCCTCTGCGACGGGCGAGGGACACAGCGGTCGCACTGGGGCCGATACCCCGTCACTTTCCCTCCGGACTCGAGACGACGTATCGGAACTGACGACGGACACGGCGGCCACATCGGCATCGTCGGGGCAGTCTCGGGTACTGAACGCCCCGAAAAATAAACCAACAACTAATACTATTGAATCAAATGAGGGACGTACGGGTGTGAACGGGATGCAAACGAGTGCAGCGTCAGACCGACCGTCGCTGACTTATCGACGGTCGTCGGCGACGGACGCGCCGTCCGTCGACCGGGGTGGACCGAACGGTTCGAACGCAACGCCGCGCGACTCGACGACACCGAGTGGGGCGACTCGAGAATCGACCGCGAGTCGTACGACGCCGGGGCACGCCTCCGGTCGTGAGCGACGCGGATCGTCCGATCGAAGGGAGACTGGCGGTGATCGGACGCGATCCGGATTCGGGTCGAAGCGCGGACGGGAATCGGCCCAGTCCGGGTCGGCAGTCGGTCACGACGACGTGGGATCGAGACTGAACGACGGACAGCGGTCGTCGATCGATCGCCCCCAGCAGTCCGCGGCGCGCCGGTCGGAACCGCCGCGGGGTCGTCGATCCGGTCAGGACCGTCACAGCCGGAACCGGTTCGACAGCGTCGATCTGTCGTCCGGTACGGACCCGCGGTTCGATGCCGACGTCGATCGCGCCGTTCAGGAACTCTACCGGAAGCTCGAGCGGAAGATCAGGGTCGAGCGCGAACGGAGGGGACTATAGATGAGCGGCAGCGGCAAGCTCGAGAAGGCCCAGATCATGATCCTGAACGGGAAACAGAAGGGCGAGACGATCGACTGTAAGTTCAACCCGAACGCCTACACGGTCGAGAAAAGCGTCAACTACGGCGAACTCAAGGCGACCGGCTCGGGGGCATCGATCATGCAGTTCGTCGACGGGAACGCGGAAACGCTGTCGATGGAACTGTTTTTCGATACGAGCGACGAACTGGATTCGAAGGGGTCGCCCGACACGGAGCGGGTCGATGTCCGCGAGCGGTATACGAAACACATCGATACGCTGCTGTCGGTCGACGGCGAGTTGCACGCGCCGCCGGTCTGTCGGTTCGTCTGGGGCGACGGAATCGACTTCACCGCCCTTGTTCAGCGGGCGAACAAGCAGTTCACGAAGTTCCTGCCCAGCGGCGTTCCCGTCCGTGCTCGAGTAAACGTCGTGTTCATGGAGTACAAGACGGCAGACTATCACAAATCCGAGGTGTCGCCGGAGTCGACGGACAAGACGAAAGTCTGGACGGTCACCGACGGTGACACTTTATGGCTGATCGCGGCCGAGGAGTATGGCGACTCGTCGCACTGGCGGACGATCGCCGATCACAACGACATCGAGGATCCCCGCGCGATCGAAGCGGGTGACAAACTCGAACTACCCCCGCTGTAGTCATGAGTACCGGAACGAACATTCAGCCGCGCTATTCGCCGCGGTTCAAAGTCGATATCGGCGACGCGAAGTTTCAGGAGCCGGGCGGCCGGATCGCCGACCTCGTCGTCGAGACGACTCTCGATGGCGCGGATCGGTTTTCGTTTACCCTGAACTTCCCGTTCGACGAGGAACTCGGGGAGTTCAGCGGCCTGACCTGGGACGATTTCGCGGTCGGAACGGATGTCGAGATCGCGATGGGGTACGGCGGTGACGGGACGCTGACGCCGCTGTTAACAGGTTCCATCCGCTCGATCAACGCCGAGTTCACGACCGACCGCGGACCGTCAGTCACGGTCTCGGGCTACGGGCTGCTCTGGGAACTCATGCAGGGAACTCGCTCGGACTCGTGGGCGGAGGAGACGGTCGGGTCGGCCGTCGAGGACGTGCTGTCGTCGTACCCGTTTTCGACGGTCGACGTCTCCGACGCGTCGATCAAACGCGAAAAGCTGATTCAGGACGGCCAGAGCGATTACCGGTTCCTCCAGCAGCTGGCCGAGACCTACGGGTTCGAGTTCTACGCCGAGCGGGACACCGTTCGTTTCCGCCCCCGCTCCGCGAAAGGCGACGGCGACGGTCCGGTCGCCGAACTGTGGTACGGCGAGGCGCTGCACGATTTCTACGCCGAAATCACACAGCGGTCTCAGATCGATGAGGTCGAGGTCCGGAGTTGGGACGAACAGAACAAATCCGAGATCGTCGCGACTGCCGGCAGCACGAACGCGAACTACAAGGAGGTTTTCAGAGTACAAGCAATGTCACGGGACGAAGCGAAACGGGTCGCCGAAACGAAATTGAATCGATTCTCCGACGGTGTCATCACCGGTCACGGTGAGGCCGACGGTACCCCCGAAATCAGGGCCGGCAGCGTTGTTCGACTCGAGGAGTTGGGGGGCCGATTCTCCGCTGACTACTACGTCACCGAAGCCACTCACCGGATGGGAAGCGCAGGCTATCGGACGTCCTTCGAGGTAACGGAGGTGTCCTCGTGAAGCCGTCCGGGTTCATCGACGACGGGGGCGCGGACGACGGCGGTATTCGCGGCGTCGCCGTCGGTATCGTGACGGACAACGAGGACCCGAAGGATCTCGGTCGAGTCAAACTCCAGTTCCCGTGGCGCGACGCCGACGACGAGAGTCACTGGGCGCGGATCGCCACCGAGATGGCCGGCAACGAGTACGGGAGCTACTTCCTGCCGGAGATCGACGACGAGGTACTGGTCGCGTTCGAGAACGGCGACATTCACAAGCCGTTCGTGATCGGGTCGTTGTGGAACGGCAAGCAGAAACCACCGCAGAAAAACGGCAACGGGAACAACGATATCCGTGAGGTTCGCTCCCGGAGCGATCACGTGATCGCGTTCGACGACGCCGACGACGGCAGTATTACGATTCGAACGACCGGCGGCAACGAGATCGTAATCGACGACTCGGGCAGTTCGGAGACGATCAGCATCAGTGACGAGTCCAGCGACAACAGCATTACGATCGATTCCGACAGCGGTTCGGTCGCGATCGACGCGAAATCGGAACTCGAACTCTCGGCATCGACGATCTCCCTCGACGGGAACTCCGTGGAGATAACGGGCAAAAAGGGCGTCAAGATCAAAGGGAAGGGCCCGGTCAATGTCGATAGCAAGGCGAAACTCGCGCTCTCCGGGTCGATGGTTAACGTCGACGGGACCGGGATGGTAAAAGTTAAAGGGAAACTAATTACCTTGAATTAAAATAGAGTCAAATGCAACCAGCAGCGAGAGTCGGCGACCAGACGGCACACGGGACGCCGCTGACCGGGACCGGCAGTCCGAACGTCCTGATCGGGAAGCGGCCCGCGTGGCGAGCGTTGGCGGACGTTCATACGTGTCCGCTCACCACCGGACCCGTCCCCCACGTCGGCGGCACCGTGACCAAGGGGAGTACGAGCGTCCTAATCAACAAGATGCCCGCGGCGAGAATGGGCGATACGATCGTCGAGAGCGGACCGCCCAACACGATCGTGAGTGGGTGTTCGACGGTCATGATCGGCTGACTCATGTCCGATGAGTTTCTCGGAACCGGCTGGTCGTTTCCGGTCGAGACCGATGCCCGCGGCTCAGTCCGAACGTCCGAGGCCGAGGACGACATCCGCGAATCGATCCGGATCATTCTCGGAACGGCCAAGGGTGAGCGAGTGATGCGACCCGAATTCGGCTGTGAGATCCACGACCACGTGTTTTCGGCCGCGACGCCGGCGACGCTGAACCTCATCGAGAGCAGCGTCCGCGAGGCGCTCGTCCAATGGGAGCCGCGAATCGATATCGAGGACATCGATGCTCGAACGGACGACGAAGCGCCGAACAAGGTCCTTATCGACATCGAGTATCGGGTTCGAACGACCAACAGCCTCTCGAACATGGTGTATCCGTTCTACATCACGGAGGGCGACGGATGAGTCGGCCACCGGTCGTCGACGACAGGGATCGGGAGGAACTGTACGCCGAGGTGCGGACCCTCGCGGATCAGTACACCGAATCGTGGGACCCGTCGACGGACGACAACGCCACCGTGCTCTTGCGGATCTTCTCCCAGCTCGGTGCCGACGTCATCCGGCGGCTGAACGACGTCCCGTCGAAACACCGAATCGCGTTCCTCGACGCGCTCGGGTTCGATAGGCGACCGCCCCAGGCCGCACGGCTTCCACTGACGTTTTCGGTCTCAGCCGATATCGATCGCAACGTCGCGATCCCCGGCGGGACACAGGCCGTCGCGGAACCGAGCGACGGTCCCGACCAGATCTTCGAGATTCCACAGGACGACGGGTTCGAAGCGACTGGGGCATCGCTGACGGATGTGCTCTCCGTCGATCCCGCCGCCGATCGAATCGTCGACCACGGCGACGTTCGAACCGCCGACGAACCGGTCGAACTGTTCACCGGCGACACGATTCAGGAACACGTTCTCTATCTAGCACACAGCGACCTGCTGACTCTCGAGCCGGGTTCGCCGATCACGATCACCGCCGAGATGGCCACCGACAATCCGGTCCTCGAGACCGACGCCGTCTGGGAGTACTACGGCGAGGAGGACGGAACGGAGGGATGGCATCGGCTCGAGGAGTGGACTGACGACGAGGCGGCCGACGACGCGGTTCGGCTCGACCTGCTACAGGAACGGCTCCAGTCTTCCGCCTCGCGATCCGGCGATGGCGATCGGCTCGAGTTGCGGTTTCGGCTTCCCGGAACGCCGGTCGAACACGCGGTCGACGGCGTCGAAAGTCGATGGCTTCGGTGTCGGATCGATGATGACGAGCCCGAACCGGATGTGTTCTCGTTGCACCTGGAATCGATTTCGGCCAGCGTCGGCCGCGATCCGAGCGAGGACGGACTCGCTCCGGACTCGCTACGTTCGAACGACGTTCCGCTCTCGACGGACGACGGGGACGTTCGGCCGCTCGGTCGGCTGCCCCAACCGCCGGCGACGTTCTATATCGCCTCGGAGGAGGCCTTTACCAAGCGGGGCGGGGTCGTCGAGGTACGGTTCGACCCGCCCGCCGAACCGGACGCGGACGAACTCGGTGCCGACACGCCCGGCGACGTCGACATCGACGCCGATGGTTCGTCGGCGGCCGAGGGCGTGGGGGTGCTCGGCGGGCCGCCGGAACTCTCCTGGGAGTACTGGACCGGTAGCGGCTGGAACCGACTGACCGTTCTCGAGGACGAGACGAACGCGCTGCGGCGGGCCGGCCACGTTCGCTTTACCGTTCCCGAGGACATCGAACCGACGGCGGTGTCCGGCCACGAAAACGTCTGGGTCCGCGCTCGGCTGGTCAGTGGAAACTACGGACAGCCGTCGTTCGGCGTCACCGATGCCGGCACACGGGGGTCGGTCGTCAACTCGCCCGACCCGCCCTGTTTCGGCGACATTTCGATTCACTACGACCGCGGGATGCAACCGTTCGAGACGATTCGGACGCGCAACAACGCCGCCATCAGCGGCGACCTCGCGGGAAGCGAATCGCCGATCTCGCCGTTCGACGAACTCCCTGACGACACCCAGACGCTGTATCTGGGGTTCGACGAAACGCTTCGAAACGGCCCGCTTACGTTTTTCGTCCCGATCGAGGACGTCACCTATCCGCGCTCGTTCGATCCCGGCATGCGCTGGGAGTACTGTGTGGATCCCGACGCCGACGAATGGTCGAAACTCACCGTCCGGGACCGGACCGGCGGGTTGACCGAGCGTGGCATCGTCGAGTTGACCTTTCCCGAACCGACGACCGCGTTCGACCGCTTCGGTCGGCGTTGCCACTGGATTCGCATCCGGGTTACCCAAGACGAGTTCGACCGGCGACCGATCGACGGCTCACAGTCGGCGCGATCGGCTCCCGACGTTGATCAGCCCCGGGACCGGACCACAGCCCCGCCGACCCTCGACGGACTGTATCCGAACACGCAGTGGGCCTACAACACGCGGACGATCGAGGACGAAGTCCTCGGCTCGAGTGACGGTACCCACGAGCAATCGTTCGCGTGTGCCCACGCGCCGGTCATCGACGTCGACGTGTGGGTCGACGAGTCCGAGACGGTGTCGACCAGCGAACGGCGCGACCTCCGCTCGGAGCGGCCCGAGGACGTTCGACGCGTCACCGATGCCAGCGGCGACGTGACGGAGTATTGGATCCGATGGCAGCAGGTCTCGGACTTCCTGGAATCCGAGGCGACCGACCGCCACTACGTCGTCGACAGGATCGACGGAACCGTCAGCTTCGGCGACGGCAACCGGGGCCGGATCCCGCCGGCCGGACAGGGGAACATCACGGTCACGTATACGACCGGCGGCGGGCGCGACGGCAACGTCGCGGCCGACACGATCACCGATCTACAGAGTTCGATCTCGCTGGCCGAGGACGTCTCGAACCCGAAGCCCGCCGACGGCGGGGCCGATGCCGAGTCCAGGGATGCGCTCGTCGAACGAACCACGAACCAACTCAAACACCGCGACCGGGCGGTTACGCCGACCGACTACGAACGGGTCGCGAACGCGGCGTTTCGCGAACTGTCGAAAGTCAAGTGCGATCCGGACGGGGCCGCCGAGGCCGGCAGCGTCACCCTCCTGATCGTTCCCCACGCACAGCGGGAGAAACCGGTGCCGTCGATGGAACTCAAACAACGAGTTCGCGAGACGGTCCGCGACCGTGCGCCAGCCTCGCTCGTGGAGTCCGAAACGTCCCGGATCGTCGTCCGCGGACCGAGCTACGCCGAGCTCTCGGTCTCGGTCGCGGTGTCCATGGCCGACAGCACGAGCGTCTCGCTGCTGAAGGCGGCGATCGAACGACGGCTCGACGAGTTCCTGCATCCCCTCGACGGAAACGGGGGCCACGGGTGGGCCTTCGGCGAGGCCCCGTCGGTCGACGCGCTGGCCGAACTCGTCGACGGTGCGGACCACGTCGCTCACGTGGTCGATCTGGATGCGACGATCGAGGTTGGCGGCGAGCAACGCTCCCTGTCCGAGCGCGAGACGGGGCCACCCCTCCCGTCTGACGGACTCGTCTGTAGCGGGGCTCACGACGTGGCGGTCACGATGGAGGCGGATCGCTCGTGAGCGACGTGCTCCGATCCGACCGCCGTAATCGGCGACCGACCGGAGGTGATGGACGTGGGCATTGACGTTCCGGAACTCGACGACAGAACCTACGAGGAGATCCTGTCAGAGGCCACGAACCTCATTCCAGCCTACGCCGACGAGTGGACCGACGCCAATCCGCACGATCCCGGGATCACGATCCTCGAGGTTCTGGCCTGGTTGACCGAAACGTACGTCTATCAACTCGACAGGGTCACCGACGACCACCGTGAAAAGTACCTCGCGTTGATGGGCGAGCGCCGACGGCCGCCGACGCCGGCGTCGACGCGTCTGCGACTGTCGCTGCCGACCGACGCCGCGTGGGGACGACTCCCCGCCGGAACGCAGTTCTCGGTCACCGATACCAACGATGCCGACGCGAGCTACCGGTTCGAGACCGACCATGCGGTCACGCTGACCGCGGCGACCCTCGAGCGCGTGCTGACGGTGACCGATAGCGGCCGGACCGACAACACCCACGCGAACCGGACCGACGGGATGTTCTACCGTGCGTTCGGTGCCGACGCGACCGCGGGGGACGCCTGCTATCTGGGATTCGATAACGACCCCTTCGAACATGCCCGGACGCTGACCCTGACCGTCGACTACCACGAGGACAACCTCCCGGAGCCGGCGACCCACGGCTCGCTCAAGTCGTCGTTCGAACCCTCGGTCGAACCCGTCTGGGAGTATCGCCGCGGGGACGACGACGCGTGGCACCGGCTTTCGGTCGCGGCCGACGGGACGAACGCGTTCTATCGGAGCGGCCGGATCGAACTGGTCCTGCCCGACGACCGGGCGGTGGCGAGCGGCGCGGACATGCCCGACCCGCCGGCTGCCGTTCGGTCGTCGGACCGACCGTGGCTCCGGTGTCGTCTCGAGACGGCCGGACACGAAATCCCGCCGCAGTTCGACGCCATCGAGCCGAACGTCGTCTCGGTCAGCCATCGGGTGTCGGTCCGCGACGAAGCGCTGACGCAGGTCGGCCGCCCGCACGAGACGCCGGCGCTCGACGGCCAGACGTACGCCTTCGAGCGGTCGCCGGTGCTCTCCGCGACGGTGTTCGTCGACGGGCAACGGTGGCAGGCGGTTCCCGACTTCGATGCCTCCGGGCCCGACGATAGACACTTCGTCCTCGACCGGGAGGCGGGAACCGTCACCTTCGGCGATGGCAATCACGGTCGGGTTCCGCCCGCCGATGCCACCGTCGTCGCCGACTACGTTGCCGGCGGCGGCGAGGCCGGAAACGTTCCGGTCGAGACGATCTGGCATCTCGCCGATCCCGACGTCTCGCTCGAGGGACCGATCGACGGGAGCGACATCGAGGCGACACCGACGGCGGCCGCGACCGGGGGCGCTGCCAGGGAGACCATCGACGACGCGCTCGACCGCGTGCGACGCGACCGCCGGATCCCGTACCGGGCGATCACTGCCGACGACTACCGGTACGTCGCCGCGCATACGCCCGGGCTCAGGATCGGCCGGACGAACGTACTCGTCGAGGACGGCGAGATCACCGTCGTCGTCGTCCCCTTCGCGCCGCCCGACGTTGGGATGCCGGAACCGAGCGAGGGGTTCCTGCGCGCCGTCAGGCAGCATATCGGCGACCGGAAACTGCTGAGCGATCGGGTCCGCGTGATGGGGCCCCGGTACGTCGGTCTCGATATCTCGGTTACCGGTCGGGCCAGGGCTCGATACGCCGGTGGTGGTCACGATGTCGCCGTTCGGACCGCCATCGAGGAGTTCGTCCATCCCCTGACGGGGGACGACGGAACGGGATGGCCGTTCGGAGAGGCGTTGCACCGCTCGGAACTCGTCGACCGGATCGCGGAACTGGACGTGATAGACCGGGTCAGCGAAGTCACGATCGTCGCCCACGGCGGTGCAACGATCGACGACGGGACCGTCCGGATCGACGACACCTCGCTGTTCGCCGTCAAAGACGTGACGACGGATCTCTCGATCCAAACCGATTCGACCGATGGGGGTGCCTAACTCATGGACTTTTCATACGCGACGACGACGAGTACCGCGGACTGGCGGGAGTGGATCGGACGAAACGTCGATGTCCGCGAGGAGGGGATCGGACTGGCAACGACGGTTTCCATCGAGCGATCGGCGATCGACGACGCTGTCGTCGACACAGCGATGGATTCGAACGGCGATTTGTACAGCCTTCACACGTCGGGGTCGCTCTATCGCCACGACCCGACGACGGACATCACACAACGCCTGTGGACCCGTTCCGCTGGCGATATCGACGATCCGTGTGCGCTCTGTGTCGACGACGATCGAGCCTTCATCGCGGATGGAACCGACGGCTCCATCACCGTCATCGCACCACAACTCCAGCGGACGATCGGAACCATCGAGACCGACGCGACCGACCCGATCGGGATCGCCCACGGTGGGGGCTGCCTCTACCTCCTCGACGATGTCGGTCGTGTCCGGACCATCGGCCGGGACGGGGGTGCCGAGTTAACGATCGACTGGTGGCTCGTCGACCCGACCGACATCACTGTCGGTGCGGACGGCCGTGGGTACGTGCTCGACCGTAACGACGGCGACCCGATCATCCGGACGTTCGGGGACAACGACACCGCCGACCAGTTCCCGATTACGGAGGCCGAGTTCGTCGCGGCGGACAGCAAGTTCTCCCCGACTGCGGTCTCGGTGGTCGACGACACGCTCTTCGTCGCTGGCCAACTCGAGGACGAACTGCCAGCCCTGTTCGAGCGCGACCCCGAATCGGGAGCGTTCCGCGAGCGCCATCGGTTCGACCGGTCCTGTCGGACCCTCGCCGCTCGACCGACCGCACCCGACGACCGGCGGGAGCTGTACGCCGTTACCGGTTCGAACGGCTCCGGCCAGTTGCTCCGGGAGCGACAGCGCCACGCGCGCCATCCGCGGCGGGACCGTCACGTCGGCGACGCGTTCCACCGATACGATTCCGGCTCGGACGACACCGAGTGGCACCGCCTCGCGCTCGAACTCTCCCAGCTGACCGCGAGCACGCAGGTCCGGGTCCGATATCTCGCGACGAACCATCCGATGCCCAGCGACGCTGCCTTCGCGGACCTCGATGCGATATCGGCCGATGCGGCCGATTCGCTGCGTGATCTGGGCGTCACCTCCGTCTGGGAGCTTGCCCGTCGCGACAGCGACCGGCTCACAGCGGCGCTGCCGGACCGGTTCCGGTCGGACGTAGATGCTTGGCAGACCGCAGCGATCGACGCGCTGGCGGCACACGCTGATGTCCACTGGACGACCGTCGACGCTCTGAACCCGGACGACGTCTTCTTGCGGGACGCCGTCGGTCGTTACCTGTTCGTCGCGCTCGAACTCGACGGGAGCCCGCAGTCATCGCCGCGTGTCGACTCCGTGACGGCGTTCTGTCCGCGTCAGTCGTACCTCCGATACCTTCCGGAGCTCTACCAGGAGGACGATCGTTCGGCCGCGTTCTTAGAACAGTACCTCTCCGTCTTCGAGTCCGTCTTCGCCGATATCGAGGCGGAAATCGACGACATCGGCCGCTACTTCGACCCCGATGCCGTTCCGAGCGAGGCCCTCTCGTGGCTCGAGCAGTGGCTCGCGGTCGAGACCGACGAGAACTGGCCCGAGGACGCACGGCGGGAACTGCTCTCTCGAGCGCCGGCGCTGTACAAACGACGCGGCACGAAAGCAGGGCTCCAGTCGATGCTCGAACTCTATCTCCGCCATACCGGATCGGCCTCGGCGGCTCCCTCACCGGCAGCCTCGCCGGGAGATGGCGGCTTCGACGGCGATGGCGGGAGCGGTGTCGACGGGGACAGTCCCGCAGCACCGACGGCGACGGCCGACGGCGGCGACGGAACCGTCGGAGATACGCCGTCGGGCCACCGCCTGTTCTTTATCGACGACGACGACCTCGCGTGTATCGACCGCGATTCGGTTCGCCGCCAGTATCCGCTTCCCGCGTCCGGGCCGCAGTCGTTTGCCGTGTTCTGTGGGCCGTTCGAAACCGACGACGAACGGGACGCGATCGAGGCGATCGTCGAATCCGGGAAACCGGCCCACGTCGGCGCTGATGTCGTCGAAATCGACGACGAGTTGAGTCTCGAGGGCGATACGTTCCTGGGAATCAACAGCAGATTGACTGAACGGGAGTTCGCGCTCGGCGAGACGACGCTCGGCGAGAACACGGTGCTCGTCGATCGAACCGAATCGGAGTAACGATGCTCGGTGGGCTGTCGCCAAGGAACACCTACAGTATGCTTCGGATCGTCCGTCCGAATTGAACAATGGTCGTTGGAGATGTCACCACTGGAACGGACGTACTGGTAATCGGTGCCGGACCCGCTGGCTACGTGGCCGCGATCCGCGCCGGACAACTCGACCTGGACGTCACGCTCGTCGAGAAGGACGCCTACGGGGGAACCTGTCTGAACTACGGTTGTATTCCGTCGAAAGCCCTGATTACCGCGACGGATATCGCCCACGAGGCCGCCTCCGCCGAGGAGATGGGGATTCACGCCGACCCCGCGGTCGATCTCGCCGGGATGATGGACTGGAAAGACGGCGTCGTCGATCAACTCACGAGCGGCGTCGAGAAACTCTGCAAGGCGAACCAGGTCAATCTGCTCGAGGGCACCGCCCACTTCGCGGACGAGAACACCGTCCGCGTCTCGCACAGCGGTGAGGGGCAGGGCTCGGAGACGCTCGAGTTCGAACACGCGATCGTCGCAACCGGCTCGCGGCCCATCCAGATCCCGAACTTCGAGTTCGACGACGAGCCGGTCTTGGATTCCAAACAGGCGCTCGCGCTCGATTCCGTTCCTGACTCACTGGTCGTCGTCGGGGCCGGCTACATCGGGATGGAACTCGCCGGCGTCTTCGCCAAACTGGGGACCGACGTGACCGTTATCGAAATGCTCGACTCGATCCTGCCGGGGTACGACGACGACCTCAAGCGTCCCGTCAAACAGCGGGCGACCGATCTCGGGATCGACTTCGAGTTCGGCTACACCGCATCCGACTGGGACGAGCGCGAGGACGGCGGGATCCGCGTCGTCGCCGACCCAGCCGAACAGGCCACCGCCGACGGTGGAAGCGCCGAAGCCGTCGCGGACGAGCGCCTCGAACTCGACACCGAGAAGGTCCTCGTCGCCGTCGGCCGTCAGCCGGTCTCGGACACGCTCGACCTCGCGGAAGCCGGTGTCGAGACCGACGATCGCGGGTTCATCGAAACCGATTCGCGCGCACGCACGAACGTCGATCACATCTTCGCCGTGGGCGACGTCGCCGGCGAACCGATGCTCGCTCACAAAGGCAGCGCAGAGGGACAGGTCGCTGCCGAGGTGATCGCCAGCGAACCAGCAGCGATCGACCACCAGGCCATGCCCGCGGTCGTCTTCACTGACCCCGAAATCGCTACCGTCGGGATGACCGAATCCGAGGCCGACGACGCCGGCTTCGAGACCGTCACCGGTCAGTTCCCGCTCCGCGCCAGCGGCCGTGCGTTGACCACCGGCGACTCCGACGGCTTCGTCAAGATCGTCGCCGACGACGCGGACGGCTACGTCCTCGGCGCTTCGATCGTCGGCCCCGAAGCCTCGGAACTGATCGCCGAACTCGGCCTCGCGATCGAACTCGGTGCAACCCTCGAGGACGTCGCCTCGACGGTTCATGCGCATCCGACGCTCTCGGAGGCAGTGATGGAGGCCGCCGAAAACGCGCTCGGCCACGCGATTCACACGCTCAATCGGTAATCCGTTTACTGGATCTGGAACCGATCCCTGAATAGCAGCCTCGGTACTTCCGTTCGTCCGGCTTCTGTCGATTTCCATCCGACCCGCGGCACACACTGGCCCACGGCGAGCGTTGGCGACCGGACGAACTCGAGGTCGACTCTTACTGTACGTACAACGAGTACGCGATCACGAGAAAGCCAGCCAACACGAGTAGGCTCTCGAGTAAGATTCCCGTCGCGAGCCCGACATCGAGCAGTTCGTACAACATTCCGGCGAGGACCAGTCCAAGCGTGACGAGTCCGAACCCTGCGGCGAGATAGCCCAATGCGGGCTGTCGAGTCCGACGATACGCCTTGAACGCGAAGTACGTAATGATGCTCCCAACCGCGAGCACGAGCGTCTTGACGACGGCCAGCGCGAACATCGTCTCGGCCGAGCCGGCGGGCAATGGATTCATGTTTCCTTTCGCACCTCCGACCATAGTTCCGCGAGCCGTTCGTCCGCCGTCCGCGCCGGCCGTTCGATCTGGATCGTCAGCGACCGCTCTTCGTCCAACCCGAGCGTGATTTCGTCGAACGCGATCGAGTACTTGCTCGCGTGGTGGCCGTCCTGTCGAATCTCGGTCGACTCCTCGAGCAGCGTCGCTTCGGTCAACAATTCGAGTTTCCGGTACAGCGTCGACTGCGGAATCTCACACCGCTTCGATAGCTCCGACGCGGTCATTGGCTCCTCGAGATTACGGATGATCTCACGGCAGTCGGGATCGTCCAGCGCAGAGCAGATCTCCTCTGCCGACGGCGTCGACTCCGAAGCGAACGGGTCCCGGACCATTCGTCTCCCTCTTGCAACGCACATGGTTTATCGGCATCGATGCGTTGCCCCCGTCCGGTGGCCCGCGACACGAAGCCTTCATGCGCGTGCACGCTCGAGTGCGAGCACGCGGGTATCATTCGGTCCGACTCCCTACAAGGGTGGGATGACCGGCCGACCTCCGCCCGCGTGACATTCTCGAGACGGCGCTTCGACTCGCTCGAGCAGCCGCTGCATTTATTAGTGTCACTGCTGCAATGGTCTCGCGGAAAATCGTGCCATGGTATCGGGTTCCGATGCCGGTCTCGTCCGACGACCTTATATGTTGCCCGGGCATCCGACACTAATGCGAACAACGTGGCGCACGCCGCCACGTTCCCTCCGGCCGCGATCCGGCACGGAGGTAGGCATCATATCCGCCCTCGCGACGGCAGCGGACCGCTCCGTTACCGTCCATCTCGAGGCACTCGGACTCGCCGCGACTGACGCCGACCGACGGCGTTCCGATACGACGCCCTTATATGATAGGGGCTCGTCATTCGGAGTACGCGGAAGTCCCCGCCGGATGCGGATTCCGGCGAGGACGCGATCCGATGCCCTTATATGTACGAGGGCAGTTGGATATGAACGCGAACGAAAACGTGATCGACGGAACGTTCAATNTGCGGATTCCGGCGAGGACGCGATCCGATGCCCTTATATGTACGAGGGCAGTTGGATATGAACGCGAACGAAAACGTGATCGACGGAACGTTCAATCCGTTCCGTCATCTCGGATGGCTCGAGTCCGAAGGGGTTATGTACCCCAGACGGCCTACGAATACATCCGAAGGAAATGAGGATTCCACCCCTGCGGTCCGCCGTACAGATGGGATCTGATGTTAGCCTTGGTAGTTCGGTGACGCTCGATCGGTCGACGATCCGTGTGTCATCGAACGTGGACCATTGTGTGAGTGTGTACCAACATTCACCGCCAACAGACCCTCTCCCANCCACGGGAGAGTACAGATAGCATTCCGGTTGATCCTGCCGGAGGTCATTGCTATTGGAGTCCGATTTAGCCATGCTAGTTGCACGAGTTTAGACTCGTAGCAGATAGCTCAGTAACACGTGGCCAAACTACCCTATGGATCCAAATAACCTCGGGAAACTGAGGCTAATGTGGAATAACGTTCATCGCCTGGAGTGGCACGAACGCGAAACGTTACGGCGCCATAGGATGTGGCTGCGGCCGATTAGGTAGACGGTGGGGTAACGGCNCGTTCATCGCCTGGAGTGGCACGAACGCGAAACGTTACGGCGCCATAGGATGTGGCTGCGGCCGATTAGGTAGACGGTGGGGTAACGGCCCACCGTGCCCATAATCGGTACGGGTTGTGAGAGCAAGAGCCCGGAGACGGTATCTGAGACAAGATACCGGGCCCTACGGGGCGCAGCAGGCGCGAAACCTTTACACTGCACGCGAGTGCGATAGGGGGACTCCGAGTGCGAGGGCATATAGTCCTCGCTTTTCACGACCGTAAGGTGGTCGTAGAATAAGTGCTGGGCAAGACCGGTGCCAGCCGCCGCGGTAATACCGGCAGCACGAGTGATGACCGCTATTATTGGGCCTAAAGCGTCCGTAGCTGGCCACGCAAGTCTATCGGGAAATCCGCGCGCTTAACGCGCGGGCGTCCGGTGGAAACTGCGTGGCTTGGGACCGGAAGACCAGAGGGGTACGTCCGGGGTAGGAGTGAAATCCCGTAATCCTGGACGGACCACCGGTGGCGAAAGCGCCTCTGGAAGACGGATCCGACGGTGAGGGACGAAAGCTCGGGTCACGAACCGGATTAGATACCCGGG
>NZ_AOII01000107.1 GCF_000337615.1 Natrinema pallidum DSM 3751
GACGCAGGGAGTCCGGTGCACGGGGTAAGCCTGTGTACCGTGAGGGAGACAACCCAGAGCTGGGTTAAGGTCCCCAAGTGTAGACTAAGTGCGATCGAAGGTGGTCTCAAGCCCTAGACAGCCGGGAGGTGAGCTTAGAAGCAGCTACCCTCTAAGAAAAGCGTAACAGCTTACCGGCCGAGGGTTGAGGCGCCCAAAATGATCGGGGCTCAAGTCTACCACCGAGACCTAGCAGCACCTTTCACAAGGTGATCTCGTAGGTTGGCGTTCTGTTCGGGTGGAAGCANGTCTACCACCGAGACCTAGCAGCACCTTTCACAAGGTGATCTCGTAGGTTGGCGTTCTGTTCGGGTGGAAGCATGGAAGAGATTTCGTGTGGACCGTTCAGTAACGAAAATCCTGGTCATAGTAGCAGCGTTAGTCGGGTTAGAACCCCGACGGCCGAACGAGTAAGGGTTCCTCAGCAATGCTGATCAGCTGAGGGTTAGCCGGTCCTAAGTCANTGACAACAGGGAAATAGGTTAATATTCCTATGCCAGTGTGCACTCAAAGCCGACGCTTTGGGGCCGCCTGAGCTGGGCTTTCGCCCAGTCGAACTATCGAAATTCGTGGAAGCCGTAATGGCACGAAGCGAACGAATGGTAGGATCGCGCAAGTCAGGCCAACCTAGAGCCCGTGAAAAGGCAAGCACACTGTCCGTACCGAGATCCGACACAGGTACTCATGGCGGCGAAAGCCAAGGTCTGTCGGGATCAACCGACGTTAGGGAATTCGGCAAGTTAGTCCCGTACGTTCGCAATAAGGGATGCCTGCCTCGCGAAGAGGCAGGTCGCAGTGACTCGGACGCTCCGACTGTCTAGTAACAACATAGGTGACCGCAAATCCGTAAGGACTCGTACGGTCACTGAATCCTGCCCAGTGCAGGTATCTGAACACCCCGTACAAGGGGACGAAGGACCTGTTAACGGCGGGGGTAACTATGACCCTCTTAAGGTAGCGTAGTACCTTGCCGCTTCAGTAGCGGCTTGCATGAATGGATCAACGAGAGCGTCACTGTCCCAACGTTGGGCCCGGTGAACTGTACGTTCCAGTGCGGAGTCTGGAGACCCCCAAGGGGAAGCGAAGACCCTATAGAGCTTTACTGCAGGCTGTCACTGAGACGTGGTCGCCATTGTGCAGCATAGGTAGGAGGCAGTACACAGGTACCCGCGCTAGCGGGCCACCGAGCCAACATTGAAATACTACCCGATGGTGACTGCGACTCTCACTCCTGGCGGAGGACACTGGTAGCCGGGCAGTTTGACTGGGGCGGTACGCGCCTGAAAAGATATCGGGCGCGCCCCAAGATTTCCTCCCCCGAGTCGGAGACTCGGGGAAGAGCGCAAGAGCAAAAGGAAGTCTGACAGTGTCCGGCACAACGACGGACGCTGACGCGAAAGCGTGGTCTAGCGAACCAATTAGGCTGCTTGATGCGGCCAATTGCTGACAGAAAAGCTACCTTAGGGATAACAGAGTCGTCACCCGCAAGAGCACATATCGACCGGGTGGCTTGCTACCTCGATGTCGGTTCCCTCCATCCTGCCCGTGCAGAAGCGGGCAAGGGTGAGGTTGTTCGCCTATTAAAGGAGGTCGTGAGCTGGGTTTAGACCGTCGTGAGACAGGTCGGCTGCTATCTATTGGGGGGGTTACGGTATCTGACGGGAACGTTCGTATAGTACGAGAGGAACTACGAATGGGTGCCACTCGTGTACCAGCTGTCCGAAAGGGCACGTGCTGGGCAGCGACGCACCACGGGGTAAGAGCTGAACGCATCTAAGCTCGAAACCCACCTGGAAAAGAGATACCANGTCCGAAAGGGCACGTGCTGGGCAGCGACGCACCACGGGGTAAGAGCTGAACGCATCTAAGCTCGAAACCCACCTGGAAAAGAGATACCATTGAGGCCACTCGTAGAAGACGAGATCGATAGACTCGGGGTGTACGCACCAAGGCAACGAGGTGTTGAGCCCGCGAGCACTAACTGGCCAAGCCACACATTCATACATTACATCGCATTGGATCCGTGACGCGAGAACGGGTCCGGACGTAAACTGGACTACACGTACACANCATCGCATTGGATCCGTGACGCGAGAACGGGTCCGGACGTAAACTGGACTACACGTACACACGGTCTTAGACACACCAACCGATACTGGCATTGCAACGGTTCGATTCCGTTGATCGGCGTTACGGCGGCCATAGCGGCGAGGTGACTCCCGTACCCATCCCGAACACGGAAGATAAGCTCGCCTGCGTTACGGTTAGTACTGGAGTGGGCGACCCTCTGGGAACTTCGTTTCGCCGCCACCANCCGAACACGGAAGATAAGCTCGCCTGCGTTACGGTTAGTACTGGAGTGGGCGACCCTCTGGGAACTTCGTTTCGCCGCCACCACTCATATCGACCAATTCGGTCGACGGTTACCGATCGTGGTCTTGCGGCGGTTCGATTCCGCCGATCGGCATTACAGCGGCCACAGTGGCGAGGTGCCTCCCGTACCCATCCCGAACACGGAAGATAAGCTCGCCTACGTTACGGTCAGTACTGGAGTGGGCGACCCTCTGGGAAATCCGTTTCGCCGCTTCCATTCATATTTCCTCCCCACACAGCACCTGCTGTGTGGGGTTTTGTATTTATTTTACGACTGCGATACCATCGCCTGCTACTCGAGAGCGAGCCAAAAAACCGTAGTCGCGTCGGCTTAGACTAGTTCGATGACGTTCCCGTTCGAGGTAACGTGGAGATCGCGGCCGAGCGTGTAGCCGCGGTTGGATGCCAGTTCGACGTACCCCGAGAATCCGCTCATGTCCTGGTGGGCCGGGATGATGTGCTCGGGCTGTAGTGCATCGAGCATCTCGTAGTGGCCCTCCTGACAGAGGTGACCGGACACGTGAATGTCGTCATAGATGCGTGCACCCTGCATGCGGAGTAGCTTTTCGGCCTGATAGCGCTGGCCTTCGTTCGTCGGCTCCGGAATGACCCGCGCGGAGAAGACGACTTTGTCACCGTCCTCGAGCTGGTACGGTGTTTCGCCACGGCCCATTCGCGTAAGCGTTGCTCGAGGTTCACCTTGATGACCGGTGACGACGGGAAGGAAGTTCTCTTTCCCCTCGTTCATGATTCGCTCGAAGGTCTGCTCGATGGATTGGCGATAGCCGACCATCTCGACGTCGGAGGGGAAGTCGATCCCGATCCGTTTTGCGGTTCCGGAGTAGGTCTCCATCGAGCGGCCGAGGAGAATCGGTTCGCGACCGATGTCGCGGGCGAACTCGATGAGTGACTTGACGCGAGCGATATGACTCGAGAAGGTCGTAGCGACGATGCCGCCATCGTAGTCCTCCATGCTGTAGAGGGCGTCGCGCAGGTGTTCCCGGGCGACGGTCTCGGAGGGCGTGCGTCCTTTCTTGTTCGCGTTGGTACAGTCTTCGATGTAGCAGAGGACGCCATTGCCCTCGCGACCGATCTCGCGGAACCGCTCCATGTCGATCGGGTCGCCGATGACGGGCGTGTGGTCCATCCGTTTGTCGAGTCCGTAGACAACTGCGCCTTCGGGGGTGTGGAGAACGGGATTGATGGCCTGGACGATCGAGTGCGTCACGTTGACGAACTCGAGGTCGACCGCGCCGGAGTCGCCGATCGACATCGTCTCGCCGGCTTCCATCTTGACGAGGTCGTTGTCGGTGTTGAACTTCCCTTCCTCCTCGAGTTCGCCTTTGACCAGTTCGATGGTGAACGGTGTCGCGACGATGGGTGCGTCGTACCGGTGTGCGAGTTTACTGATCGCACCGATGTGGTCCAAGTGGCCGTGGGTGGGGACGATCGCTTTGACATCCCCTTCGAGGTCGCTCATGACCCGGTCGTCGGGGATCGCGCCCATATCGATCAGGTCGAGACTGTGCATGCCTTCGGTTCGGATGTTGTCGTGAATGAGTACCTTCGAGAGGTTGAGTCCCATGTCGAAGATCACGATGTCGTCACCGGCGCGGACAGCTGTCATCTGTCGGCCGACTTCCTCGTAGCCGCCAATTGTCGCAATTTCAATGTCCATTGGTAGGGCCGATCATAGCAGTCCTGTGGACAGTCGTGCAGCCGGAATGGCTACTGGGAGCTGCGTCCTGCAACGTGAGCCGGCTTCGATCACGTCCTCGGTGGGTCGAATCGACGGCTCAGTCCCAACTGTGCCAGGGACAGCGCCTGTTTCGGTTAGTGAATCAACGACTCTCCCGACGTAAGTAGTTCTGGGTTTCAAGGCGAGTTCGGGGGCAGGTGTGGTCTCGAGGCGACTGTCGCGAGTGGAACACTGGCGTTCGATCGGGTGAGCACACGAGCCGCGTCGCCGTTCCGCACTGGAGTCGCGACGGACAGACCGGTTTCCGTCGGTGTCGTGATGAGGAGAACGTGACTCGGAAGCACTGGCTGTGGCCGCGGGCCGTCTCGTCGACGACCGGTGTGGTGTTTCCAGACTGAGTTGCTGTCTGCCGGTCGGACTGGGATCGGCGCGGGCGAAGCGTGGCTGTGTGGCGGTGGATGAGCCGCGATCCCGTCGGGTACGTGAGTTCGAGCGCGTGTGTATGGGGTAAAACCGAGTTACCTGTCGATATACTGTTGTTCCCACTCCCGGCGCTGTTCGATGGTCTGGTGGCCGCGGTCACTGATCTCGTAGTAGTTAGTGCGCCGGTCGAGTTGCCCCTTCTCGACGAGGTCTTTGTTGACGAGCGTATCGAGATTGGGGTACAATCGCCCGTGGTTGATTTCGCTGTTGTAATACGTTTCGACCTCGTCCTTTACGTCCTGCCCCGACGGTTGATCGGCCCCTGCGATCACGTACAGCAGGTCGCGTTGAAACCCAGTCAGATCGTCCATTTTGTATTCGGGTGGACGGACGGGAACCCGACTATTTGTTATCGATTTCGTATCAACCGGTTCGAATACGTTCAACGGAGCTAACTGAGTCATTCGTAGTACTGTCCGTCCTTTCGTCTAGTAACCACGTCCTACAGCCGGCCGTTTAGTTCCAATCCGGTGTCACAGCCGAAAATCTCGGACGGTGAAACGATCAACACGCTGATCACGGCGCTGTCATGCGAGCAGGTGTCCGTGATGAGCAGGCTACGACGGCATCCGTCCGCTGCTAGAACCCGGTTGTTGTGCTCCAGTGATGGTGATCGACGATCGAGTGGGACCCCTCACTGGGACAGCGGGTTCGGGCCGAGCGGCCGGTCGGCGATAGCGTCCGCTGGTTGTCGAGTTGGATTGCGAAGAATGATATTCGAAGTGTGAAACCCGTTACCGAACGTAAAAAGCCGTATTACAGGCGGGTGACGTTGGTGGCGCGGGGGCCTTTGGGGGCCTGTTCGATATCGAATTCGATGTCTGTGCCTTCTTCGAGGTCCGGACCGCCAACGTCTTCCATGTGGAAGAAAACGTCATCGTCCGCGTCGTCCGTCTCAATGAAACCGTAGCCGCCTGTGTCGTTGAAGAAATCAACGTTTCCTTTCGCCATTGCAATTCAATCGAGGCCCGGGACACGTATAACAGTTGTGTTATAGGTCGTGTGTCGAAACAAAAATAATTAGTGCCGAAAGACGACGATCGGACGCCATATCGCTCGAGAACCGGCCCCTCGGTTTTCACTGCCCACTGATGAGTTAACTCTCGAGAAGGTCAGTAGGAGGGCGCTCTGTGCCGGAACGGTCGTCTGGGGCGTGCTGATGGGGTCACTTGCTAACGGAAGGGGTCGACGAACGCAGTCGATCCGGCCCGGTCCGGGGCGATCCGAACCGACTGTTCGTCCAGAGTCGGGGTCGAACTCACCGTGGTCTGTTCGGCAGGCTTTCGACTGGGATGGTCGAACGGACTCGAATCCGATCCCGTCCATACTCGAGTACTCCGTGAATAGCACCGTTTAGGTGGATTCGGTGGATACGCCGTCCTATGAGTCAGACACAGACCCGTCACGGGCCGACGATCGCACAGGTCGCGCTGATCGGTCTCTTCGTGACGGCGCTCGTGACTGCACAGTTGACCGCCTCGAAGGTGCTCGCGTTCGAACTTCCCGTTGCGCTGCCGATCACGGGGGCGCAACTCGCGTTACCCGGTGCCGCGCTCGCGTACGCGCTGACGTTCCTCGCGAGCGACTGTTATACCGAACTCTACGGGCGTCGTGCGGGACAGATCGTCGTCAACGTCGGCTTCGTGCTGAACTTCGTCGTTCTCGCGCTCGTCTGGTCGACGATCGCCGCGCCGGCGGCCCCCACGAGTGTCGATCCCGGCGCGTTCGAGACGGCCCTGGGGGCGTCGACGAACATCGTCATCGGGAGCCTGCTCGCGTACGTCGTCAGCCAGAACTGGGACGTGATCGTCTTCCACCGCATTCGGGAGTCCACCGGCCCCGAGAAACTTTGGCTCCGTAACATCGCCTCGACGGCGAGCAGTCAGGCGATCGACACCGTCATCTTCGTCACGGTGGCGTTCGCCGTCGCACCCGCTGTCCTCGGCGTCGGTGCGGTCCTCGAGCCCGACCTCTTGCTCTCGTTGATCGTCGGCCAGTACCTGCTGAAACTCGCGATCGCCGTTCTGGACACGCCGATCGTCTACGCTATCGTCTCGCTCGTGCGCTCGCGCAAGGAGGGATCGGCCGAGGACGCCAGTACCGCCTAAGCGCCCACGGTTCGCAGCCACTCTCCGCATAGCCGCCCTGGGGGTTTCGGTTCGAACGGGGAGCGTTTAGTAGCCCGCTCGAGAGGGTTGAATATGGACGAACGCGTGCGCGAACACGCCGCCGTGTTGGTCGACTGGAGCGCTCGAGTCGAAGCGGGCGATGACGTGGTCCTCTCGGTGGGACCCGCCGCCCACGAACTGGCGGTCGCCGTCGCCGAGAAACTCGGTGATAGGGGGGCGAACCTCCTCGCGACCTACGGCTCGGGCGAGATCACCCGCGCTTACCTCCGGGCACACGACGGCGACTTCGACGAGAGCCCGGCCCACGAACTCGCCGTCGTCGAGAACGCCGACGTCTACCTCTCGCTTGGTGGGGGCCGGAACACGAGCGCGATGGCCGACGTTCCCGGCGAGCAGCGCCGAGCCTACAACGAGGCGCGAACCGAGATTCGTGAGCGGCGACTGGGGACCCGCTGGGTCTCGACGGTCCATCCGACGCGATCGCTCGCCCAGCAGGCGAACATGGCCTACGAGGAGTATCGGGACTTCGCCTACGAGGCGATCCTGCGGGACTGGGAGTCGCTGGCCGACGAGATGGCCCAGTTGAAGGAGGCCCTCGATGCCGGCTCCGAACTGCGGCTGGTCTCGAGGGGCACCGATCTCACCATGAACATCGAAGGGCGGACGGCGGTCAACAGCGCCGCGTCGGTGGCGTACGACTCGCACAATCTCCCCAGCGGCGAGGTCTTCACCGCGCCCGACGCGACCGAGGGCGAGGTGACCTTCGACGTGCCGATGACGATCCGGGGCGAGTCCGTCAGGAACGTCCGCCTCGAGTTCGACGACGGCGAGGTCGTCGACTACGACGCCGCGCAGGGTGGAGATGTCATCGACGACATCCTCGAGACCGACGCGGGTGCACGTCGACTGGGTGAGGTCGGCATCGGAATGAATCGCGGAATCGACCGCTACACGGACAATATCCTCTTCGACGAGAAGATGGGCGAGACCGTTCATCTGGCGCTCGGGCGAGCCTACGACGCCTGTCTCCCCGACGGCGAGTCGGGCAACGAGTCGGCCGTTCACGTCGATCTGATCACTGACGTAAGCGAGGAGTCCGTCCTCGAGGTCGACGGGGAGGTACTCCAGCGAAACGGCGTCTTCCGATTCGAGGACGGGTTCGACGCGTAGTTCCGCCGCGCATCGTCCGTCCCCCATGCCGGAGGCGGACCCCCCGTCGATCGGCAGCGGCCGGGGTGGGCTCGGTGTGGCTCCGACCGCGACGGCCGAGGGTCCTGCCGGCGGTCTCCGTCTCCGTCACGTTCTCCAGTCTCGAGCCCTAACGACGACTATGCGCGATCGGCTCCGGGCCGGCGTTGCCGTCTTCAACGACGGCCACTACCACGCCGCCCACGACGCTTGGGAGGACCGCTGGCTCGATCTCGAGTCGGGGAGCGACGACGAGCGACTGCTCCACGGCCTGATTCAGTACAGCGGCGCGGTCTATCACGCCCGGGAGGGGAACTGGGAGGGGGCCGTCGGGCTCGCGGCGAGCGGCGGCGGGTACCTCGCGAATCTACCGGCTGACTATCGCGATCTCCGACTCGCGCCGGTTCGTTCGTTTCTCGCACGGCTCGCGGCCGATCCCGAGATCCTCGAACGCAGGGTGCCAGTTCGAATCGAACACGAAGGCACGCTCCCGACGCTGTCGACGCTCGGGTTCGAGCCGACGGCGCTCGCCGCCGTCGTGCTCGCCGAGGCGTTCGGCTACGACGAGGAGCCGGTCGACCGAGCGCGCACGTACGCACGCCAGGATCTCGAGGCCGGCGCGGACGACAGCACGTTCATCACGCTGCTGTTCGATTTCGTCCGCGAGGACGAGAATCGCGGGATCGTCTATCAGCGGCTCACCGATCACGTCGGCAGGCGGCGGGCGCGCGAGGAGGACGTGAAGGGACTGTTCTGAACGGGTTTCCACGGGTCTCGAGCGACGAGTGCCACGGTTGGCCGTACGTCCGCCGAACCGCATGGTACTTATCGACGCTTTCCCTTCCACCGAACGAATGGCACAGTCAGTCCTGCTTACGGGGGCTGCGGGGCGGGTCGGAGAGGCCATCCTCGGCGGCCTCGCTGATGACCACGAGTGGCGATTACTGGATCGAAATCCGCCGACCGACGACCAGCCGGGCGAGTTCGTCGTCGCGGACATCACCGACGACAATGCCGTCCGCGAGGCGATGGACGGGATCGATGTCGTGATCCATCTCGCGGGCGACCCGCGCCCCGAAGCGCCGTGGGATAGCGTGCTGACCAACAACATCGACGGCACACAGACCGTTTTCGAGGCGGCCGTCGACGCGGGCGTCGAGAGCGTCGTCTTCGCCTCGTCGAACCACGCCGTCGGCAACTACGAGACCGACGCGCGCACGCCCGAGCTGTACCGCGAGCACGACGACTATCTGCTCGACGGCACCGAACTCCCCCGCCCGAGCAACCTCTACGGGGTCTCGAAGGCCGCCGGCGAGACCCTCGGCCGGTACTATCACGACGAACACGACCTCTCGGTCGCCTGCGTCCGCATCGGCAACCTCACCGAAGGCCATCCGCCGATCGACTACGAGCGCGGGCAAGCGATGTGGCTCTCATACCGGGACTGTGCGCACCTGTTCGATCGCTGTATCCGCGCCGATTACGGGTACGAGATCGTTTACGGCATCTCCGACAACGACCGGAAGTACTACTCGATAGAGCGCGCCCGCGAGGCCCTGGGCTACGACCCGGAGGACAACTCCGCGTACTACGACGGCGAGGAGCGGGTCGCCGAACCGGACGCCTGATCGGTCGCGATCGGACCTCGTTCCCGTGTTCCCCTCGAGAGCCGGCAACCGATTCCGACGAGCCACGACGTTTTGTCGTCGGCGGTCACATTCCCAGCCATGGAGTACACCACGCTCGGATCGACTGGGATGACTGTCAGCCGGATTTGCCTCGGCGGTATGAGTTTCGGGACCGGCCAGGAATGGATGCTCGAGCCCGAGGACAGCAAAGCACTCATCGAGCGCGCGATCGATCTCGGGATCAATTTCTTCGACACTGCGAACGTTTACTCGACGGGCGAATCCGAAGCGATTCTGGGCGAGGCCCTCGACGGCTACGACCGCGATTCGCATGTCGTCGCGACGAAGGTCTTCGGTGACATGAACCCGGAGAATCCGAACGCGAGCGGGCTCTCCCGCAAAGCCATCGAGCAGGAACTCGAGGCGAGCCTCGACCGACTGGGCATGGACACGATCGATCTCTATCAGACACACCGCTGGGACTACGACACGCCGATCGACGAGACCCTTCGCGCGCTCGACGATGCGGTCCGTCGCGGACAGGTGCGGTACGTCGGCACGTCGTCGATGTGGGCTCACCAGTTCGCAGATGCGCTCCACACCAGCGACGCGCTGGGCCTCGAGCGGTTCGTGACGATGCAAAACCACTACAACCTCTTCTACCGGGAGGAAGAGCGGGAGATGTTACCCCTGTGCGAGCGGGAAGACATCGGTGTCATCCCGTGGTCGCCGCTGGCCCGCGGCGTCGCAACCCGGCCCCACGAGGAGATCGAAGCCACGACGCGCGGCCGAACCGACCAGTACCTCGAACAGATGTCGTACCTGCAGGGTGGCGGCACGGAGATCAACGAACGGATTCAGGAACTCGCCGCCGACAAGGGCGTCTCGATGGGGCAACTCTCCCTCGCCTGGCTCCTCCACAAGGACTGGGTCGACGCCCCCATCGTCGGGACGACCAGCGTCGAACACTTAGAGGACGCCGTCGAAGCCCTCGAGATCGACCTCTCGAGTTCCGACATGGAGTATCTCGAGGAGCCCTACGAGCCGCTGCCGGTCGCGGGCCACGAATAAGGATCGTCTTCCGCGCCGGGAACGGCGTCCATCCTCGAAACTGTAGCCGTAGCTGACGCTCCGAGAGGCCGACGGCCATCGCAATCCCCTTGCACGCCGCACTCGAGTGTCCGTCCATGTCCACGGACACGGCACCGACGGATGCCGAGGCCGCCTGTTTCGAGGCCGGCATCAAGTTCGGCTCGCTCTACCACCAGTTCGCCGGCACACCGGTCTCGCCCGATACTGCTCCGAGCCTCGCGGCGGCGATGGCGGACTCGATCGAGAATCAGCCCCACTGTCGCGAGGTCACCGTCGACGTCCGTACCGACGAACTCGAGGCCGCGCTCGCCGAGTCGACGGCCGACTACACCGAACTGACGGGCCGCTTTCTCGAGGTCGAGATCGTCGTCGACTACGAGGGCTGTGAGGTCGTCACCCGGATGGAAATGGAGGACGGCTATCCGTTGATGCGACTCGAGTCGGTTCGGAGTCGGGAGTAAGCTTCGCTCTTACCGAAATCGAACTCGAGCCTTCGAGCAGTCACGAGGCTCTGCTTGACCGTGATCGATCTCGAGGTCGCGGCGATCGACCACGCCGACAGACACCGGTATACCGTCACTCGAGACCAGTATCGGGAGATCGGGTCCGATCCGTAACTGCGTTGTAGCACCTCGTTACCGGTCCGACGCATGCTAACAGCGGACGGACCTGGCAGGAATAAGACCATTCTGTTCGAGGTCGTTCCTTTCGAAACGCCACTACCGTTTGGCCGATATCGGTCCGCTTCCGACCGATTTCACTTTCACTTTCGGGCTATCTTTTAACCATAGTGCCCGCAAAGACGATGACATGAGCCAAGCCACGCTCGGCGACGACGAGGAACTGTTCGGCGAAGCGGCCAACGAGATGCGCGAGGACGTCGAAACCTCGCTCGAGGCGGCCTGGGCGGCGCTGCCCGACGCCGACGATATCTGGGAGACCGACGCCGACAACGTGCTGGGTGTGCTCAACGGACTCAACTCGGCGCTCGAGGCGGGCGACGCCGAGGAGAACCTCCGCGATGCGAAGAAGTGGTTCACCATGGGCCAACGCGCCGACGCCTTCGACGACGCCGCCGATCTCGAGGCGGAAATCGAAGCCCTCGAAGCAGCCGTCACGGATATTTCCGCGGCCGGCGACCAGGTCGGCGAACTCACGTCGACGGTTCCGGCCCTTCGCGGAACGCTGCAGGATGCCGGTCCCGCGGCGACCGACGACGAGCCAGCGGACGCCGACACGGATGCGGACGAAGACGAGGAGTAACCGCTTCCCGCCGCCGACGGACCGCTCGCCTGCACCCCCTACCGGCGCTCGGGCCGCGAGACATCGCGCTCGGCGACCGCCTCGAGCAGCCGAGCCAGCGCGTCCGCCGCTAACTCGAACAGTTCTGCACCCCGCTTGGCGTCACCGTCGTCCGGATCGCCGACGACTCCGTTTTCCGTAAACTCCGCCGCGTCGTAGGCCATGTTGACGTAGCTCGTCCAGTCGCCCCAGCCGTCGGCTCCGCCGGCTCGAGCCGCTTCGATCCGGTCCTCGCGGATCAATGCCGGCTCGAGGTGTCGCAGGAGTCCCGTCTCGAGGGGGCCGCCGTGGCCCATCTCGTCGCTGTGCTCGCCGACGGCTTCGAACCAGGTGAAGGGGACGGCGTACGCGTCGCCGGCTCGCGTGAGCCGGCCGCCCACCTCACGGAGGGCATCGACGTTGCCGCCGTGGCCGTTGACGAGGACGACCCGATCGAACCCGTGGTGAGCGAGGCTGTCGACGGCCTCGCCGACGTAGTCGCGGAACGTATCCTCGGAGACCCACATCGTTCCGGGGAACTGCCGGTGCTCCTCGGCGATCCCGACCGGAATCGCCGGCGCACGCACGACCTCCCGGTCGACCCGCTCGATCCCGGCGTCGGCGATCGCTTCGGCGGTCAGCACGTCCGTCCCGAGAGGCGCGTGGGGGCCGTGTTGTTCCGTGCTTCCGACGGGGACGACCGCAAGGTCCGTCTCGAGGTCCCGAACGTCCGTCCACGTCGCCGTTGTGAGGTCCATACCGGAGTATGCCGACCGTGTCGGCATGAAACCCGCGGTGGTCGACACGCCCCGGTCTCGCTCCCCGGACCCACGGACCCTGCATGTTCCCGCCCGAGCGTTATCCACGCTACCGTCGAAGAGGGGCCGTATGAACCGCGGCGCTGCCCTTCTCGAGTCGATTCGCGACTTCGTCCCGCAGTGGGGTGTGGCCGTTGCCGCGGCCGTCACTCGACTCGGCGACGGCCTGCTGTTGCTCGCGCTCGGCATCGGCGCGTCGTGGGCGATCGCGTGGCGACGGACGGGGCAGCGCGGCCGGCAGTTCGGGACCGGCCGGCCCTCTCGACGGCCCGACGGACCCTGGTTCCTCGCCGTTATCGTCGGCGGCCTGGCGACGATGACGGCGCTGAAGCACCTCTTTTCCTTACCGCGTCCCGAACTCGCGACGGTCGAGTCGACCGTCTTTCCGTCGCCGATCCGCTCGGTGTCCCGCTCGAGCGCGAGCGCCGGCGGCTACGGCTTCCCGAGCGGTCACGCGGTCGGTGCGACCGTCACCTACGGGCTGTTCGCGATGGTGTTCGAGACGGGGACGCGACGCCTCCGTCTCGCGGGGGCCGGTGTGATCGTCACCGCCGTCTGTCTCACGCGGCTCGTGCTCGGCGTCCACTACCCGCTCGATGTGGTCGCAGGCGTCGTCGTCGGGTGGTGTTATCTCGCCGGCGTGCGGTGGCTCCTCGAGCGGTCGCCGTTCGATCGAACGGCAACCGCGTTCGCACTCGCATTGGGACTCGCCGGCGCGGCGATGGTCGCCAGCGGCCGTGCGGACAGTGCCGTCGCGTACGCGGCGCTCGCGGCCGGCGCGCTCGCAGGCTGGACCCTCGAGCAGTCGACACCACCGCTCGGGTCGACGGCCGTCGACCGACGCCGACTAAAGCCGGTGGCGCTGCTGGTCGCGGTCGTTTCCATCGCCGCCGTCGTCGGGATCGGCGTCTCGAGCGGGCCGTCGAAACTGCTCGTTTCGGCTGCCCTTCTCGGCTTCCTGTCGACACTGCCGGCACTCGCCTTGTCGCGCGTGCGAATGGTCGTCCAGCGCCGCTTGCAGCGGTGTCACGGCGAACGCAGGCCGAACCCGTTTGCGTCGCCGACCCCTTCGCGTACGTATGTCCGACGATAGCCGCGAACGCGGCGTCGAACTCGGCGAGCTACGGGAGACGCTGGAGCGCGAGGAGTATCCCATCGGCCACGACGAGTTGCTCGAGAAACACGGCGACGAAACGGTCGAGATGAGCGGCAATACCACGACGCTCGCGGATCTCATCGGGCCGCTGGGCGAAGACGAGTATCGGGATTACGGTGCGGTCGAGCAGGCGATCATGAATATGGTCGGCGACGAGGCGATCGGACGGAAGAACTACAGCGACCGCACGCCGCCCGCAGCGGGCGAAGAGCGGCAGGACGAGGGCGGACCGGGGCAAGACGACCAAGGAGAGCAGGAATCGTTTTAGGCCGCTGGTCGGAGACATCGACCGCGGCGTCGATCGCAGCACTCGTCAGTCGTCGTCGCCGACTTCGGTCCGCGCCTGCCTGCGCTGGGCGCGCTCGATGAACTCCGCGGGAAGCTCGTCGATCTCGCCGGCCTGCACGCCCCAGAGATGCGAGTAGAGTCCGCCGTTCGCGAGCAGTTCGTCGTGGGTCCCCCGCTCGACGATCTCGCCGCCCTCGAGAACGAGGACCTGATCGGCGTCCTTGATCGTCGAGAGCCGGTGGGCGATGGCGAACGTGGTTCGATCCTCGGCGAGGTCGTCGATCGAGCGCTGGATGAGCATTTCCGTCTCGGTATCGACGTCGCTGGTGGCCTCGTCCAAGACGAGGATGTCGGGATCTTTGAGGATCGCGCGGGCGATGGAGATCCGCTGGCGCTGGCCGCCCGAGAGCTTGACGCCCCGTTCGCCGACTTCGGTGTCGTAACCCTCGGGGAGGTTTCGGATGAACTCGTGGGCCTCGGCCATCTTCGCGGCCTCGATCACGTCCTCGCGGTCCGCGTCGAAGGCCCCGTACGTGATGTTCTCCTCGACGCTCCCGTAGAAGAGGAACGTGTCCTGGCTGACGTAGCCCAACGATTCGCGCAGGCTCTCGAGGGTCACGTCCCGAATCCGTTGGCCGTCGACCCGGATCTCCCCCTTGTCGACGTCGTACATCCGCAAGAGGAGTTTGAGGACCGTCGACTTGCCGGCCCCGGTGGGGCCGACCAGCGCGAGCGTTTCGCCGCCCTCCACGGTGAAATCGATATTCTCGAGGATCGTCTCGCCGTCTCCCGACTCACGGCGGTCGCCGTCCGACTGAGCGGCGGCGCGCCGGGTCTCCCCCTCGCCGTACCCGAAGGACACGTCGTCGTACTCGACGCGGCCCTCGGTCACCTCGAGATCGGGGGCGTCAGGCTCCTCGCCGACCCGGTTGGGCTCGTCCATCAGCCCGAAGATGCGGGCGCTCGAGGCGCGAGCCCGCTGGTACATATTGATGATCTGGCCGAACTGCGCCATGGGCCAGATGAATCGCTGGGTGTAGAGGATGAAGACGACGAACATGCCGGTGCTGAGGTCGCCCGAGAACGGGCCCGGTGGCCCCTCGATGACCCAGAGCCCGCCGACGAGGAAGGTAACGACGAAGCCGATCCCCGCGAGCACGCGCAGGCCGGGGAAGAACTTGATTCGCGTCCGAATGGCCCCCCAGTTGGCGTCGAAGTACTCCTTGGAGACGGCTTCGACGCGGTCGGACTCGTATGCTTCGGTCGTACTGGACTTGATGACCTGAATCCCGCCGAGGTTGTTCTCGAGTCGGGAGTTGACCTTACCGACGGTTGAGCGGACCTGTGCGTACTTGGGCTGGATCGTCTGGATGAACAGGTACGTGAAGGCGGCGATTAACGGCACCGGGAGCAGGGCGACCAGCGCGAGTTGCCAGTTGATCGCGACCAGCAGCCCGCCGATACCGAGCACCATCACGAGCAGCCGAAACAGGGAGTTCAGCCCGTCGTTGAGGAACTTCTCGAGGCGGTTGACGTCGTTCGAGAGGATCGACATCATCTCGCCGGTCTGCTTGTCGGCGAAAAAGCCCATATCGAGGCGCTGCATCTCGTCGTAGGTATCGGTCCGGATGTCGTGTTGGACGTTCTGAGCGAAGGTGTTGAACCCCCAGTTTCGGGTCCAGTGAAAACCCGCCGAGAGGAGGAAGGCACTCGCGATGATCCCGATCGTCAGCCAGAACTGCGCCAGCCGTCCCTCGGGGACGGCGGACGCGACGAGCCCCCCGCCGACTGGGAACGCCTCCGCGTACGGGATCTCCTGACGGATCACGGCGTCGATCGCGACCCCCAGCATGAGCGCCGGGAGCAGGTCCAGAATCCGTGCGAAGAAACTCGCAATGATGCCGATGACTGCAGCACCCGTGTAGTTCGACCCGTACTCGAGGAACAGCCGCTTCATCGGATTCTCGACCTCTTCGCGCTGTTCCTCGAACGGATCGTCCGCGTCCGGCTCGGCGCTATTCATTGGCCGTGCTCAGGGGTCGCCGGCAATAAGGATTATCGACGCACCGACCCATGCTCGGCGGCGACCGCTACCGGCACGATCGGCTCGTGTTCCGCCCTCGTGACGGCCTGCGTGAGCGTCTCGGAGCCGCTCCCGATAATACCGCCCCGATTCTCGAGGTCAATGTCGACCTCGTCCCCGACTTCGATGCCGGTCTCGTTCGCGTAGCCGCGTGGTACTTCGAGGACCCACTTTCCGCGCCCGGTGTATCTGAGCTCTTCCCCGTCCTCGTCGGGACCGGGCGCGCGGGCGTGGTGAATCGTCGTGATCTCGCGATCCGCGTCGATGAAGACGATGTCGATATCGAAGTCCATCCCGCGCATCACGTAGGTCTGTTCCCGTTCCTCGTCGTGGACGAACAACATGCCATTACCCGGCTCGAGCGAGTCGTGGTCGCTCAACCCGGTGTACCGCTCGACACCGGAGTCCGCGACCGCCACGTCGACGACGGCTTTGGGGATGCGGTTACCGCCACCGTCCGCAGTCGTCTTCCCGTCGCCCCCGCCATCGAAAACACGGACCTCACCGCTGTCAGGAGCCCACGGAGCCGAGACGAGCCCCACCTGAACGAGAAGCAGGCCGACGAGAGAAAGACCGGCGATCACGAGTAGACCCCGCAATACGTACTCGACTGCCATGCAGATGTCCTGCACGACGAGAGAGTAAAGGTTATTCGGACGGACCCACTCGTTGCGGATGCGGGCTCGTGGTCTAGCTGGTCATGACGCGGCCTTTACAAGGCCGAGGTCGGTGGTTCGAACCCGCCCGAGCCCACTATTGCTGGCGCGAACGATTTCGTGAGCACCGGCAGTGTGACGAAAAGACGGTCCGAATCAGGGAACCGCTTCGCTGTGACCGTGGTTCGAACCGGCAGGATGTCGTCGCCTCAGTCCGACGAACGACCGCGGTAGTCCCCTCGAGTCGGCCGAATCCATGTTCCTCTCGACCCGAGATCAACCCGGACCGGTCACTGCTTGAGTCGCGCGACGTTTTCGCGGATCTGGCCGAGGAGGCCATCCCCGGACTCGGTCTGGAGCGCGGCGTGCAGCGTCGAGTTCTCCGGCTCGTCCTCGACGACGATCCGGAGGTACGGCTCGAGCTGTTCGAAGTTGTCCGCGAGGACGACGGTATGGTTGTCCTCGTCGTGGTCGACGACGCCTGCATCGTCCAGTTTCGGGACGTGACACTGGACCGATGAGACGTAGACGCTCTTGTATTCGTTCTTCGCGACTTCGTCGGGCGGCACGTCGTGTTCCCAACCCGCGACCGTCTCCGCCAGCGTCGAGAGTTCGATCGGCTCGTCGTGTCCGCGCAACGCATAGAGGAGGTAGCGACGGCGGCGGTTCGCCAACAGCTCGAGGATGGTGTTGGCGTCGAGTTCTCGGGCCTCCTGACTCGAGGTAAGGGCTGCCATAACACGATATTACTCCCCAGTGCTGAAAAGGGTGTCTTGAATATCCGAAATTCCAACAGACGCCGGGTAATCACGTATAGAAATCCCGTATCGTTCACGTTACTCGGTTTCCCGACACTTACTCGGACCGTCGAACCGGTATCGGGTCTCCTGTAAGTGGCGTGGAACACCGATTCCGATTCGAAATCCTTTTTTATACCCTGGACGGAGAATGGGGTAGGCCGCCTTAGCTCAGACTGGGAGAGCACTCGACTGAAGATCGAGCTGTCCCCGGTTCAAATCCGGGAGGCGGCATCCTTTTGCGGTTCGTTGCAGATTGACCGTACAGCGGTGGATTTCGGCAGTGTTGCCCCCGCGATTTCCGGAGAGATTTGAACCGGCTCACGAACGCACCCTTCGCCGTCGGGCGTTTCATTACATTGTACGTGCCGAGGCATCTTCATTCCTTCCCTTGTTACGGGATGAATTGTGGAGTATCGTCGGCTACGAGTGTCGTTTTCGCGTGATTTGGATTCAATAGTGGTGAGTGAGAAGGTTGTCTCGCGCCCGCTCACCGGAGGTGTTCGAGAATCTGTAGGATACGGAATCCGAGTTCGCCGTAGTCCTTCTCGGTCTGCCCCGCTCGCTCGCGCAGTTCCTCTATGCGCTCGGTGTACTCTTCGTTGATTACGAGTTCGAGTTCTGCGTCCCGTTTCTCTTCGAACTCGTCGGCCAGATCGTACAAGCCTGTTAGCAAGAATTTCTCGTCACGGTCTCCGCGCACGACGGGCGACCAGAACTGGAACACGTAGGAATCGGCGTCGAATAGGTCGGTGACGTACTCTTGATCAGCAGTGAACTTCTGCCAGAGCCGTTCGAGGGTGTGCTGGTAGTCTTCGTTCCCGTACTCTGCCCACCGGTTGGTGGCAGGCGTCCCCGAGTAGTGAAGTCCGTCGATATGCGTCACAACCTCGCAGGTGTAGATGATTTGCTCACCCTCGTCGGTATTCTCTACACCAATCACGTCGATCTCGAGTTGGTCGCCTTGCTCCTGCGACCGTTGATTGTACATCACCAACTCACACCCCTCTATCAACCGAAGGTACGATCCTACCAGTAATTCACCTGATTCGGGCTGTTCAGTCATACACCTACTCGTGATTGGCACCTGAAAAAATGGGTGGTCAGAACCCGAGCGAGACTTCGACTTCGTATTCTTCGATACGGCTCGCGTCTTGACTCGTGTACATACAGTCGAACTCCCATTCACGACCAGCCGCGAGATCGTTCACGTTGTCGGGTCCTTCACCGATCTGCGTTCCATCGGCGTCGAGGAACGTTGCGGTCGCTTCGACGTAAGAGAGTTCCCGGTCAGCGTTGTTGACAGCAGTGCCACGGACACTGGACTGAAATCCCTCGTCGTAGAACTCGTGGTCCAGAATCTCTACGTCCGACTGGTCGCTGTCGTCATCATTGTTCTGTTTCTCACTCCGCTTGTCGTAGTGCTTATCAAGTACGTCCGAACCCACGTTCATGCAGTCGCTCACGACCTTTTCAGGCGCATCTTCGGAAAGATGGTGCGTGAACTTTCACGTCGAATATCGTGGGAAGAGACGTTCACTGGACACTTGCTGTAGCCGTTGTCGTGGGTTCCCTCACAGGTATCCGGATCACGATTATGTGGACAGTCTACTCCGTCGTAGCACGGTCGAGTGACTTTGTAGACCGTCTCCCGTGAGAGACGACTGTACTGACTGGTGACGAGAGGCTTTCGGCCGGAGTCGCCCCGCGTATCTGGTCGGTTATGTTCGATGTAGCCATCCATGGCGCTACAGACGGTGCCACTCAACACGATGATTCGTTCACCCTCCTTCCCGTTCTTGAGCGCGGTACCAGTTTCGGGTCGGTGACGGGCTTAAGCTCCCCGTCGTCGCGCCGCCACGTTTGGAACTCTTGGAGCTTCCGCCCGGTGAGGTCGTTCATGTTGTCAACGTCAGCCTACCTCGTTGCACATCGAATGAAGTGCTTCAGTCGATAGTGGTAGCCGTCGAGAGTCGATTGGGACACCTCGCGCTTGCGAGCGTTGAGGTACATTTCCTTTGCGCGTTCCGGTGAGATGGGTCGGAGTTCCTGACTCATTTCAATCACCGAAACACCCGACCAGCATGGCACGCACTCGACTGAAGATCGGGCTGTCCCTGTCCCCGCGAGCGAAGCGAGCAGGTTCTTAGGCGTAATTCAGAATTCGGGAGGCGCATCCTTCTCCAATTCGTCACGTAGCGGCCATACAGCAGCTGATTTCGGCAGTGTTTCTGCCTCGAGTCGGAGGGATTTGAACCGGCTCACGAACGTCCCCATCGCCGTCGGGCGTTTCGTTATTCACGAAAACACCGTGGGCGAAGCCGTAGTCCCTAGTGCCCGCGTGCCGATCCAGAATATTAACTGTACGTGGAGCGTTCCGCTCCACAATGACGGTTACGACTGAATTACGGCTCCGATCAGCCTCGCTGCCGCTTGTGGAGCTTACGGCGTCACTGCAACCCGACGAGGTCGAGTGCGTACACGCACTCTGTCTACAGTCGGACGTTCGGATATTTACCGTCCGGATCGATTCGACGGACGATGTCTCCGACGACGACCTCGCGGCGCTCGAGGAAGTCGTGGAGGTGACGGCGCTCGGACGCACGAACGGGAAACGGATGTACCAACTCACCGTCGAACTCGCGGACGCCATCTCGGAGGCGTTCGACCCCGACCGGTTCGACGGGGCGCAACTGGAGCCGACGACCATCACGCCGGAGGGCTGGTACGAGAAGAAGGTGTTCAAAGACTACGAGACGTTCGCCGAGTTCCGAACGAGTTGTGAGGAGCACGGTATCCCCATCGAACTCGTCTCGATCACCGCTGACGCCTCATCAACTGCTGACTCGTCACGGCACGGATTAACCGACCGCCAACACGAGGCGCTCACGCTCGCGATCGCTCGCGGCTACTACGACAGCCCACGCCGAACCTCGATGGAGGCGCTTGCCGAAGAGTTGGGCATTTCACAACCCGCGCTATCGACTCTGCTCCGTCGTGCGGAGCGGCAGGTCCTCACGTCCGCGCTCGACGCACGGAAACACGTCGAGACGGTCTCCAGCTAATATCGCCTGCATGTGCCCGTATCCGGATACTGACGATAGGACCAGTCTCGAGTCGCTGACAAGGAATTCGTCGGCGATCGAGTTCGGATCACCGACGGACTTCGGGGATCGCTGCTTGACGAGCCGGTTCCGGACGCGAGTACGCGCCCGAGAGTCTCGGTCCGGCCCACTGGACTACTTAAACACCCTTTCCATATAACAGCAGTCCCAAACCGGTCGCGACCCTCGGTTCGGGTGATGACAACAGCATTCGGTTCTGAACTGGACGGGCAGGTCGCGATCGTTACGGGAGCGTCTTCGGGCATCGGCGAAGCAACGGCTACCGCGCTGGCATCGCGCGGTGCGAGCGTCGTTCTCGCCGCCCGACGCGAGGACGCACTCGAGGAAGTCGCCGCCCGGATCGAGGACGAAGACGGGGAGGCGCTCGTCGTTCCGACCGATATCACGGACGACGACGACATCGATGAACTGGTCGAGACGACGACTGACGAATACGGTCGGATCGATATCCTCGTGAACAACGCGGGCTACATGCCGCTCGCACACATTGCGGATGCGGATCGGGAAACCCTCACGACGACCATCGATGTCAATCTCGACGGGCTGCTCACGCTCACCCACGCCGTCGTTCCCACGATGCTCGAGCAAGAACGCGGACACGTCGTGAATCTCTCCTCGGTTGCCGGACGGTTTGCGATGGAGAACAGTTCGCATTATATGGCGGCGAAAGCCGGCGTGACCGGCTTCGGCCGGGCGCTTCGACGCGACGTCGCCCAAGAGGGACTCCGCGTTTCGACTATCGAACCGGGGGCAGTCAACACGGCGCTCACCGAGGACATCCCCGACGACGAGGTCAAGTCCTACGTCGAGGACTACAACCAATCGATGCGACAGCTCGAGCCCGCTGATATCGCGCGGACGATCACGTTCGTCGTGACACAGCCAGACCACGTAGATATCAACGAAGTCCTGATCCGGCCGACGGATCAGGTTCAACCGTAGCGCACAGCCGAGGGCAGCAAACTCGGCCGGCATCGGTATCGGACAGCGCCAGTGACGGTCGGTGTCCGAGACGACGGCCGCCTCGGGGATGCGCATCGTCTTGTAAATCAAGATACTCCTGTCCGGAGACGTAATCCGTGATAGAAACGACGATCATGACGGCCATTACCCCTGTGAGACGCGCGATAACGGAGGCAAACCCCATCCGATGACGATCACGACTGAATTCCGTCTCGAGTCACCCTCGCTTCCGCTCCTCGATGTCGCCGAATCGGTTCGGAGTACGGAACTAACGTGCGTTCACGGGCTCCAACTCCGAGACGGCGTCCAGTTGTTCCTCGTCCAGATCGACAGCACGGACGACGTCTCCGAAACGGAACTCACAACGCTCGAGAACGTGAGGGCGGCGACGCTGGTCGGACACACGAGCGACGAAGCGATTTACAAGATCACCGTCGAACTCGAGGACCGACTCACACGCCTCTTCGATCCCGAACGGTTCGATATCGCACCAGTCGAACCGCCCACGATTTCGCCGAAGGGCTGGTACGAGCACAAACTATTCAAGAGCTACGCGGAGTTCAACGACTATCGAGCCTGCTGTCAGGATCGTGACATCGAACTCGAACTCGTTTCGGTCAGCCCCGATCCGTCCGCGATCGAGGGCCCCTCACGGCACGGATTAACGGACCGTCAACACGAGGCGCTCACGCTTGCGCTCGCTCGTGGCTACTACGACAGTCCGCGTCGAACGTCGACCGAAGACCTCGCCCACGAACTCGGCATCTCGCAGCCGTCGATGTCGAGTCTCCTTCGCCGCGGTGAACGACAACTCTTCTCGTCCGTACTCGACTCTCGGAAAGAAGGGCGGATTCGGTCCGGCAGGGAGTGACGGTCACCGGGACGAACTCGACTCGTCCGTCTCCCGCTCGGTGGGGTACTTAAACATGCTTTCTGAACAGCATCGAGTCCATGAGAGACGACCCCCAACTATAGGTTGTCTCAACCATGGACTACACGACCCTTGGATCGACCGGGATGGAGGTCAGTTCGCTCTGTCTCGGCTGCATGAGTTTCGGATCGAGCGAGTGGCAACCGTGGGTCCTCGACGAGGAGGAGTCACGGGAGATCATCGAACGGGCGATCGACCTCGGCATCAACTTCTTCGACACCGCGAACGTCTACTCGTCGGGCAAGTCCGAGGAAATCCTCGGGAACGTTCTCGCAGAGTACGATCGTGACGAACAGGTCGTCGCGACGAAAGCATTCTTGCCCCCTGAGGAGGACCCGCATCCGAACGCGACGGGGCTTTCCCGGAAAACCATCGAGCAGGAACTAGCGAACTCGCTCGATCGGCTCGGCATGGAGACGGTCGATCTTTACCAGATTCACCGCTGGGACTACGAGACCCCTATCGAGGAGACGCTGCGGGCGCTCGACGACGCCGTTCGCCGCGGGCAGACCCGCTATATCGGTGCCTCCTCGATGTGGACGTATCAGTTCGCGGATGCGCTCCACACCAGCGACCGTCTCGACCTCGAGCGGTTCGCGACGATGCAGAACCACTACAACCTCGTCTACCGCGAGGAGGAGCGCGAGATGCTCCCGTTCGCAGACCGGGAGGGGATCGGCGTGATGCCGTGGTCGCCGCTCGCTGGCGGCTACCTCACCCGTCCTCACGACGAACTCGAGGCGACGACGCGCGGCGAGACGGACAAGTACATCGATCAACTCCCGTATCGGGATGGCGGCGGTCCCGCGGTCAACGAGCGCGTCGCAGAACTCGCCGACGATCACGGTGTCACGATGGCACAGATCGCGCTCGCATGGCTCCTTCACAAGGAGTGGGTCACGACCCCGATCGTCGGGACGACCAGTGTCGAACACCTCGAGGACGCCGTTGAGGCGCTGGAAATCGATCTGTCGGACTCGGATATCGACTACCTCGAGGAACCCTACGAGCCGCTGCCGGTCGCCGGACACGAGTAGCCGCGCGCCGTCCGGACGATCACGCGATCGGCTCGAGGGGGGAGAGTCCGATACCGTCACTGGAGTCGAGCGACGGCCATCCCGTTCGGTAACCGGTGTTCTAGCCGGGGAAGCCAACCCCTCAAGGGGGACGAGGCTGTTGTTCCGTTCGTGAGCAGTAACTCGATCACAAACGAGAGCGACACGTTCGAGATCGGCGGTTCGACCGTTCGTCGGCTGGGGTTCGGCGCGATGCGGATCACCGGCGAGGACATCATCGGTGCGCCGGAGGACGAGGCGTCCGCACGCGAGGTCGTCCAGCACGCGGTCGACTGCGGCGTCGATCTCATCGATACGGCGGACTCCTACGGTCCCGCGGTGAGCGAGCGCCTCATCGGCGAGGCGATCGGCGACCCCGACGACGTCCTGATCGCGACCAAGGCCGGCCTGCTGCGCAACAGCGAGGGCGAGTGGCTCGCCCACGGCGACCCGGACTACATCCGTAATCAGGTCCTCACGTCCCTCGACCGGCTCCGGACGGACACGATCGATCTCTATCAGTTCCATCGGCCGGACGACGACACGCCTTTCGAGGACTCCGTCGCGACCTTCGCGGAACTCAAAGACGAGGGCCTCGTCGACGCGGTCGGCGTCAGTAACGTCTCCGCGGAACTCCTCGATCGAGCCCGTGAGCAGGTCGAGATCGAGACCGTCCAGAACCGGTACAACCTGAACGACCGCGGCAGCCGGGAGGTGCTCGAGATCTGTGCCGAGGTGGGGATCGGCTTCATCCCGTGGGCCCCGATCGACGGCGACGATCTGGCCGAACACGGCGACCTCCTCGACGAGATCGCCGAACGCCACGACGCGACACGACGACAGGTCGCGCTGGCCTGGCTCCTCGAGCGGTCCGCCGTCATGCTCCCGATTCCGGGCACGTCCGATCCCGCCCACCTCGAATCCAACCTCGCGGCCTCGCAACTCTCGCTCGGTGACGACGAGGTCCGCCGACTGACCGCGGCCGCCGACTGAAGGTCGACGTTCGACGGGTGTCCCCCGAGCGACCGGTCACCCCTCGAGTCGGCCGGCGATGCGCCGGGAGAGCGCCGTAAGGTAGAACGAGCCCCAGATCGCGGCGATGACGGCCCCGACGACGTCGTAGACGAGATCGACGATCGTGTCGGTGAGCCCGTGCTGGGCGAGGACCGCGTCGAGCCCGACCCGTTGTGCGCTTCGGTCGATCCCGAACTCCATGAGTTCCCAGATGACGCCGAATGCCAGGACGAACACGAGGATGAACGCGAACAGCATCGCGGGCGGGATGTAGATCTCGTCGGTGTGGAGGTCGATCGCCCGGACGACCGCGTAGCCCGCCGCAGCGACGATCGACGCCGAGATCGTATGCGTCAGGCTGTCCCACGGGCCGATCTGGGCGTACAAGCCGGCCGAACCGAGGACGTGGAGAAACACGGCCGCCGTGAGCCAGAACACGAGCCCCGGCTCGAGTGGCAGTTTGGCGTCTCGCTCGAGGACGGCCGGGAGGAACGTGATCGCGAGCGCGATGGCGGCGTTCGAAACCGTCGTCAGGTCGCGGCCGGCGATGCCATACAGCAGGAGGACGGCGAGGGCCGCCTGCATGAGGCGCGAGAGCCGTCTGACGGTCCCGTCGGGGACGTCCAGGAGATCACGGATCAGGGACGGGACGGGGGCAGGTTCCCCGTCGGGCGACGTCTTCCGCGGCGTCGGTGAGCCTCTGGCCTCGTTATCATCCGCGCCGTAGGACTGGAAGTAGCGCCCGAAGACGGCACCCGCGAGCAGGCCGGCGACCGCCGCGTAGGCGAAGTTGTACATCAATGCACGATTGGCGGCATCCTGTGAGCGGCCGTCTAGAATGTAGTCGGTCTCGAGGGTCACGTCGGCGAGCCACTGGGCGACGTGCCATGCCCCGGCGACGGCAAGGGTCGTCAGTACGACGAGTACCACCGCGAAGGCGTGGTTCATTCGTACCGCGGTGAAGCGGTCGATCTCGACGCACACGACGAGCGCGACCGCAGCGACGGCGACGTACACGGCGATCGACGTCAGGAACGATACACCGGATATCGCCGCATCGATGACGGGGAGCAAGACCAGACACAGTAGTTCCCAGGGTGGCATCACGAGCGGATTTCGGAACGCGGCGGCCGGCAGTAAGACGATCGCGACCGCGAACGCGGTAAACGCGAACCAGCGGTAGGCGTCGAAGAGTCCGTGGGCGATCGCGAGGGCGACGAGTGCGGCCGTGACCAGCCAGGCGAGCGCCGCGTTTCGCCGCGTTTTGTCGACCCGCCCGTCGAATCGACCGTCCGCCATACGCTCCCTACGCGACGACGCTCCTAAACGCGAGAGCATGCGAGAGCCACCGAACGACCGGTGTACGTCGGCCGGGACCGTCGTATCGCGCTCGATTTACTCGCCGCCGACCGTCTTTAGTCGTGCTCCGGCGGTCCCCGAAGGAACCACGCTGGAACCGCTCGCTCCGTACCGAAGACTGATATTTCAGCTTCCGAACGTTGTCGTATGGTCGCACACGACGACCTCGAGCACGGACAGGCCCGCGTCAACGGCGTCAAACTGCACTACGTGACCGCTGGCGACGGACTGCCCCTGGTATTGCTCCATGGCTGGCCACAGACCTGGTACGAATGGCGGAATGTCATTCCACACCTCGCCGACGAGTACACCGTTATCGCGCCCGATCTTCGCGGACTGGGCGACTCCGAAACCCCCGTTTCGGGGTACGACAAGGACACCGTCGCGACCGACGTTCGGGCCCTCCTCGACCACCTCGGACATGGCGACGACCCGATCGTGCTCGTCGGCCACGACTGGGGAATGCCGACCGCGTACGCCTATGCCGCCCAGTACCGCGACCATGTCCGTGCACTCTGCGTGCTCGAGGCCGGGCTACCGGGGATCAACGAGGACGAGAAACGCCAGCTTTGGCACACCCGCTTTCACAGTGTACGCGACCTCCCGGAGCAGTTGGTCGCCGGCCGAGAGCGACTCTATCTCGACTGGTTCTACAAGGAAGGCGCGTACGACCCCTCGGCGATCGACGACGACGCCCGTGAGGAGTACGTCCGCTGTTACTCGCAGGCCGGCGGGTTGCGGGGCGGCTTCGAGTACTACCGCGCCTACGAGACCGATGCCGAGCGCAATCGAGACCACGCCGAGGAGCCACTCGAGATGCCCGTGCTCGCCCTCGGCGGCGCGGCGTCCTTCGGGGACCTCCCGATCGGGGACATGAAAGCGGTCGCGACCGATGTCGAGGGCGAGGTCGTCGACCGCGCCGGTCACTGGATACCCGAGGAACGGCCGGCGTACTTCGTCGAACGCCTGACCGACTTTCTCGCGGACGCGGCGTGAACTGCCACGGACGCGAACCGGGTGGCTCGAGGTCAGTACTGGTCTCGAACGCGGTCGATCTGACACCGGACACAGAGATCGTCGGCGAAACAGGCGATATCGTCGTACGGGCACTCGTATTCGTCGATCTCGACGGACAGACGGCGCTTTGCGCGCTCCCACTCGGTCTCCCAGTCGTCGATGTCCATCTCGGACGACGTGAAGACGACCGCGCCGTCTCGATCCAGGATCTTCGCGACGGTGACCGAGCGGTGGTTCTCTTTGACGACGGCGATCGCGTCCTCGTAGGACGGACACCGGATCTCCTTTCGCCCCGACTGATCGTCCAAGAGACGGACGACGATGGAGCCGTCGTACTCCTCGGTCGGCTCCAGTCCATTGGTCATGGCAGCTACTGTTGGAACGCCGCGACAAAAAGTTGCGCGTCAGCGCCCGGACTCGCGTCTCCCTGGTCTTGCCCGCTCGCCGTATCACTCGTCTCGCGTGGTTCGATCTCGCTTTTCGGCTTGTCCACGTCTCTCCCCGGTCAACGGAGCGGCGATGCCGCTCCGACCCGTCGCTCACCTCGTTCGTGACGGCGTCGGGAAAAGGAAGTCCGGGTGCGAGAATCGAACCCGCGTCTCAGCCTCCACAAGGCTGAAGGATAACCACTACCCCAACCCGGACACGTGTACACGTTATCCTACAGCCGGTTGGACTAAAATACGTTACGACTCTCCGACGCGGTGTGGGTCTCCGTACCGCGCGATTTCCGTCCCGTAACTGCGCGACGGTCGTGCGGGACATCTGCCCCGCTCGTGACCGGGACACTTTTCGGCGTACGGCGGGTAGCGCCCACAAGCGTGGCCATCACCGACAAGATCTACATCAAGAACCACCGGCAGCTCAGCTCCCAACTCGAGACGAACATTCCCAAGGGAGCGTTCAAGGGCGCGACGCTCGACATGCTCTTTCAGGGCGACGGCCTCGAGAAGTTAGACGACGCGACCCGCGACCGGGTGCTCGATTTCACGCAGGACTTCCTCGACTGCAACTGCGACAACAATCCCTACTGTGGCTGTCCGGAGCGGAAGTTCATCCAGTACCTCCTCGAGTTGCGCGCCCAGGGGCTGGGGCCGGACGCGATCGTCGACGTGATGACCGACGACTACATGGTCTATGCCTACCCCGGCGACGTGCTGTCCTTCCTCGACAACGGCGTCCGCACGCTCGAGGCCGCCGAGGGGCTCGCTCGCGTCGAAGGAGCGGACGAGAAGTACGATCAGATTCGGCAGGCGAAACGGGAACTCGAGCGATAGGTCCGTCTCGAGGCGTTCGGGCGAGGCACTACTGCGGCCGGCTACCTACAAGCGATGTCTCGGACGGCTTTCGAGCCTATTGATACGATGCTTACGAGCGTTCAGTCGGCGGTCGACGAACCCGGAACTCCGTTTCACGCTCCGGACGTTCCGACAACCCCTCCGCTTGCTACACGAGCGAAACGAGGCGGGACGCGACGCGGTGGGGGAGTTCGATCTCGACGATGCGACGCGTGCGAACCTCGAGCGACTCGGCTATTTAGCGCCAGGCCTTCAATTCTTCTCTAACCAGTAATCTGAATCGTCTCGGACCCGCGTCTCCTGTCGCCGTTACTACCGTAGCTGGTACGATTCGTCTTCGTCGTCTAACTCGTCGAGCAACAGTACCTCGTCTTCCTCGTCCTCGAGTCGGTCTTGCAGGTCGTTGACGTATCCTTTGTACTCGTCGAGTTGTTCACGGAGGTGCTCGGCCTCAAGTTCGAGCCGTTCGTGTTCGCGAATGAAACGCTTCGGGACTTCGACGGTCGGCGGGAACGAGATCTCCTCGTCGGCTCCCGCTCCGCCGGTGCGGGCCTCGAGTTCGTCCTCGGGGACGACTTCGACCTGGCCGTCGTGTTCGACGAGGCGGTCGACGTAATCCCGGAAGACGGCGGACAGCGAGATGTCACGTTCCTCGGCGATCGCCTGTAGCGCCTCGAACGCGTCCTCGTTGACCCGGAACGAGATCGTCTTGTTCTTGTTCCCCATTGCTACCCGTAGTCGTCGGTCACGACACTTAATCATTTGTCAGACGACCGGTGCGAGCGACGACTGGGCCGTTCGTCCGGTGCTCGAGCGTGCCCGCCGTCCGCTCGAGTGCGCCGAAACAGACCCGTTCGAGAGTCGCGTTCAGCCCGTCGCTTCCGCGTCCGCGTCGTCCGCGTCCCCGACGTTTTCGAGGCTCTCGAGCGCCTGAATTACGTCGTTGCGGTAGTTGACGACGGGGGAGTCGTACCGTTCGCGGGCCATTTCGGCGTACTCGTTGGTCGGTGCCGTCGAGCCGCTTTCGGGCGCTTCCTGCTCGGCTTCCCAGGCCTCGAATGCCTCGATGCGATCGAGGGTTCGCTCAGCCGTCTCGACGACCCAGCGGTCGCGGGTCTCGTCGTCGACGACCGCGATGGATTCCGGTCGCAAGGAGACGTTGACGGTTCCGTCGTCGGTCTCGTAGGTTCGCGGTTTGCCGACGATGGAGACGTATTCCGGCGGCTCCGTATCACGGAGTACCGATGCGGCCTCGGGCTGGTACTGCCCGGCGTAGACGAAGAACGTTCCCGTCGGACCGACGACGCGGCCGCGCCAGTACTCGCTGTCGTCGCCGACGTCCTCGGTCTCGGTGAGGGTTCCGACCACGAACACGCGGTTCGCGCGGTCGCCCGTCGGGAGCAAGGCGTAGTTGGGCGCTCGCTCGTCGTCGCTCTCTTTGAATGCGTACGTCGAATCGTTGAATTCGGAGGCGAAGACGCGGCGGGCGACTTCGCGCGTGAGTTCGGACTGGCTCATGTTACATCGACCTCGCTTTGATCAGCAGTTCCTCGGCATCCGCCGGCCCGTCGAGTTCCTCGACGTCGTCGGCCAGGACGTACCGGCCGAAGGTGGGCCCCTCGATGCGGTAGTAGGTGCCGACGATATCCGCTCTGATCTCGTCGGCGACGACGGTCGTATCGAGCGCGTCCATCGCCATGTCCTTGGCCTCTTCGAGGCTCAGTCCCGTCAGGTCCTCGGTCGCGTCCTTGTCGAAGATGACCTCGTGGGCGTCGATACCGTCGTCGACGACGGCCTTGATGCGGAGGTCGAACTCGCCGTCGCCCTCCCCGTGTTCGTTACAGCGCCCGTTCTGGAGGACGCGGGTACAGTCCTCCTCCGGACAGCGCTTGATTAGCCCGCTGCCGCTTTGCATGTCGACCAGTGCCCCCTCGATTTCGCTGGTGTCGTTACCGACCTCGAGGTCCTCGTCGAGTTCCTCGATTACCGTCGTCGAGTTGAGTTTGACCGAGTATCGGCCCTGATACTCGTCGGTGACGACGTTGCGAAGTTCGTAGACGCCCCCTTCCTCGAGCGCGGGCAGTTCCGATTTGGCCCACTTGGTGAACTTGATCGTCCCCGTCGGATCGCCCAGCAGGCCGACCTGTGCGACCGAGTCGCTGCGGGGGTCCCAGAGTTCGATGACCTTCGCGGTGAGGTCGATCCACTCCTCGGGTTCGTCGACGTCCTCGATGGTGACCGCCTCGCTGTCGCCGCTCGAGATGTCCTCACGCTCGAGACCGGCCTCCTCGAGATAGTGGTTGGTGACGCTTCGCCGTGCCTCGTCCATCGGCACTTTGTACTCGTCGACGAGCGTGGTCAGGCGCTCTTCGACGTCCTCGACGTCGACGTCGAGGTGGTCCGAAAACTGCTCGTGGATGTCGTCCGCGTGTTGTCGTACGTCGCTCATTGTGTCTCGCCTCCTCTTTGGTTTCACTGGGAGGCATACGCCCGTTCGCGCCCGATAGTATTTAAAGTACCGCCACCGGAGCGAAAGTGAACGTCGGCGAAAGAAACCGCCAGACGGCGTCGAGGGGTCGTGTTCAGTATGTCGTCCGGTGTCGCTGTCATCCGGCTGATCTGGTCGCTCCCGCCGGCCGTCGTGTCGATCGTCACCCACCGCCGACGGGCCTATGTGTCCTGCGGTCGAACGGTGTGCCAATGCCGGATCGGCGTCAGCTCGAGCGGTTCCTCCGCTCGACGCTTCAGGAGGCGGGCGAGCAGTTCGAGGAGTTCCGGAAATCGACCGACGAGCAACTCGGGGAGGCCCGGGACTCCTACGAGGTCGCGAAGAACGCTCGCGGGTTGCCGGCCGACGATGCGGGCCGGGCAAAGATCGTCTGTCGGCGCTACGCCGAACAGCGGGCGGCGAAGCTCGACGCGGAGTATCGACCGGCCTGTTACGAGGCGGACCACCCCGACTGCGAAGGGTGTGCGGAGGACGTCCGGGCCGGCCGGATCGAAACCTGGTAACCCGGCTCGACCCGTCGTCGCCGAACTGCTCCAGCGCGTCCGCGACGTGGTCGCCCACCGTCGCACCCTTCAAAAATCGATTCCGTGGCTTAGTTCGGGCCCGATAGCTCGGCTTCGGCGTTTCCGTTCGGGGGCCACACCGCCCAGAGCACGATCGCGAGGACGACCGCGCCACCGAGGACGAGCGACTCGAGAACCGAGAGTTCGATCCCGAACCACGAGAGCGCCGTCCGGAACTCGACCACGAACGGGACGAGGACGGCGATGACGACCAGCAGTGCGCCCTTCGAGATGCGCATCTACGGCATCACCTCGCGGACCGACTCGAGAACGAGTGCGGGATCGGTTTCGATGGCGAGTTGGAAGCCACTGATATCGGGACCGAACAGGCCGCCGGAGTCGACGATACTCGCGAGCGGCAGCGTGTAGCCGACGATCACGAGCACGACGGCGATCGCGGTCCAGAGCTTGAGATTGTCGAGGACGGCCGGCGAATCTTCGGGACCCGAGAGCGTGCCGGCGTAGGTGTTTGCGGGCAGCGAGTCGCTATCGTCGTTGAACGAGGTGAGGACCATGTTCAGCAGGAACATGGCCAGCGCGACGGTCAGGAGCACTGCGCCGAGTGCCACCTGGGCGTTGATCTCGCCGACGGTCCCGACGGCCGGTTCGAAGTTGAAGCCCTGGTACTGCGGTTCGGCGGTTCGGCGTGGCATCCCGAACAGCCCGGAACGGTGCATCGCGTTCGACATGAACGTCATGCCGACGAACCAGAGAAGGACCTGCCCGAGTGCGAGCTGGCGACTCCACAGCGCCTTGCCGGTAACCTGTGGGATGAACCAGTAGGCGGCCGCCATGAACGTCAGGGCGACGGCGGTCCCGACGGTGAGGTGGAAGTGACCGACGACCCACCAGGAGTTGTGGACGAGGTAGTTGATGTTCATCCCAGCGTTGATCATGCCCGAGAAGCCGGCGGCGGCGAACATCAGGCCCGCAAGCGCCATCCCGGTAAACACCGGGTCGCGCCACGGGAGGGCCTTGAGCCAGCCGAGATAGCCCGTCCCCCCGCGCTGTCGTGCGCCGTGTTCCATGCTGGCAACGACGGTAAAGGCCGTCAGCAGGCTGGGCAACAGCAGGAACATCGTGTTCGTCATCGCGATGAACTTGTACCCCTCCGCGATGCCGGGATCCAGATACTGGTGGTGGATCCCGACCGGCGTCGACAGCAGCAGGAAGAGGACGAAGACCACGCGCGCAAGCGGGTCGCTGAACAGTTTGCCGCCGGAGAGTTTCGGCAGCATGATATACCACATCATGTACGCCGGCATCAGCCAGAAGTAGACGACGGCGTGACCGAAGTACCAGAACAGCGTTCTGGTCAACAGCGGGTTGACGGAGTCGACGATCCCCAGCGACCACGGCAGGAGGAAGACGAGAATCGACAGCGCGACGCCGAGCGTACAGAGATACCAGAACAGCGTCGTCGTCAGCGCCATGAACGTCGGCAGCGGAATCCGCTCGTCGGGGTTCTCTTTCCGCCAGGCCCACCAGGTCCGGAACCAGTCAGCACCGGCGAGCCACGAGCCGACGACGAACAGCACCAGCCCCACGTAGAACGCGGGATGGGCCTGCAACGGCGCGTAGAACGTAAAGAGAACGTCGGCGTACGTCGGAATCGCGTCGACGACCCCGCCGAGGATCGAGACGCCGACCAGTATCGTTCCGACGACCATCATGATGTACCAGGCCCAGGTAAAGCGGATATCGACGACGCCGCGATCGAGACTCGTCGTCACCGCCCAGGTAAAGATCCCCACGAGGAAGAAAATCGTGAAGGTGATCGCCAGCAGTACGCCGTGGGCGGTGAGGACGGTGTAGTAGTCCGCCGGATCGATGAACCGGAGGACGTCCGTCCGGTGGAGCGCCTGTACGAGCCCGAGCAGGCCGCCGATCGCCAGGGCCATGAACGAGCTCCAGAAGGCCGCCTTGATTACCTTCGCCTCTGCCGGGAACTGATCGAGATAGGTCCGACTCGCAGTGCTACTCATTCGTGTCACCTCCATCCGTCCCGCTGACGACCGAAAGCGTCCCGCTTTCCTCGTGGTCGTCGACCGTGAGCGTCCAGTCGTGCTCGCCCTCTCCGAGCGCGTCAGTATCGACGTCGAACGTGAGCTCCGCGCTGCCTTCGCCGTCGATGGTCACGTCCCGTTCGTACTGCTGCTCACCGATCTCGAGGGTCGCGGTCGTCTCGAGTCCGTCCTGCATCCCGTTGCTCACGGTGGCGTTGATCGTCGTCTCGTTGCCTGCCTCGACTTCGCGTGGCGCGTCGGTCGAGAGTTCGGTCAGATCGAACTCGTCCTCGGGGACGACGGTCAGCAGGCCTTCCATCGTGTGGTGGCCTTCCCCGCAGTACTCGTTACAGAGGATGCCGTACTCGCCCGGCTCGTCGAATTGGACGGTCATCTCCGATATCTGACCGGGAACGACCATCGTGTTGACGTTCGTTCCGACCACGGTGAAGCTGTGGGTCACGTCGCGACTCGTCACGTAGAACGTCACTTCGCTGCCGGCCGGCACCTCGATCTCGCTCGGCGAGTACGACCACGCCTGGGCGACGACGTTGACTTCGTACTCGTTCCCGCCGAGGTGTTCGACGCCGGTCTCGCCGAACCGCTCGTGATCGGAGATCTCGTTGGGATCGATCGATCCGGCGTCGTCGTCGATCATCGCGATTCCGGGGCCGACCGCCCCGTAGGTAATCGTCGCGATAAACCCGACGATCAATACCATGGCTGCGACCAGCCAGGCCTTTTCGTAGGTGTGGATATTCATGCCAGTCCCACCACCGTCAGAAGCGCCCCGACGACGGTCGGCCCGTTGCCGAGGAACTCGACGAAGTACATGAATAGCCACAGCAGTACCAGTATCAGGAAGTAGATCCCGATCAGGATCGCCGTCCCGATCGGATCGTACTCCTCGTGACCGATCTCCCGAACCTGATCGGTCTCGCTCTGTTCCGTTGCTGAAGCCATACGGAGTGGTAGGTGAGGGGGATGACTTACCACCGGCCGTGCTTCCCACTCCGTGGGAACGTCTCGTGGTTTTAACTCGTCTACGAACTCATTGACGGATATGTTCGAGACCGCCACGCCGCGACAGGCGGCGACTACGGGATTACTCGCGTTCATCCCGGTGATCGTCTACGGGGTGACCCACTCGCTGTTCGCCAGCGGCGTTACTACTGTCAACCTCGTCATCATCTTCAGCTCGCTGTATATCGCCATGTCGCCGGTCGACGGTGGACACGGGCACGACCACGCCGGTGACGCAAGCGGTACCGCAAGCTGAGCCCCGTCCTTCTCATGCTTTCAGGGTCGCTCCTGTCGGACCCGGTTTCGCCTCCGCTTGCGGTCCCCCTCGAGAGCGCCGTCTCCCTGCGCTCGGGTGCCGAGCACGTCGACCTGCTCGTTCTCGTCGTCGTCGGACTCCTCGCGGGCGCACACTGTCTGGGAATGTGTGGCCCGCTGGTGACGACCTACGCGGACCGGATCGGGTCCGCGAGCGACACGCGTCGCGACGACACGTTGACCGCCTTCGAGGTGCGCCAGCACGCGTTGTTCAACCTCGGCCGAACGGCGAGCTACGCGGCCATCGGCGGTCTGTTCGGGCTTCTGGGGGCGGTGACGATCGCCTCGAGCGAGGCCGTCGCAGCCATCGGCGATTCCGTCAGGGGCGCGACCGGCATTCTCGTCGGCATCGCAATTGTCGGGAGCGGCCTGTACTACCTCCGGGGGAAAACAGCCGTTCCCGGTCACGATCTGCCGGTCCTCGGCTCGCTGTTCCGACGGCTGTCGGGGCTGCTCTCGAGCCGGATCGATCGGCTCGCCACGTCGCCGGGGATCGTCGGGCTCGGGGCGGTCCACGGACTGATGCCCTGTCCGATTATCTATCCGGCCTACCTCTATGCGTTCGCACTGGGGTCGCCAGCGCGGGGGGCACTGTCCTTGGCGGCGCTCGGGGTGGGAACGATTCCGACGCTGTTCCTCTACGGCACTCTGTTGACCACGATCCAGGCGGACACGCGCGTTCGGCTTCACCGCGGGCTGGGCGCGGCGTTCGTTCTCCTCGGCTACATCCCGCTCTCGCACGGACTCATGCTGTACGGCATCCACCTCCCACATCCGCCGCTCCCGTTTGCACAACCGTTCTAACATGGGGTACGAATCACGACCGTCAACGGACCCGTCCGCACCGGAAGCCGGCCCCTCGAGCGCGCGTTCGACGCGGCCGGCCAGCGACACTGCGACCTGTGACCTCTGTGGCCTTCCGACCCCCGCTGACCCGCTTACCGGGCCGGACGGTGACGGCACGTTCTGTTGTCGGGGCTGTCTCGAGGTCTCCCGAACGCTCGACCGGGCCGACGACGCGCCCGACGAGTCGGCCGTCAAATCGCGCCTGGACGAGTCGCAAGACGAGGGCGGACTCGACGATCTCGACGGGGAAGACGCCTTCCTCGCCGTCGACGGCATGCATTGTTCGACCTGCGAGGCCTTCCTCGAGACGACCGCGGAGCGAACGGAGGGCGTCCTCGGGGCGACGGCCAGCTACGCGACGGATACGATCCGGCTCGTCTACGATCCCGATCGGATTTCGGCCGACGAACTGCCGGAACTGATCTCCGGCCACGGCTACACCGCGTCCGACCGAGCGGCCGCGGGCGCGGAGACGGACCCCGACGACGGGCTCGCCCCGCTCTTGCTGGGTGGCTTCTTCGGGATGATGGTCATGGTGTGGTACGTCCTCTTCCTCTATCCCACCTACTTCGGCTACGAACCGGTCGCCGACTTCGGCGGCTACGCCGGCTCCTTTCTGGCGTCGAATATCTTGGTGTTCACCTCGTTTATCCTCTTTTACACCGGCTATCCCATCCTTCGCGGAGCGTACGTCAGTCTCCGCGCGGGCCGGCCGAACATGGACCTCCTCGTCGCGACGGCCGCGGTGGGGTCGTACACCTTTAGCGCGGTCGCGACGCTGCTCGGACGGACCCACCTCTACTTCGACGTCACCGTCGCGATCGTCCTCGTCGTCACCGCGGGCACCCGTTACGAGCAGACGGTCAAGCGCCGCGCGACCGGCCTCCTCTCCGAACTGACCGAACGCCAGGTCGACGACGCTCGCCTCGAGAGCGGCGAGACGGTGCCGCTCGAGGCCGTCGAGCCCGGCGACCGTCTTCTCGTCCGGCCGGGCGAGCGTGTACCACTGGACGGCGAGATCGCGTCTGGAACCGCCGCGATCGACGAGTCGCTGGTGACCGGCGAGTCCCTGCCCGTCGAAAAAGCGCCAGGGGATTTCGTCCGCGGCGGGACGGTGGTCACGGACGCGCCGATCGTCCTCACGGTCGGCGACGAGGCCGAAAGCACGCTCGATCGACTCGTTTCCCTGCTCTGGTCGATTCAGAGCGCCCGGCCGGGCGTCCAGCGGCTCGCGGATAAACTCGCGACGATCTTCGTCCCGCTGGTCGTCGTCCTCGCCGTCGGTGCGGCGGTCATCTCGCTCGCGACCGGCTCGAGCCCGTCGGAGGCGTTGTTGCTCGGGCTTACCGTCGTGATCGTCTCCTGCCCGTGCGCGCTTGGGCTCGCGACGCCGCTCGCAATCGCCGCGGGCGTTCAAGCCGCCGCCGAGCGCGGCATCGTCGTCGCCACGGAGACGATCTTCGAGGACGCTCCGGCCGTCGATGTCGTCGTCCTCGATAAGACGGGCACGCTCACGACCGGCACGATGACCGTCGAACGGGTCCACACCGCCGACTCGATCGCGCCGGACGACCTGCTCCGGCGCGCCGGGACGCTCGAGGCGCTTTCCGAACATCCGATCGCCGCCGCCGTCGCCGATGCCGCACCGAACACCGCGACCGACGACGCCACTGCCGGGGACGCGGTCGCGGCGTTCGAGCGGGCGGACCGCGGCGTCGCCGGGCGTGTCGAGGGCGAGCACATCACGGTCGGCCATCCCGAGTTCCTCCGCGAGCGCGGCCTAGACATCCCCGATGCGCTCGCGTCGCGCGTCACCGACGCTCGCGAAGTCGGCCACGTGCCCGTCGCCGTCGGCTGGGATGGCCGGGTCCGCGGTGTGATCGCCGTCGGCGACTCGCCGCGCGCGGAACTGGACGACGCGCTCGAGGCGGTCGCCGCGGGTCGTGAGGTCGTCGTCCTCACCGGCGACGAGGGGCCGGCGGCGGCGGGGCTCCGCGAGTTGGACGGCGTCGACGAGGTCTTTGCCGGCGTCCCGCCGGAAGCGAAGGCCGAAACCGTCGATCGGCTCCGGGGACGCGGGACGGTCGCGATGGTCGGCGACGGGAGCAACGACGCGCCCGCGTTGGCCGCCGCCGATGTGGGGATCGCGATGGGCGGCGGGACGAAACTCGCGACCGACGCGGCCGACGCGGTGATCGTCGACGACGATCTCGAGGCCGTCGCCGAGACGTTCACCGTCGCGACGCGGACGCATCGACGGATCCGACAAAACCTCGGCTGGGCGTTCGCCTACAACGCGGTCGCGATTCCGCTCGCGGTCGCCGGGCTGCTGAACCCGCTGTTCGCCGCCGTCGCGATGGCAGCGAGCAGCGCGCTCGTCGTCTGTAACTCGGCGCGATCGATCTAGACCGGACCGACGACGGAGCGCTTATGCGTCGTCGTCGGCCGTTACGACCCGTTCGACCGCCCGGCGCTCCCCGTCCTCATAGACGTAGGTCGTCCCGTCGTCCTCGTCGCGCGTCCGTCGATGGCTGCCGTCGCAGAACGGAAACGACTCCGAAAGCCCGCACTGACAGACAGCGATATCGCCCTTTTCATCGTCGAGGTCCGACGGCTCGAGTTTCCGTGGGCCGGTCTCCTCGAGTTCGACGAGTCGTGTCATCGAACGCTTTTCCGCCCGCTCACGCCAAAAGTGATTCGACGGTCTCGAGCACGGGACCGTCGTGGCCGTTTCGCTGGCGAGCGGTCGGTTTGGCCGTCCGCGGTGCGATCCGGTCACGGGGTCCGATGCCATATCACACGCCTTTCGGGAACGGCAAGGTTCTTAGTACCGGTCTCGGATATCGAAACGAGAACAGTATGTCCTCCGCCGCGGCAATGCCGACTGCGCTCGCGCTCGCGGTCGTCAAGACGCTCGTCCTCCTCGTCGGCGGCGTTATCACGTTCTTCGCGTACAAGGCCTACCGGCGAACCCGACAGCCGGCGCTTGGCTATCTCTCGCTTGGGTTCGGCCTCGTCACGCTCGGGCTGGTCCTCGCCGGAATGCTGTACGAAATCCTCGACGTCCCGCTGATGACCGGTATCCTGCTCGAGAGTCTGCTCGTCCTGGCCGGCTTCCTCGTTATCGCCCGTTCGCTTTACGTCACCTGAACTGCGTTCGATCCATCGAACGGACGGTGCCCGTCTCGTCGCGGCTCACTTACTGCCAACCCTTAGCGGAGCGTCCGGCCCGAACAGCGAACCCACCAAATTCTTTTGGGAATACTGGTATGTGTGTTGCCGTGAAACAACCGCGGCACGGCAGGAGAGACGGCACTGGCCCATGGAGCTCGACCTGCCGTCGTACCCCCCTTCCTCCCGTCCGCGACGACTCGTCCCATCGAAGTCCCGGCCCGTCCGACTCGACCGACGGTGACGACCTCCTGTGCCGATCACCCAGAGGTAAGTACGTCCCGACTCGAGTAGGGGCTATGCAAGCCGATTTCGACTGCGCAACGGCAGCCGACGGTCGCGGCTCGAGTCGTTCGTTCCGTTTCATGTTCCCGAGTGATCCGTCATGAGCGGGTCCGACGATCCCGAACTGGCCGTCGGCGCGGATGCGTTCGCGGACCGAGGCGCGGGTCTCGAGGTCGCCGTCGTCGGCGCGGGGGCCGTCGGCGCGACTGCGGCCTACGACCTCGCGAGCGAGGGTGCGGACGTGACCCTCTACGACCGCGGGTCCGTCGCGAGCGATGCGAGCGGGCGAGCGGCGGGAATCTGCTACGACGCCTTCGCTGACGGACTCGACGCCGCCATCGCGAACGACGCGCTCGAACGGTTCCGTGCCTTCTCGGGCGATGACACCTTCCCGTTCGTCGAGTGTCCCTACGTCTGGCTCGCTCGCGAGAACGACGCGGACAGGGCCGATGCGATCCGCGAGCAGGTGCGTCGCATGCAGGACAACGACGTCGTCGCCTTCGAAATGGACGGTGATGCGCTCGGGGAGCGCTTTGCCGCCCTGCGGACGGACGACATCGCAGTTGCGGGGGTCGCCGGCGGGGCGGGCTACACCGACCCGGCCCGGTATACGGCCTGCCTCGCGGCTGCGGCCACCGGTGCCGGCGCAACCCTCGAGACCGACACGCCGGTCGAGGTACGGGCCGACCCTCCCCGCGTCGTCCGTCCGGACGGCGCAGTCCACGAGGCCGACGCCGTCCTGGTGGCCGCCGGGGCCCGAACGAAAGCACTGCTCGCGGACGCGGGGCTCTCCATCGCAATGAAACCCTACCGCGTGCAGGCGCTCGTCGCCGACGGTGACTTCGCGGAGCCGATGTGTTACGATGCGACCGGCGACTTCTACCTGCGGCCCCACCCCGACGGCTTCCTCGCGGGCGACGGCACCGAAGAACGCGAGGCCGATCCCGACGCGTACGATCGCAGTGCCGACCCGACGTTCGCGGCCGATCTCAGCGAACGGATCACACACCGGGTTCCGAGCGTTGCGGACAGCGACCTCGAGCGGGCGTGGGCCGGACTCTGTACGGCGACGCCGGATCGGGACCCGCTGGTCGGAGCGCTTGCGGACGGGCTCTACGTCGCGACCGGGTTCCAGGGCCACGGCTTCATGCGTGCGCCGGCGATCGGCGAGCGGATCGCGGAAGAAATACTCGGCGGGTCGGGAATCGACGCTTTCGACCCGACCCGGTTCGACGGCGACGAGACGTTCGATGTCGTCGAGGGAATGACGCTCGATCGGGACTGAGTCAGTCGTCGATGGCGACCGGTTCCGTTTCGGTATCCGAATCCCGTTCGCGGTCCGTTTCGGCCTCCGACTCGCCGCTCTCCGCGGTACTTCCGACCGATGATCCCTTCGGCAGTTCGACGCGCAACGTTCCCGTTTCGCTGAGTCGCGCCGTGCCGGCGTCCGGATCGACGACCGCGTCGGGCGGGAGTTCCGCTTCACCGTTCAGCGACATTCCGCGACCGGGGAACCGTCTCTCGTACCCCTCGTGGAACTGCCGGAACCGGTCGATGCGAATCTTGACGTGTCCGTCGAGGTAGCGGACCTGCACGTCGTCCGGTTCGGCTCCGGGCGCGTCGAAGACGACGCGATACGAGGTGTCGTTCTCGAGGATGTCGACGGGAAGGGATCGGTGACTCTGGACGCGACCGTTCGCGCGACCGATCTGTCGGTAGAGCATGTTTCCGACGGATTTCCCGAGTTCTTTGAGGCTCACGGAGGCTCACCTCGGGTGGTGTGGACGGCGCTGACGGCGGCCGCGGGGACCGAGAGAAAGGTCTGGGAGTTCATGGCAGACATGGCCGTACGGACGGCTACGGCAGCTGCGTTGATATCTCTTTCGTCGGGATCAAAAGAAAGGTCTGACGAGGGTGCCTGGACTCGGGTCGTGCTCGTCGGGATGGGGGACCGGGCGAACACCGCTCAGAGTTCGACCCGCTCGAGGCAGTCGGTCCCGCCACAGACCGGACACGACAGGTCCGAGACGTCGAAGTCGTCGGGAACGTCGTAGGTGTAGTGGTTCTCGAAGATATCGAGAAAACAGTCCGAAGCGGTACAGACGATCTCTTCCGTCGGAGGCATATCGGCCCTTGGCGGGCCGAACTAATCAACATTGGCTTCACCCCCGGTGACTGCAGGCAGTGCGCCCGTTTGTGGAGGCTCGGGACCGTTTGCGGCTTTCGGTTGCGGTCACTCGGACGGCAATTCGACATCCGATGCAAGCCGATTGATGACCGCCGGTCCCTCGCGATCCCTGACGACCAGTCCAGCGTCCGCCAGCGACGTGAGATGGTGGCTTATCGTGCTCGGGTCCCGATCGAGTTCGTCCGCGAGCGTCGTCGTCTGTGCCGGCCCGCGCTCGGCCAGCACTTCGAGTATCCGTCGGGTCGCCGGCTTCTCGAGTGCGGTCCGGAGCGCGATGTCGACTTCGTCTGTCGCGTCGGTCCGATAGTAACACCGCTTACCCTGGACCTTCTCCGAACGAAGCAGCGTCTCCTCCTCGAGAATGCGGAGGTGGTGCCGAACCGTCGACAGCGATGCGTCGGTCGCGGCCGCGAGTTCGGAGAGGGAGATCCCGGGATCGTCTCCGACCACTCGATAGATTTCCGCCCGGGACTCGTGTGCGAGCGGATCGGAGTCGTCGAACCGGCTGTATCGGAACAGCGACCCGAGATATCGCCACCAGTCGTCGGTACTGGCCCGCTCGAGGGACAGCCGTGCTAGCCGAGCCGTTCCGCCGAGCGACGACCGTCCGACGACGAGTGGCGTGCGTCCGACCGCCGAGGCGTTGACAGCGGTTGCCGTGAGCAGGGTCGCAAGCGCAGTCCTAGCCGCGTCGCCCCGACTCGGCGATGTCTCCGGCGTCGACTCGTCACCCTCGTCGGCGTTCGTTTCGCTGGGTCCCGTCACCGTCGTGACGGGGTCACTCCTCTCGCCGAACGCGGGGTCGGTTCCGCTGCTATCGGACGGGAGGTCAGTCGTGTTGTTCAAGTCGCTAGCATCGTCGGAGACGTTCGAACCGCCGGCGGTATTGGAGTCATCCGACCCGCGGAGACCATCTCCGTTGCTTGTATCGTCGGAGTTGTCAGAACCATCGAGACTGTCGGTGGAATCAGGGGAATCGGAGGCGTCGGAAGGATCGGATTCGTCGGGACTGTCAGCGGAATCAGGGGAATCGGAGGCGTCGGCGGAATCTGAGGTATCGGACTCGTCGGGACTGTCGGTGGAATCAGGGGGATCGGAGGCGTCGGAAGGATCGGACACGTCCGGGGTGTCTTGGATCGCGAGTGGCGAACGGATGTCGTCCATGCGGTTTAGCGCCTTTCCGGTCTCGAGGCCGACGGTTGCCGTTGCTCCCGCAGTGAGCGTTGTCGCGAGGAGGACCGCGACGATACTCGCGCGGAGTATCGATCGGAGCGCTGTTCTTCTGGTCATCATACTCGAGGGTCCGTCCGTGGGTCGTCCGCGGTTCGTGAGCGTGCCGTCTGAACGACGGGTCTCCGGTCGTGAAACTGGCCGGTGGCCCGGCGGCACGGCTCACTGTGGAGGGGACGGATCAGCGGGCGGTACCATCGGGGGAGCGGAGACGGGCGGACGCACCGCTCGCCTGTCCACGGACTGCCGTCCCGTCCGTTTCGACCACTTCGGTTGTTAGATACAATCCACTCCCGATGCATTAAACTACTGCAACCGGACGATGTCGGTCGGTGACGGGCGTGGCCACCCCCTGACGCGCGCAGCGCCGCGTGGGCAGTGCCACGGACTCACGACCGCACTTAGCGCGATCGACGACCGCCGATCGACCGCTCGAGGCGGACCGACGGCGTGTAGTCACCGTTTTATCGCTTGAGGCGCTATCGAGAGCCATGACTGACCCCGAGACGCTGTCGGTGACGATCGTCGACGGCTACGTCGACGAGCCCGCACACTTCGGGGTGCCGCCGTACATCTCGACGTACCCCCGATACGCGGCCGGCGCGCTCGTCGACGCGGGCGTTCCGCGCGATCAGATCACGTATCACACGATCGACAGGCTTCGCGACCAGCCCGACTACTGGCGGGATGTCGATGAGGCCGATCTCATGATTTACCTGGGCGGGATGACCGTTCCCGGCAAGTACGTCGGCGGCACCCCGGCCGAACCCGACGAGGTCCGCAAACTGGCCTGGACCGCCACCGGGACGAGCCTGATGGGCGGGCCGGTCAAGTTCGGCGTCGGCGAGGAAAACGCCGGCGCGACCGAAACCGAGCGTCAGGACCTCGATTTCGATTTCGTCGCCAAAGGTGACGTCGAGGCCGCCGTCCACGACCTCGTCGACAGCGGTCTCGAGGGATTCAACAACCGAATGCGCGACCTCGACGAAGTGTCGCGGTGGGCCCAGCAGGGTGCGTTCATCGTCGAACAGCATCCGAATCATCCGGCACACCTCATCTGCGAACTCGAGACCTCGCGGGGCTGTGCGTATCGCTGTTCGTTCTGTACGGAACCGCTGTACGGCAACCCCGAGTTCCGGCCGCCGCCGACGGTCGTCGGCGAGGTCGATGCCCTCTCTGACTACGGCGTCAAACACTTCCGGATCGGTCGACAGGCCGATATCCTCGCCTACGGCGGCGACGGCGAGGCTCCTAACCCCGACGCCGTGCGCCAACTCTACAGCGGCATCCGCGAGGTCGCGCCCGACCTCGAGACGCTCCACCTGGACAACATGAATCCCATCACGATCGTGAACTGGCCCGAGAAGAGCCGGGAGGGGATTCGGATCATCGCCGAGCACAACACGCCCGGCGACACGGCTGCGTTCGGCCTCGAGTCGGCCGATCCCGTCGTCCAGGAGGAGAACAACCTGAACGTCACCGCCGAGGAGTGTTTCGAGGCGGTCAGGATCGTCAACGAGGCGGCCGGGTGGCGGCCCGGGGAGGACCCCGCAGACGCGCCCACGTTCGGCGACGGCGCGCCGCGCCGACTCCCCAAGCTCCTCCCCGGGATCAACCTCCTGCACGGGCTCAAGGGCGAGCGCGAGGAGACCTACGAACGCAACCGTGCGTTCCTCCAGCGGGTGTACGACGAGGGCTACATGCTCCGTCGGATCAACATCCGGCAAGTGATGGCCTTCGACGGGACCGACATGAGCGATACGGGAGCCGAGATCGCACACGACCACAAACAGCTGTTCAAACGCTACAAAAAGCGGGTCCGCGAGGAGATCGATAACCCGATGCTCGAACGAGTCGCGCCGCCGGGAACCGTCCTGCCGGACGTCCACCTCGAATACCATCAGGACGGCACGACCTTCGGCCGCCAGCTCGGGACCTACCCGCTGCTCGTCGGGGTGCCGGGCGAACGCGAACTGGGCCGGACGATCGACGTCGCGGTCGTCGACCACGGCTACCGTTCGGTAACCGGCGTCCCCTACCCGCTCGATCTCAACGCGGCTTCGATGAACGAACTCACCGCCATCCCCGGCATCGGCGACAGCACCGCCGGCGACATCGTCGTCAACCGTCCCTACGAGTCGATCGCCGATGCCGATCTCGGGACGGCGTTCGATCTCTCCCAGTTCGTTACGACCCGATCGCTCGAGTCCGCGGACTGAACCTCGTAGTCCGGTCGAACCGCGTCGCCTGCCAACCGACGACACGGTGTCGGTAGTTCTATTATGGAGGCGGATCTGAGGTGAAATCGAGGGTCTGCCTGTGGAAATATCTGAAAAGCTGCTGTGTCTGTTCAGTACGGACGTTTCGGAAGAGGAGGATCGTTACGTCATCGAAGTACCACGTCAGGAGGTCGAGACCGGCGATATCGACCCGGGCGAGGTCTATCGCGTTGCGCTCATCTCGCGCGAAGACGAAGAGACGAGCGACGACGACGGTTCGGCGGCGACCGCGCCACAGAGCGCTCCGTCCGAGCCACAGCCGCCGGTCGACTCCGGCGAAACGCGCTACGTCGAGATCGAAGACATCGGCAAGCAGGGTGACGGGATCGCCCGCGTCGAGCGCGGCTACGTCATCATCGTTCCCGGGGCCGACGTCGGCGAGCGCGTCAAGATCGAGGTCACCGAGGTCAAATCGAACTTCGCTGTCGGCGATATCATCGAAGATACGTTCTAGCGCGGCCTTTTTGCGTCCGGGTCGGCGACGCCGACCTCGCGCAAACCCGTGACGAGAAGGGGCGGGTACGAGCACCGTCTCCGCCCGGCGATCTCAGTTACCTCTGCCCTTCCGAGCAGTAGCTGCCGAACTGCTACTCCGACAGCGTGATCGATGTCGTCAGTTGTACCCCTCACTCAGTTTCCTCGAGCGGCGTCCCGTCGACCCGCTTTGCTCCTTCGGAATCGTGGACGACGATCTCGCCGGGGCTGGGGTCGGCGGGCGCGTACTCGTCTCTGACGGCGATGGCCTCCTCGAGTTCCCGCACGGCTCGTTCCTTCAGCGCTCGAGCCAGTGCCTCGGCGTCGTCCCGGGAGATATCGCGGCCGAGCCCGTCACACTCGTGGGCGCGGAGGACGCCGTCCTCGTCGCCGGCGTCGTGTTCCGCGTCCAGCGCAACGCTGTCGACGGCCTCGCCCATCGGTTGGCTGGTGCCGTCGAGTGCGATACTGAACGGGTAGGTCCGACAGATCAACGGGCGGTCGTCGTGAGCGGTACAAGCTCCCGTCCCCGCCTCGTCTTCCTCGTAAAAGGTACAGTCGCCACAGCCGTCAGTCTGCAGTGCCCACTCGAAGGTCTCGCCCTCGAGTCCGTCGTCACCCGCCGAGAGCCCGTATGGCATGGGCCGAGCGATGTCACGCCAGTCGTAGTCGTCGTCCTGCTTGCTTTCCTCGAGCGCGCGCACTTCGTCGGGAAAGACGGTCGCCGTGTGATCGTCCTCGGCGTCGGCCTTGCAGCAGGCTCCACAGCGAGTACACTCGAAGCCGATCGATTCGATCGCGTCCGCGAGGTCGGCAACGGACAGTTGGCGGGCGTCCTCGAGTTCGGCGTCGAGCGATTGCACGCTCGGGGGGAGGGGGCCGACGCGGAAAAGTCAGTCGCCCTCGGGCGGGGTCGCCCGGTCGCCGTCCCACGCGATACGACCTTCGACGGCGAGTTTCTCGAGGTGGGCGCGGACCGTCGCCCGCGCGAGGTCGCGCACGCCGGAGAGATCCTTCTCGTACGCTCCGTCGAGGATTTCGCCGATCGTCTCGGCACCGTCGGTGACGGCCTCGAGCACCCGTTGTTCGCGGTCGGCCCGGTGGGAGAGCAGTCGTTCGAGGGTCGCTCGAGGGGCGTCGATTTCGGGACCGTGGCCCGGATATAGTACGGGCGGGTCCATCGCCCAGAGCCGACGCAGCGTCGTCACGTACGCGCGCATGTCGCCTTCGGGTGCGCCGACGACGACGCTCCCCTCGCGGACGGCACAGTCGCCACACAGGATCGGGCCGGTGCGGCCGGCCGCGATCGCGATGTGATCCGGCGCGTGGCCCGGAGCGTCGAGGAGTCGAACGTGCTCGTCGCCGAGTGGGATCGTCGTCCCCGGTGCGAACGTCCGATCGGGGGCCAGACCCGTCGCGTCTCGAAACCGATCGACGCGCCCGTCACGCGCCCAGACGGTCGCACCGGTCTCGGCCGCGTAGGCGTCGACGGCACCGACGTGATCGGGATGGGTGTGGGTGACGAGGACGTGGTCGACGGCTTGCTCCCGGACCGCGCGGTCGAGGGCATCGGTTCGGGCTGCCGGATCGACGAGGATGGCCGATTCGGGGTCGGATTCGCGACCATCCCGGTCGTCGTTCGGCGACGAGCCCGTCGGCTCCCGAAGCAGGTAGGCGTTGGTCTCGCCGGTCGGCGCGCGCGTCGCAACCGGGACGGACCACCGAGTGACATCCATGTCCGGACGGTGCGACCGAGCGGAAAAAGGCGTATCGACGGACGGCCGGTGTGCGGTTCCACCTCCCCCACGTGGTAGCGACCCGCGCCGATCGAATCAGTGGTTGAGGAAGTAGACCTGCTTGCGGGCGTCTCGGAAACTGTACCTCGAGCCGACGAGTCCGACGTCCTCGAGTCGGTTGAGCGCGTAGCGAACGGTGCGGTCGGGAAGCAGCGATTCCTCGGCGAGTTGGCCCTGCGAGAGCGGCGACTCGGTCTCGAGGACTTTCGCGACGAGTTTGGCACTCGGTGGGAGATCACGGAGGCGGTCGCGGTACTCGTCCTCGGAAAGGGTTTCCTCGGCGGCAGCGCCACGGTTCTCGGCTGTACTCGTGCTCATACCTACGTCAGCGGAATCGTCAGTGGTAAACCTTCCCTATATGTGGATACGAACAATGCAGTTTGTATAAGGCATAGAGTACTGTATTAACACACTAATATTTCGGCGCGTTTCCGGTGTCGATCGGTCCGTGAACGCGGCGACGGCGGGCGACGAACCGGCCGCCCTGGTCGGCGGACTCCAGTATCGTTTTATCCCATCGCAACAGTAGATTCGCCCAGTGTGAAAGGACAGGAGTGGTACCAAGCCGACGACATCGCCGAGGAATACGACGACAAGCGGTTCTCCCAGGGTGGCCAACTGATCGACCGCCGGGAGAAGGAGGCCGTCCTTGAGGCCATCATGCCGGTCGAGGACCGGAAGGTCCTCGAAATCGCCTGTGGTACCGGGCGATTTACCGTCATGCTGGCCCATCAGGGGGCCGACGTCGTCGGACTCGATATCTCGGCAGCGATGTTACAGCAGGGACGCCGGAAGGCGAAAAACGCCGACCTCGCGGGGACGATCGAGTTCCTCCGCGGTGACGCCGGGCGGCTGCCGTTTCCGGACGATCACTTCGATACCGTGGTCGCGATGCGGTTCTTCCATCTCGCGGACGATCCCAAGGCGTTCTTGGAGGAAATGCGACGGGTCTCTCGCGATCAGATCGTCTTCGATACGTTCAATCGGTTTTCGACGCGCAGCGTCTACAACTGGGCGCTTCCGATGGGGTCGCGACTCTACTCGACGAGCGAGGTCGCGGTCCTCCTCGCGAAGACCGATCTCACCCTCGTCGATGTCGAGGACGACTTCCTCCTCCCGTACGGCCTGTATCGGTCGATCCCCAACGGCCTCGCGTCCCCGCTTCGCGCACTCGACAAGGCGGTCGGCGAACTCCCGGTCACCGACCACTTCGCGTCGGTGTCGTACTGGAACGCACGCGTTCGCTGACCGAACCGAGTGAAATCCCATCTATTTACTATCAGGGGTCCCTATCGGGCAGTATGAAGCTCTCGGTAGTCGTCTCGACGCTCAACGACCGGGAGCGATTGCTGTCGTGTCTCGACGCCCTCGCGGCGCGGACGCCGTCGTCGACGGAGGTCATCGTCGTCAACGGCCCCTCTTCGGACGGGACGACCGGCGTCGTCCGAGAGCGCGACGATGTCGACGTCCTGGTCGAAATCTCCGAACGGAACCCCGGCGTCTCCCGCAACGCCGGCTTCGAACTCGCGACGGGGGACGTCATCGCCTTCCTCGACGGTGAGTACGCCATCGACCACAGCTGGTATTCCGCCATCGACGAGTCGCTGGCCGACGAAACGGCCGTCGTCACCGGCCCCGTCACCGGCGGCCCCGTCGGGACCGATCTCCAGTCACCGCGGCGGGTCGCGGGGCAGCCCGTCACCCTCTTTCACGGCGACAACGTCGCGTTCGAGCGCTCCGTTCTCGAGTCCTTGGACGGGTTCGACGAGTATCTCGAGGACGGGAGCGAGCGCGATTGCGCCCACCGCGTGGCCGGCCTCGGCCACGACGTGTCGTGGTCCGCGACGATGGCCGTTCGGTGTGAGATCGGGACGGACGGCGGCCGGGCCGACCCCGACTGGGGGACGACCTACCGGTCGCTGTCCTACCGGCTCGCGAAGAATTACGGGCCGCGACCGACCGTCCTCGCTCGAGCCGTCGGGAGCGCACTGTGCGACGGCGGCAGCGGCGTTCGCCGGCTGGTCTCCGGCGAGGCCACGCCGACGGGGTGGGTCTCGGACGGCACCGATGTCGTGACGAACATTACGCGCGGGCTCTGGGACGGCGTTCGTGCCCGGTATACCGATCGCTCGAGTCAGCGCAACCCGAACGGGCTCTCGAAGCGTCACGACCGAGCGGTCCGGGTTTACGACCGACGCTAATCCTGCGGTTCGATGTCGGAGCCCGACCGGACGCGCGGTGTCTCTTCTCACAGGCCACCAGCCAGCCGCTCCCGATCGATCCCCGTGAGGGGCGGACTCGCGATGTCGGTCGGCCCGCCATCACCGACGCTTCCGCTACAACCGATCCGGCGCGAGCGCGTCGATCGTCGTCTCCGCGACCGCGTTCGAGGCCGGTTCCGGAACCACGACGATCGGGTGATCGATTCCGGTCTCGGCGACGAGCGTCCGGAGCCGATCGCGGGCCTCGGCGGGCGGTCCGGCGACGCCGAGATCAGCGACCATCTCGTCGGTGACGGCGCTTACGGCCGCGCTCCGCTCGCCGTCGCGCCACGCCTCGGCGATCCGGTCCGCCTCGTCCGGGAACTCGGTCGCGACCGCTCTGCGATACCCCTCGCCGCTCCCGACGTAGTACGCGACGTGTCGCCGCAGCGTGTCACGGGCCTCGGTCGGGTCCGCACTGACCGCCGCGGGCACGTAGGGCGCGATCGTGATGTCGCCCGGATCGCGGTCGCGTTCCCGCGCGGCCGTCGCGACCTCTTCGAACGCGTCCTCGAGCCGCGAAAACGGGATATTGTGCGGGATCCAGCCGTCACAAAGCCGGCCGACGACGCGGCGATTCGCCGGCCCGAGTCCGGCGTGGTAGATCGGGACCGAGCTCTCGATCGACGGGAACGCCGCTGCCTCGAGCAGTTCGCCGTCGTAGTCGACCGGCTCGCCGGTCCCCGCGGTGAACGCGCGCAGCAGTTCGATCGTCTCGTGAGCGCGCCGTACCGGCCGGTCGAACGCCATCCCGTGGAGGTCCTCGACCGCCGCGGCCGTGCTCGTGCCGAGGCCGAGCGTGAACCGCCCGTCGGACGCGTCCTCGAGCGAGGCCGCCGTCATCGCGAGGACGGCCGGCGACCGGGAGTAGACGTTCAGGATCGCGGTCCCGATTTCGATCTCCTCGGTCCGACAGGCCATTTCGGTGGCCTGGACGACGCCGCTGGCACCCCAGAGCTCGCCGACCCAGACCGCGTCGTACCCCTGCGATTCGGCGCGGACGGCGACGTCCGCGAGGTCCACGTCGCCGAAGGCCGTGACCATGAGTCCAACGTCCATGCGCCTCCCGTTGTGCTCCAGTGACAAAAATCGACGCCTCGGTCGGGTCGCGCACTCCGGCCGATTACCGGCTACGAACGGCCCTCCCGCCCCGTCACTCGTGTTCGGCGTCCGTCCCGAGGGTGGTTCGAAACCCTGTCGGTGACATCTGTGCTCCTCTCATGCCCCGCGACCGTCGAAGACGACCTCGCCGTCGACGAGCGTCATCGCGACGTCGATCTCGTCGATCCGATCCGAACGCTCCCACGGCGACGCCTCGAGCACGACCAGATCGGCGCGCTTGCCGGATTCGACCGTCCCGAGTCGGTCGTCGTCGAAGCCGGCGACGGCTGCACCCCGCGTGTACGCTCGCAGCGCCTCGGTGACCGAGAGCCGCTGTCGGTCCGTCGGCGCGTTCACTGCGTGGTGGACTCCCAACAGCGGGTCCAACGGCATGCAGTCCGAGCCGAACGCGAGGGGGACACCCGCATCGAGCACCCGGCGGAACCGGTTCGTCCGCTCGCGTCGCTCCGTGCCGAGACACCGGTCGTAGAGCCCGCCCTCGGCGGCCCAGCGATGGAAGTTCGGCTGCATCGAGGCGACGATCCCCGTCTCGGCCATGCGCTCGAGGTGGTCGTTGGTCGCCAGTTCCGCGTGCTCGATCCGGTGGCGCGAGCCGCCGGGATCCGCGGTCGACTCGAGGATCGACAGCGTCTCCGCGATCGCTTCGTCGCCGATGGCATGGACACAGACCTGATACCCTTCGCCGTCGGCGCGGTCGACGAGGGTGGAAAGCGCGTCGGGGTCGACGACCCACTGCCCGCGGTCGCCGTCGGGTGCGGGCGTATCGTCTTCACGACTGGCATCGTCTGTAGCGTCCCGGTCTCCGTCTGCGTCCGCGTACGGCTCCCGAAGCCTCGCCGTCCGACTCCCGAAACTCCCGTCCGAGAAGGATTTGATCGCCCCGGTCCGGACCCGTTCGCCGCCGTCGTTCGTCCCGACGCCGATGTCGACGAGCGCCTCGAGGTGGTCGCTCCAGTAGTCGATCCGGACGCGCAGGGGAAGGTCGCCGTCGGCGGCCATCTCGCGGTAGGTCCGCGGGGCGACCGAACCCCGAACCTTGTCGTGGACGCCGGTGACGCCGCGTTCGACCGCGTACTCCGTCGCGGCCGCGAGCACTGTCCGCATCTCCTCGCGGTCGGCCGTGAGCCCCGTCCTGACCGCCTCGGCGGCGTCCTCGACGGCGACCCCGGTCGGCTCGCCGCCCTCGGTCCGGAGGTCGGAGTCGGGCAGGTCGTCGGCGAGGCGCTCGAGCGCGACCGTGTTCAGCGAGGCGGTGTGTAGATCGACCCGCATCGCGACGACCGGCCGATCCTCGCTGACGCGGTCGAGGGCCGCCCGTGTCAGCGGCGTCGACCGTGCGTCGGTCCATTCGCTTTCGTCGTAGCCGAATCCGAGAATCCACTCGCGGGCCGGGTCACGCGCGGCCTGCTCGCGGAGCAGTCGCACACACTCGTCGGGACCGTCGGCGTCCGAGAGATCGGCGTGGACGAGGTGTTGCCCCAGTTGCTCCATGTGCGTGTGCGCGTCGATGAATCCCGGGAGGACGACCCGCCCGCCGCAGTCGATCACGTCGGTTTCGACGCCCGCGAGGAACGTGACCTCGGACGGTCTCCCGAGACGGACGATCTCGCCGTCGCGGATCGCGACTGCGTCGGCGACGGTATCAGGCTCGGTGAGCGTGTGGACCTCCACGTCGACCAGCAGGCGATCAGCGGCCGCAGTCATGCGAAAGTGCCGGCGGGCGAGCGACAAAACAGTTCCGTCCTCGCACGGATCGCGCGCCCGTCGGGAGCAGTAGGGTTCGCCAAACAGCCCACTCGAGCGCGTACGACGGGCTTACGGCCCCCGCTCGAGCGCAAGGTTGACTTGGCCGTCAGTTGACCGGCCCGTATGATCGATCGCGAAGGCCGCGTCATCTTCGGCTCGTTGCTTCTGGTCGTCCTGTCACTCGCCGGATCGATCGCCGTGGAGCGCCAGTTCGGAGTCGCGATCTGGGACCGACCGCTCCTCGCGTTCCTCCTGTTCGCCGGCGTCGCCGTGGCGGTGCCGCAATTGTACCTCGCGGCCACCGACGACACCGAGGCTCGGTTCCGGAGCAGGGTCCGGTTCGCTGCGGTCGCGACGGCGACGCTCGCGATCGTGTTCGCCGCCGATGCGGACGGGGGTCGCCATCTGGTGATCGCCCTACTCGGAACCGGTTCGATCGTCGCGCTCGTCTGTTACGAGGTGGTGGCGGACTATCGCACGCCGAGCGACGACTCCGTGACGGGAGTTCCGTAACCGCCGCAATGCCGTCACCGTGACCGTGGGCTTCCCGTGGCAATCAGCAACTGTTAGGACCCACCACCCTCTTGGCCCATCCATGACGGACCCCGAGGACCTCGCCGAGCGGGTACGCGAGGGCGACCTTCGCATTCACGAACTCGAGGAGCACGCCGACTACGACACCGCAGCCCACGCACGCCGGTTGCTCGTCGAACGCGAGACGGGAACCGAACTCGAGGCGATCGGCGACTACGCGTTCCCCGCCGAGGAGGCGGATCCGAACATCGAGAACATGATCGGCGCGGCGCAGGTGCCGATGGGCGTCGTGGGTCCCGTTCCCGTCGCGGGCGGCGCGGCCGACGGCGAGCACTACCTGCCGCTCGCGACGACCGAAGGCGCGCTGCTGGCGTCGGTCAACCGCGGCCTCGGCGTGATCCGGTCGGCCGGCGGCGCGGACGCGCGCGTGACGAAAAACGGGATGACTCGAGCGCCGGTCTTTCGGGTGGCAGGCGTGGCGGAGGCCGCCGAGACGGTCGAGTGGGTCGAGGACGAGTTCGAGACGCTCCGGGCGGCCGCCGAGTCGACGACCAGCCACGGCGAACTGCTCGATATCGAGCCCTACGTCGTCGGCGACTCCGTCTACCTGCGCTTCGCCTACGACACCAAGGACGCGATGGGAATGAACATGGCCACGATCGCCACCGGCGAGGCCTGCGAACTCGTCGAGAGCGAGACGCCAGCCTCCCTCGTCGCGCTCTCGGGGAACCTCTGTTCGGATAAGAAACCGGCCGCCATCAACGCCGTCGAGGGACGGGGACGCTCCGTGACGGCCGATGCTCTGATCCCCGGCGAACTCGTCGAGGATCGCCTCCACACGACCGCCGACGCCATCGCCGAGGCCAACACGCGAAAGAACCTGATCGGCAGCGCCAAAGCTGGAAGCCTGGGGTTCAACGCTCACGCCGCCAACGTCGTCGGCGCGGCCTTCCTCGCGACCGGCCAGGACGAGGCCCAGGTCGTCGAAGCGGCGAACACGATCACGACCATGGACGCTCGCGAGCGCGAGGACGGCACCACCGACCTCTACGCCAGCGTCTCGCTGGCCTCGCTCGAGGTCGGAACCGTCGGCGGCGGCACGAAACTTCCGACCCAGGCCGAGGCACTCGATATTCTCGGCCTCCGGGGCGGCGGCGACCCGCCGGGCTCGAACGCCGACGCGCTCGCCGAGATCATCGCCGTCGGCGCGCTCGCCGGCGAACTCTCCCTGCTCGGCGCGCTCTCTTCGCGACACCTCGCGAGCGCTCACGAGGATTTGGGTCGGTAGCGTCGACAACTCTGTCTCGCAGACAGCGCATTGCAGTTCGGGTGCGCTCAGTCAGGCGGGACCGAACCCGGTCAGCACTCCGCTGTTGGCTCCCCGGACCCGTCGTCGCGGCGTCGCCTCGTTCTGATCGCGATGTACCCACCCGACAGGACGAGCAGTACCAGTCCGAGCGCGACGTGGGCTCCCGTCGATCCGACCAAGACGAGAAGCCACCCGACGGCACCGCCCCCGTGTCCGAGCGTGAGATCGTACTGCCCGACGCTCGCGTGGACCGCGGCGAGAGCGGCGAACGTCGCCGCGAGAACCCATGTCGCCCCGACGGTGGCGTCGATTCCGACGACGGTCTCGCTGACGACTCGTCCGTAGACGAGCAACCCGATCGCGGCCACCAGCCCCGCGCCGACGACAGGTGCCTGGAGGTCGACGGTTTCTGCCATACCCTACGGACCCCCCGTGACGGGATAGCCGTGGCGATACGACGCCGACGACCTACAACAGTCGATACCGCCCGCGGCTCTCGCTGACGACCCCGCGCCGCGTCAGTTTCTCGAGCACGTCCCGTGCGTCTGCGGCCGAGACGCCGCGCTCACTGGCGTACTCGGCGACCTCGTCGTCCGTCGGTTCCTCGAGCGCGTCGAGGGCCCCTTCGACGATCTCCCGTTTGCTCCCGCTGCGGCTCGGCCCGCGCGGGTCGCGGTCGCCGGCCGCGTCGACCTCGTCGACATCCAGGCCGGATTCCGCGAGATACTCGTCGTCGTCGACGACGCCGTCGGCGACCGCCGTCTCGAGGGCGGCAAAGGAGTCCAGTTCGGCGAAGGCCTCCCCCTCGCCCTGGCGGGTGGCGAGCATCGAGGCGCGAACGTCGCGGGCGTGGGCGGCGTCGTCGGTCTCGACGAACTTCTTGCGTTTCTCGTAGGCCCGGCGCGAGCCACAGCGGGGACACTGGGTCGTCTCGGAGCGCCCCTCGATGATCCAGAGGTTCGAGCACTCGCTACAGCCGACGACGGCGTACATGTCTTGCCGTGAGCGTTCGACCCTGTTTAATCGCTCGGAGTGGCGGCAAGTGACAACGCTTCTGTATGCGCCCCGCCAGGGGTGTCCCATGAGCGACGACGAAGGCATCGACACGCCCGACGAGATAGCCGGCATCGGTGATGCCCGCGCGGTGCTCGGTATCGATCGCGACGCGGACGACGACGTGATCGATGCCGCGTTCGAACGGCTCGCCGACGACGCGGACGGCGACCGATACTGGACCGCGGTCGCAGCCCGCGAGGTCGCCCGACTCGGCTCGGTACGGAACGGACTGGTGATCGCCGACGTGCTTCGGCGGCAACCGACGCCGGCCGATCTCACCTCCCTCGCCGATGCGGCGTCACTGCTCTCGTACAGTCCGCCGCCGAGCGAGTCGCGGCAACGAACCTCCTACAACCGCGGTCTCAGTCGCACGCTCGAGACCATCACCGAGCGGCTCGCAACCCTCGCGGCGGGGTCCGAGTTCGACGTCCCCGAGGGGACCGTCCGAGCGGTCGAGGTCGCGTCCCATGCGCTTCGAGAGCGGGATCTCACGGCCGGAAAGCGGTGGGTGCTCGGGCCGGAAGCCGGGACGGAGACGACAGCGAGCGGCGGGTCGGCCGCCGAACCCGACCCGATGCCGGACCGAGACACGCTCATCCACGGGTGGGCGTACAGCGTCACCTCGGACGGCTCGATCGAGTACTACGCCGCGCCGAACGGCGATACGCTCATCAGACTCACGACGGCGACCGCTCCCGGCGGCCCGGAGACCGGCTGTGAAGCGACGCGTATCCGGGACGGCGACGACTGGGAGACACGAACCGGCAGATACGGTGAACTGAAGCGCCTCGTCAAGCGATGGATTATCGACCACGACGCGACCGATAGGCCCCGCTGACCGTCACTGCACACTTGCTCGCACGACGGTCGTGCGAGCGGCGTGTCCCTCGGTCCGATGCCCCCGTCTCGAGTCGAACCCGACTGCGACGCCAGCGTGCTCAGTGTGCGGAGACGTCCGAGAGGACGTTCAGACAGTAAACGCCGGCGAGGATGAGTCCCATCCCGGCGACGGCCGCCCCGTCGAGGTGTTCGTCGAACGCGAGCACGCCGATGGCCGCGACGCCGATGATCCCGAGCGCGGCCCACGTCGCGTAGACGATGCCGACCGGCAACTCCTCGAGCGTCAGCGAGAGCAGATAGAAGGCGAGGCCGTAGCCGATCACGACGCCGAGACTCGGCAGCGGTCGCGAGAACCCGTCGGAGAGTTTGAGGGCCGTCGTTCCGAACAGTTCCGACAGGATCGCCCCGCTGAGTATGACGTACGGGTTCATACAGCGACGTAGTTATAGAAAACTACTATTCCTTTCGCATCGCTGCGGATCGACGGGACGGAACCCGCCGGTATCCGCGGACCCGTGTGTGCGCCGTCGCCGTTTCGCCGCTGTGGAACGGGGTTCGCACACGACCTCGAGCCGGTGTGACGGTCGACGAGTACAGCAATCACGCGAATAGTACGGCCGTCAGCGGGGCAATCAGTGGGTCCGTGAGCACGCTAATAGCTACGAATACCACGGAGTTATATATTCGACTTCGAAAGAGGGACCGATGGCAACCGAGTCACGGTCGTCGGACTCGTGGGGTATCGGACGGATCGGGTCGTTTCTCGAGCGTCTGGGGCCGACGTGGCTCGCCGGCGCGATCGCGGCGGGGCCGGCGACCATGGCCAGTCTGCTGGTCGCGGGCGCGAGCTTCGGCTACGCCCTGCTGTGGGTGGTCGTCCTCTCGGCCGTCCTCGGGACCGTCGGGCAGTATCTCTCGATGCGGCTGGGACTGCTCACCGAAGCGGGCATCGTCGCGGTCGTCGAACGCCACCTCGGCTCGCGGTGGGCCTGGGTGCTCGTGATCGACGTTGTAGTAGCTGCGGGGTTAGCACAGCTCGTGATTATGAAGACGCTCGCGGACGTGACTGCGACGATCGCCGCCAGTGCGGGCGTCGGTATCGCCGCCCTGACCGATCCGCGACTCTGGGGCGTCGTCTGGGCGGTGGTGCTCGCCGGAGGGCTCGCGGGAGGTGGCTACCGCTTCGCGGAGGTCGGCGCGAAGGTCCTCGTCTCGGTCGTCGTCGCCGCGTTCGTCGCCTCGGCGTTCGTCGTCCCGATCGACCCGACAGCGGCGGCGAGCGGGCTGCAACCCACGATCCCGGCCGGCGTCGACGGGGCGCTCGTCGCCGCGGGCATCCTCGGCGGTGCGGTCCACATCACGCTGTTGACGATGCAAAGCTACACGATGCGCGCCCGCGGCTGGACGCGCAGCGAGACCGACATCGCGACGTTCGACGTCGTCAGTTCGATGCTCGTCGCTTTCGGCGTCTTCAGCCTCGCCGTCTTCCTCGTGGCGGCGAGCGTCCTCCCGTCGACCGGCGTCGATCCGGCGACGATCGACGGCGTCGGAGCCGCGCAAACGCTCGGTCCGATCGCCGGCGAGTACGCCACGTGGCTGTTCTTCGCCGGACTGTTGGGTGCGGCAGTTTCGACGCTCGGGGGCAACACGATCGTTCCGCCGTACCTGCTCGCCGACAAGTTCGGCTGGGATCGGTCCGTCGATGATCCCCGCTACCGGGCCACGATCGTCGTCGCCGCGCTCGTCTCGGCGATCGGCCCGTTTCTCGGCGGGACGTTCTTCCAACTTCTCGTCCTCACGCTCGCGTTCGGACTCGTCGGGACACCCTTCGCTATCGCGGTGCTCCTCTCCCTGTTGAACGACCCCAGCGTCGTCCCCGAGACGAACTCGGTGCCGGCCAACGTCGGCGGCCTCGCGCTCTTTGCCGTCGCCACCGTCCTCGCTGGCGAGTTCGTCCTCGCGGAACTCGAGACGGTCACCGAGCCGCTTTCGGCGTTCGTCGTCGCCTTCGCGGCGGCGATGGCACTGGCGATCATCGGCGTCGCTGGGCGGTACGGCCGTGATAGGGTCGCCGCTCGCTGAGCCGGATCGCGCATCGGTCGCGTTCGCGACGCGAGGTCAACCCAGAACGGCGGTGATCACCGCGAAGAAGACGAGCGCGCCGCCGGCGGTAACGGCGGCCGAGACCGTCAGCGGCAGGAGGACTCGCGCGGCCGTCCGTACCGTCTCCGTCGCCGATTCGACCGCGGTTGCGGGACCGTGAACGTCTCGTTCCATACCAGCGATGCCCACATCCTGGCCCTTGAAAGTCAGTCAGACGGCCGACAGACGCCGATGCGATTTCAGCCGCGTCCGTCTGTGTGTTACTCGAGCGGCTGGCCCGAACACGTTTTCCGGACAGTCGTGGCCTCAGTCGATCGCTTTCCGCATCTCGACGTGCGGGATACCGGCTTCCTCGAACTCCTCGCCGTGGCGTTCGTACCCCAGGCTCCGATAGAAGTCGGCGGCCCGCGTCTGTGAGTGGAGTTTCAGCGCCGTGATTCCCGCATCGATGGCCCGCTGTTCGAGCGCGTTCATCAGTGCGCGACCGACGCCGTCATCCCGGTGGGACTTGCGGACCGCGACGCGTTCGACTTTACCCACGCCCGCCTCGTACTCGCGCAGTCGCGCCGCACCGATCGGCTCCGCACCGTCGTACGCGACGAAGTGGACGGCGGTCTCGTCGTGGTCGTCGTACTCCAGTTCTTCGTCGACGCCCTGCTCCTCGACGAACACCGCCCGTCGGACCGCGAAGGCGTCGTCGCGCTCGCGATCGGTCTCGGCGGCCCGCACCTCGAGATCGTCCATCGAACGGGTGTACGGCCACCGATGACGAGTGCGTTACGATACGCGCTGCTCGAAGCGTGACTCGCCGTTTGCCGGACACGCCGGAAAGAGAATCGGGAGAGTAGAACGCTTCCGAGAACCCCCTCCAGGAGGTTCTCGGGTACGTCAGAACGCCTCACGTTCTGACTGTCCGAAACGCCGGCGTCCGCCAGCGTTTCGATATGCTTGCGATGTCGCCGCAAGCGGACGAGAACCCCTCTACGAGAGTTTCTCGATGTTCGTGACGACTTCGTCGGCGAACTCGCTGGTGGCGAGTTTCTCGGCGTCCTCGAGGTTCCGCTCGAGGTCGTAGGTAACCTTGCCCGAGGAGATGGTCTCCTCGACGGCGTCGCGGACGAGGTCGGCGGCGTCGTCCCAGCCGATGTAGTCGAGCATCATGCGGCCCGAGAGGATCATGGCGGTCGGGTTGACCTTGTCCTGGCCCTCGTACTTGGGCGCGGAGCCGTGGACGGGTTCGGCCAGCAGGAGGCCGTCGCCGAAGTTCGAACCGGGGGCGATGCCGAGGCCGCCGATCTGTGCGCCGGCGGCGTCGGACATGTAGTCCCCGTTGAGGTTCATCGTCGCGATGACGTCGTAGTTGTCCGTGCGGGTCAGGAGCTGCTGGAGCATGTTGTCGGCGATACGGTCGTTGACGACGACCGCGTCCTCGGGAGCCTCGCCGTCACGCTCCTCCCAGAGGGTGTCCTCGGTGATGACTTCGTCGCCGTACTCCTCTTCGGCGACCTCGTAGCCCCAGTCGCGGAACTGGCCCTCGGTGAACTTCATGATGTTCCCCTTGTGGACCAGCGTGACCGAGTCGCGGTCGTGTTCGAGGGCGTAGTCGATGGCGCGGCGGACGAGTCGCTTCGTCCCAAATTCCGTGATCGGCTTGACGCCGATGCCGACGGGGCCGTCGTGGATGGTGTTGTCGAAGCCCATGTCCTCCTCGACGAACTCCTTGACTTCCTCGACTTCGTCGGTACCTTCCTCCCACTCGATGCCGGCGTAGACGTCTTCCGTGTTCTCACGGAAGGTAACCATGTCCATCTGTTCCGGCTCGGAGACGGGCGACGGGACGCCGTCGAGGTAGTAGGTCGGGCGGACGTTCGCGTAGAGGTCGAGTTTCTTCCGCAGTGCGACGTTCAGCGAGCGGAAGCCGGCACCGACGGGTGTCGTCAGCGGGCCCTTGATCGCGACGCGGTGTTCCTTGATCGCTTCGACGGTCTCGTCGGGCAGGTTCTCGTCGTACTTCTCGCGGGCGGACTCGCCGGCGTAGAGACGCATCCAGTTGATGTCGCGGCCGGTCGCCTCCGCGGCGGCCTCCAGGACCGTCTGTGCGGCGGGACCGACATCGCTCCCGACACCGTCCCCGTAGATAATCGGGATGATCGGGTTATCAGGAACCTCGAGTTCGTCCTCGGTTCCCTCTTTCAGCGTGATCCGTTCCCCGTCCTCGGGGACCTCGATCTTGTCGTAGCTCATTTCGTCTGTACGGTTCTTCGACGGGGGTAAAAGGTCTACCATTTCCATCGCGGGCCGGCAAAAGTTGAACGATTCCCTGCCCTTCTTGAGTGGCTCATCCTCCCGAAAACGCCCGTGTTGGCGGAGACACTAGGTCGGCGTATGGCGGCTCTCGATATGGTGTCCCATCATATGGTGGGTACACGCACGCCGAAATCAGCACGTTCGTCCGCACCCGTCGTTTGTACACCCTTCGACGGCGCGGTTGGCGGAACGGACTCCCCGTGGCTGCCACCGCGAACCGACGTCCGCCCGCCGGGTGCGTCGTTCGTGCCCTCGGTCTCGCGGTGGTCACGGGACTCGAGTCGATACCGGCGACGTTCGACGTGGATCAATGGCGTCTCTCACGCCGTTCGACACCAGGTACGCGGCGAGTATAACGCGTGGCGACCGTTTCATCGATGTCGACGGCGTTACGGGTCGTTTCCTTCCCGAACGGTCGGTTCAGCGAACCGTTCGGTTGCCGCCCGAGGGATGCCACCGCCGCCTGCGGCCGGGGATTCGACGATCGTCGTGAGGAACATTTATTATTGACGTATCCGTGGATCGAACCATGTTTCGAGCGCCGCAGTACGCCTCGAGTCGATGTCCGCGCTGTGACGTGACGCTGTCGAACGTGCAAGGGGTCGTCGCCTGTCCGGCGTGTAACTGGATCGATGGGGAGCCGACGACCCACTGAGACGGCTGCGAGTCGTCTCCAGCGTTCGTCGGAGAGACGGAACCTCTTTTTGTCGACCCATCCAACCCCGTGATATGGCCGAATCCGAGGTGGACCTCGAGTCCGAGAAGTACGAAAAGCACCGCGAAGCGGGGGCGATCCTCGCGCAGGTACGTGAAGAAGCCGCCGAGCGCGTCGAGGTCGGTGCGAGCCACCTCGAGGTCGCCGAGTGGGCGGAGGACCGAATCCGGGAACTCGGCGGTCAGCCCGCGTTCCCCGTCAACATCTCCGTCGACGAGGAGGCAGCCCACGCGACGCCGTCGATCGACGACGAGACGACCTTCGGCGAGGAGATGATCAACCTGGACATCGGCGTCCACGTCGACGGCTGGCTGGCCGACACTGCCATCACCGTCGATCTCTCCGGCACTCCGGAACTCGCCGAGGCCTCCGAACAGGCCTTGGAGGCCGCGCTCGAGATCGTCGAACCCGGCGTCGGGACCGGCGAGATCGGGGCCGAAATCGAGGACGTCATCGACGGCTACGGCTACAACCCCGTCGTCAACCTCACTGGCCACGGGCTGGGTCACTGGGAACAACATACCTCGCCGAACATCCCGAACCGCGCCGTCTCGCAGGGGACGACGCTGGAGGTCGGCGACGTCGTCGCGATCGAGCCGTTCGCGACCGACGGCGGCGGCAAAGTCACCGAGGGAGCGAGCGAGGAGATCTTTTCGCTCGAGCGCGAGGGCACGATCCGAAACCGGCAGGCCCGCGAGGCCCTCGAGCAGATCACCGACGAGTTCCGGACGCTGCCGTTCGCGACGCGATGGCTCGAGACTGACCGACCCGAAATGGCGCTGCGCCGACTCAAGCGCAACGATATCGTCCACAGCTATCCGGTGCTCAAGGAGGACGACGACTCCCTCGTCAGTCAGAAAGAGCACACGCTCATCATCACCGAGGACGGCTGCGAAGTGACGACCGAACGGTGACCGTCTTGTTGAGGTAACGACCGCGACTCACACTCGCCGCGGACGTCGGTGTATTACGGGACGGCGTGATCGGTATCGTCTGTCGTTGGCCGCCGCTATCGTCGTCTCCGACTGTAACGAGGGAGGAGCCAGAAGCTGACGCGACAGCCACCCGCGACCGTCTGTTATCGCCGTTTACGAGCGCTGTAGGGAGCGAGCGTGCGTGAGACTCATCCGTTCATAGAAATTCCACACCCAGTCACGCCAAGGGGAGGTCCGCCATCGACGAGCGACCGATCTGGCGGGCACCAACCTGAAACGGGTCCGAATCGAGTCCTCGTATTCCCACCACTCGTTACGCGTTGTTCATCCGCTGACTCGAGCGGTTACCACACCGTTGACACTCGCTCACCCGGTACGGTTCGCGGGAGAACTGTGCGTTTTCCTGCTTGACGCTTTCAGTTCTGATCTGGACGGACACCTCGTGGAGCGTTTCTAAGTCACACTCCTCACAGTGCTCGGTCATCCCGTTGACGGAGTCATCAGTCGTTGCCATTATCTGATTACTTGCAGTAGCCCTATCTTAAACCCACGCTTCATTTTGAGCCGTGAGCCATCAAAACCGCATGAGGGCGGCGACCTCGATTCGAGATCGTCTGAGAGCGTTCGATACCGTTTAGATCCGGTTTTCGTGGCTTTATAGGGGAATTATGAGTCACTGTTGCATGGATTTACGGACGAATTACCCGTTCGTTCCGGCCCGAGTCGGCGGACTGAAACGCTTTAGGGACACCTCGAGTGGTATCGAACATGGAACAGGTGTTCGCACCGTGGCGAATCGAGTGGATCAGACGCGACGAACCGAACCCCGAGATCGAGGAGTGCGTCTTCTGTGAACTCCCCGATCTGGGCGACGATCGGGAGAACTTGCTCGTCGCGCGAAGCGAACACGCGTTCGTCATGCTGAACAACTATCCGTACAACCCGGGACACCTGATGGTGATCCCGCATAGCCATACCGGCGAGTACGCGGCTCTCGCGGAGGATGTCCTGCTCGATCATGCCTGCTTGAAACAGCGGACGTTCGACGCGCTCGAGGCCGCCCTCGAACCGGACGGTTTCAACGCCGGCTTGAACCTCGGTGATGGGGCCGGTGGCTCGATCGACGACCACCTCCACACACACGTCGTGCCGCGGTGGGAGGGCGACACCAATTTCATGCCCGTGCTCAGCGAGACGACGGTGATCGTCGAGGCGCTCGAGGCGACCTACGACCACGTCCACGACGCGTTCGCCGCACAGGAGGGGACGACGGTCCCCAGCGAGGGCGGTGCCGTCGTCGTCGAGTGACGGCACCGCTCGCCTGCGGGTGATCCATGGCCCCGACAGTCGGGGACGCGCTCGAGCGCCGCTGGACGGGTGGATCGATCCCCCAGCGCCATAGCCGGCACCACGGGCCAATCGACGGGACACTTTTGATGATAGTTGACGTGGGTTAGGATAGCATGGACTACGAGGTAGTTCACACCGACGACGTGCCGATGAGCGATCTCTCCGCGGTCGACGAGGCCCCGCCGGACCTCCGTATCCGCGCGCTCGACGACTTCTTCGACACCGATGCGCTCAATCTCAAACTCTGGTACTTCGAACCCGGCGAGGAGATTCAGTACCACGCGCATGCCGAACAGGAGGAGCTGTACTACGTCCTCGAAGGAGAGTTCTCGCTGAAACTCGGCCGTTCGGGCGAGGAAACGTACGTCGACGCCGGCCCGGGGACGTTCTGGATCGCCAAGCCGGCGGTCGGCCACGGCCACCGCAACGTCGGCGACGAGGAGGGCGTCGTCCTCGCGATCGGTGCACCCGCGGTCGAGGACCCGGGACTGGATCCCCACGGACTCGACGACGGCGACTAGCCGCGGCGAGCGCCCGCCCCGCGTCAGGCGTAGGTCGTCTCGAGATAGTCGAGGATGCGGTCCGACTCGGCCATCGTCACGCCGGACGCTTCGTCGACGACGACCGGCACCTGTCGCTGGCCAGAAACGCGCTTGACCTCGTCGCGCTTCGAGTGCAGTCCCTCGACCCAGACGCTCTCGTAGTCGACGTCGAGTTCCTCGAGTCGATCCACGACGTGTTCACAGTACGGACAGCCCTCGAGACGGTAGAGCGTTATCATATCTCTCGCTACGGGACGGGCGGTCAAAAGAATACGTCCTGACGCGTCCGATATCGGCGGTCCCTTCGGCCGCGGAACGGAGTTTTTTGTAGTCACGTGACAGTCCTCACGTATGCCTCCGAGCGAGGGTGAGACTGTACCCGACTTCGCGTCGCTCCTCTGTGACGGCGAGACGTTCCGCTCGACGCCCTTCTCCGACGCGCTCGGCGCTCGCGGCGGCGTCGTGGTCTGTACCGGCTTCGTGTTCAGCGCGATCGCACGGAACTGGTGGAAGCGCTTCGTTCGCGCCGGCTGGGACGAGTTCGACGGCGTGCCGGTACTCGGCGTGAGTCGCGATGGTCCCTACGCGCAAAACGAGTTCCTCCGCTGGCTGGGTCGACCGGACATCCGGTTCTTCGTGGATGTCAACGGCGACGTCAGCGAGGCGTTCGACCTGCTCGGCGACCGGTCGCACATGGCGAACGTCTCGACGCCCTGGCGCTCCGCGTTCGTGCTCGATCCCGACCGCGAGGTCCAGTACGCTTTCGTCGCTGACGACTGGATCTCGCCGCTCCCCGTCGCGGACATCGAGACCGCCGTCGCGGACCTGTAACGAGACGGCCTCGAGCCCGGGGAGCCCCGTGGTCAGGGCTCACAGTACAGCAGTCGCCCGTTGCACGTACACTCGATCCGAAGCGGCTCGTCGTAGGTCACCGAGACGTGGTCCATCGCCCGGACGTAATGTCCTGGGGTTCCCGTCCGTGACCGCTCGTTGAGTTGTGAGAGCAGTCCGGCTTCGTGCAACTCCTCGACTTTCCTGTACGCCGTCGACTGGGGGAGATCGAGGGCCTCGGAGATATCGCTCACCGTCGCCGGCTCCTCGACGTATAGAAACACCGCTCGCGCGTCGTCGTCGCTGAGCAGGTCCATGATTCGGTAGGGGTCACACCCGAGTTCGCCGTCCCGGTCGATCCGCGGGCACCGACTCGGTTGGTCGACTGTGTCGCCCATATGTCACACTTCGGTCCGTCCTTACTTTGCTCCCGGTCCCTATTCCCGAGAACTGGGAGCCGCCGCCACCGGTCGAGCCCCGATGCCGTGACGCTATCTCGGCTTCCCGAACGCGTACATCGTCTCGTGGGCCGTCACCTCGAGATCGACGAAGTCGCCGGGCGCGATGCCGTAGTCGCTCGCGTTCTGGACGATGAGCTGTCGGTACGCGGAGTCACGACACTTGACCGAGTCGGCGGTGCCCTCCTCGACGACGAGGACGTCTTCCCGGACCTCGCCGACCATGTCCGCGTAGGCATCGGCGACGAGGTCGCGTTTGACCGCGCTCATCTCCTTCGAGCGCTCCTTTTTCACCGTGCCGCCCAGCCCCTTCATCTCGGCGGCGTCGGTTCCCGGCCGCTTCGAGAAGCGAGTGACGTTGATCTTCTCCGGACGGGTCTCGCGGAGCAGCGCCATCGACTGTTCGTGGTCCCGATCGGTCTCGGTCGGGAAGCCGACGATGAAGTCCGTCGACAGCGTCCAGTAGTCCAGGTAGTCGTCGAAGGTCTCGACGACCTCGACGTACTCCGCGACCTGATGCTGGCGGCGCATATCGCCGAGCACGTCGTCGCTGCCCGACTGAACGGGCGCATGCAGGAAGTCGTAGAGTTCGTCGTACTCGGCGAAGACGGCGGCGAGTTCCTCGCGGATGCCGTGGACGCCCTTCGGGTTGGCCATCCCGACGCGGACCCGGAAGTCGCCGTCGATCTCACAGATCGCCTCGAGCAGCCGGTGGAGTTTGCGGTCGCCCTCGTCCCAGCCGTAGACGCCGGTGTCCTGTCCGGTGATGCGGATCTCCTTCGCGCCGGCGTGGATCAGCGCGCGGGCCTTCTCGACGTTCTCCTCGATCGAGGGGGAGTCGATCTTGCCGGTGGCCTGCTTGGTGATACAGTACGAGCAGTCGGACATACAGCCCCGCGCAATCGGGAGAATGCCGACGACGCCGTCGAGGATGGGTTCGGCGTCGGGCGTCGTCGTCGGACACTCGCCGTTGGTGACGGCTTCGGGAACCTCGTCCCAGTGGAGGACCTGGCCGTCGACATCGGCTCGGTCGAACTCCTCGCCCTGGGCGAGCGCCATACAGCCCGTGATGAAGAGATCGGCCGTCTCGTCGGCCAACTCCTCGGCCCGCCGGAGCATGTTGCGCTCGGTCTTCTCGACGACCGTGCAGGTGTTGAGGATGGCGACATCGGCCTCCTCGGCCCCGTCGACCCGGTAGTGGCCCGCATCGCGGAGCCGGCGCTCGATCTCGCGGCTCTCCCCGCGATTCGACGTACAGCCGTAGGTTTCGATGTGATACCGGGCCATTTGCTTGAACCGTTCTCGGGGCTGGTAACGCAAAAACGCGACGGATCGGTGCCGTCGGCGAGCAGCCGGCATGACGGCCCCCTCGCCGGTCACTGCTCATCCGCGTCGCCGTCGTCGGCCACCGTCTCGAGTGTCTCCGCGCCGGCGGCGAACCGCCGTGACGGTCGGCGGCGGTCTTCCCGTTGTACGCTTGCGACGCCCACAGGAGCCGTCACATGGGGACTCCGAGTAGCCGTACGAGGACGAGCACCGTGGCGATTGCCCCCAACATCACGAACAGCGCGTTCTCGAGGTCCGGATCGCCGGGCTCGATCGGCGTCGATCCGGCTTCGGGCGCGTGCTCGGCCGCGTCGTCTGCCGCCCCCGTGCCCGGACCGGAGAGATCGATCGGAATGCGGTCGCGGCCGCCGTCCGACTCGTCGCCGACCGTCGGGCGGTCAGCCACACCCCACTCGTCGCTCGAGTCGCCGCTCGCAGAACCGTCTCGCGGTCCAGCGCCCGGGTCCGTCCCCGAGGGATCGGTCCGTCGGTCGTCGGTCGTGTCGCCGTTCCCGGGGGACTCGTCTGGCATACGCGACCGTACTCGGTCCGTCGTCAAAAACCCGTGGTCCCGTCGCGGACCACCATTCCGCGGGCGGCTCAGAGCCGCTCGGTTCGGTCCCCGATCTCGCCGCCGTAGACGATGCCACGCTCGGCGTCGATGGTGACGATTTCGCCGTCCTCGAGGTCCGCGATGTCCGCGTCGCTGATCATCGGCAACTCGAGTTCGCGCGCCACGAGCGCCGGGTAGCCGGTCATCCCCCGTTCGGCGTTGACGATGCCGCCGAGTCGGCTCGTGTCGCCGGTGAACTCCGCGTCGAAATCGGCGGGGAGCGCGAGGATCGCGCCGTCGGGCACGCCCGAGAGGTCGCCGTCCGTCACGCGGACGACGGGACCGGTCGACCGCCCCTCGACGACGACCTGGCCGGTCGTCAGTGCGTCCGCGGCGACGTGGACCTTCAGCATGTTCGTCGTGTTCGCCCCCTCGAGGTCAGTCATCATACCACAGAGGACGACGACGGTATCGCCGCTCTGTGCGACGCCGGCGTCCAGTGCTGCCTGCACGGCCTTCTCGACGACGGCGTCCGCTCCCTGATCCGAGACGGGCGCGTACAGCGGCGTCACACCCCAGGTCAAGGCGAGCTGGCGGCGTACCGTCTGGCTCGGCGTCGAGGCGACGACCGGTACGCCCGGACGGTACTTCGCCGTTTTCAGCGCCGTATATCCTGACTCCGTCGCGGCGACGACCGCGTCCGCGTCGATATCCCGCGCCAGGAACCGCGCGGAGCGCGCCAGGGCGTCCGTCCGCGCGTCGCCCGACGCCGGAACCCGCTGCTCGAGCAACTCGGCGTACTCGTTCGAGCCCTCGACCTCGCGGACGATGCTATCCATCGCGTCGACGACCTCGATGGGGTGGTCGCCGACCGCGGTCTCGGCCGACAGCATGACACCATCGGTGCCGTCGAGGACCGCGTTGGCCACGTCGGACGCCTCGGCGCGCGTCGGCCGCCGGGCGTGGACCATCGAATCGAGCATCTCCGTCGCCGTGATGACCGGCCGGCCGGCCTCGCGACACTTCCGGATGATGCGCTTTTGGATCATCGGCACGTCCTCCATCGGACACTCCACGCCGAGGTCCCCGCGCGCGACCATCACGCCGTAGGCCGCGTCGATGATCTCGTCCAAGTTCTCGACCGCGCCGGCGCGCTCGATCTTCGCGATGATCGGAATGTCCGCGCCATTCTCCTCCAGCACTTCGCCGACCTCGTAGACGTCCTCGGCGTCCCGGACGAAACTCGCCGCGACGAAGTCGACCCCTTTCTCGGCCGCCAACTCGAGGTCCGCGCGGTCTTTCTCGGTGACGACGTCGAGATCGAGTTCGACGCCGGGGACGTTGACGCCCTTGCGCCCGCTCAGTTCGCCGCCGGTGTCGACCCGCGCTCGAACCCCGTCGCCGTCGTGCTCGAGGACGGTCGTTTCGATCAGTCCGTCGTCGAGCAGGATTCGGTCACCGGGTTCGACCGCGTCGATCGACACCGAGAGTCCGACCGTCTCCGGCGTCGCGTTCTCACCTTCGACGAACCGGATCTCGGAGTCGGTCTCCAGCGTCACCGTCTCGCCATCGGGCAGCGGCGCGGTTCGGATCTCCGGTCCCTTGGTATCGAGCATGATCGAGACGGGTTCCGTCCGCTCCTCGTCGACCGCTCGGACGCGATCGATCAGGTCGGCCCGATCCTCGCGGCTGCCGTGGCTCGCGTTCAGCCGCGCGACGGACATTCCCGCCTCGGCGAGTTCGCGGATCGTTTCTCGGTCGTTCGACGCCGGACCTAGCGTACAGACGATCTTCGCATTTCTCATGCCGGGACCTACCGGTAGCACTACCTAAAAGATAGTCACTTACTCGCGTTCGAGTACCCGATCTCGATCCGGCTGCGATCGGTCCCGTCGCTTGCCACGTCAACCGTTTTCCACGGACCGGCCGTCGAGTTCGACATGCCAACCTACGCAACGCTCGTCGAGCTCACCGACCGTGACGTCCAGAACGCACAGGAACTCGCGACGATCTGGGGGGAAATCAGGACCGAGTTCGAGAATCACGGCGCGGAACTCCACGACTCCTACGCCGCACTCGGCGAGTACGACTTCCTCATCGTCTTCGAGACCGACGACAACGAAGCGGCGTTCAAATCCGCGCTGACGCTCCACCGACACGGCCTCGAGGGGACCACGATGGAGGTAGTCGATACCGACGACTTCTCGGACGTCGTGGACGAGGTCTGATCGGTCGGCTTCAGAGTGACCGCACCCGGTCCGGAGTCTCGAACGAGGTCCCCGAAATCGGCTCTACTCTCCACCGACGGTATCGCCGGTCACACTCCCGGCTCGGGAGGCAGTCCCTGCACCGAACTCGAAGCGAACGCCACCGTCATCGGTGTTGGCGATCGTCAGCGACCAGCCGTGGGCCTCGGCGATCTGCTGGACGATCGCGACCGTCGACACCGACGAGGTCTCGAACGCGGGTGGCGGGATCCGATCGCCACACGACGCGGGGAACTCGAGTCAGTCCGCCGGTCGCTCGAGCAGCCCGATGACCTGCTCGCCGCTGACGACTTCGGGGATGACGACCTCGTCGGCACCGACCTCCCTCGCGACCGACTCGTACATCTCCTCGCCGACGCGAACGAGGATTTCGGGCGAGGACTCGACCGTCCCACTGAGGATCGCGATCTGGATGTTGACGTTCGAGTCGTCGATCGCGGCGACGAGTTTCGACGCGCGGTCGACGCCCGCCTCTCGCAGTATCTCGTCCCGTCTGGCGTCGCCTTCGACGAGCAGGTGTCCGTCCTCTCGCGCTCGCTGGGCGGTGTCCTCGTCGTTCTCGACGACGACTACGGCTCGCCCGTCGTCGTCGAGGTGGTTCGCGATCGTGCGCCCGAACATTCCGTAGCCGCAGACGATAACGTGGTCGTCGGTCTCGGTGAGTCGTCGTTTCATCGTTGCTCTGGTCACTTCCGTTCGTATCTGGCCCCCGAACGCCGCAGCGAGAACCGTTTCACCGATCCACAGTCCCGAGAGGACGAGTCCGGCCCTCACCAGGACCGCGTACGCTTTGGTCGCTCGTTCCGGTCCGTCGTGCTCGGCGAAGTGGAGTTCGATGCTCGTCAGATCGACCAGCCAGAACGTCGCTTCCACGAGTTCGACCCCGCCGAGGATCGAGAACCCGAGGACGCCAGCGACCACGACCCCGACGAAGCTACCGATCGGTGCCAGCGCTCGTCGTAAGATCGGCCGATCAGTGAGGGCGGAAACGAACGCGGTCCGCACAATCGGTTTTCGGTAACGATCGACATATAGTTGATTGGTAACACAACCGGTACCCGAGAGAGCCGTCCCGCCGGGTGAGAAAAAATAGTCGTCCGTTTCGAGTCAGCTCACCAGTCCGTCGGCGTTACCGAATCTTCTCGCCGACGTCGGCGTCGCCGTGGGTCGTCAGCAGGTCCGCTTCCTCGCCGGCCGCGAGGATCATCCCGTTGGACTCGACGCCGAACAGCTCCGCTTTCTCCATGTTCGTGAGCAGGACGCACTTCTCGCCCGGCAGTTCGTCGAGATCGTGCAGTTGTTTGATCCCCGCGACTACCTGCCGCGTCTCGAAGCCGATGTCGACCTCGAGGCGCGCGAGGTCGTCCGCACCCTCGATACCCTCGGCCGACTCGATCCGGCCGACGCGGATATCGAGTTCTTGGAAGTCGTCGAAACTGATTCGCTCGTTGGCGAGCGCCTCGAGGTCATCGCTCATGGATTCGTCTTCGGTTTCGGTGGCTGCTTCGATTCGGTCTCGCAGCCTCTCGTTGAGATCATCGATGTGCTCGTCTTCGATTTTTTCGAACAGTTCTTCTGGCTCATTGAAGTTTCTGGGCGGCGATTCGAGAGCTGCGTTAAGATTGACTTCGTGGACTTTGCTGTCCTCACCCAACTGGTCCCAGAGGCGCTGGGTCTTGCCGGGTAGTATAGGTGTAGCAAGGACAGCTACTGCTTTGACTATCTGCACACAGTCATAAATGACTTGTTTGGCACGCTGGGGTTCGTCATCCGTAAGGTGCCACGGTTCATTACGTTGAATGTACTCGTTTCCGAAGGCCGCGAGCGCGACGGCTGCGTCACCTGCTTGCTTAATCGAATAGTCATTAATGGCATCCTTGAACTCCGTGACGGCTTCCCTGATACGCTCGGCGACTTCTTTAGAAGTCGTCGCATCGGGTGTTCCGTTGTAGTTTCGGGCTGCGAAGAGCAAACTCCGGTAGGCGAAGTTACCGACAGTGCCAACCAGTTCGCCGTTGACTCGTTCTTGGAACTTCTCCCATGAGAAGTCCACGTCCTGCTGGAAGCCGCCGGTTGTGATGAGGTAATACCGGATAAGATCGGGATGAAATCCTTCGTTCAGGTAGTCGTTTGCCCACACCGCTCGATTTCGGCTAGTTGAGAACGCCTGTCCATCAAGATTGACGAAGCCGCTGGCCATGATCGCACGGGGCTCGTTGTAGCCCGCTCCCCGCAACATCGACGGCCAGAAGATGGCGTGGTGTTGAATGATATCCCGACCGATAATGTGGATTATTTCACCGGTATCGGCGGCTTCCCATGTCTCAGAGTCAGCTTCGTCCGGTTCTCCGGCTTTCGGAGCGCCATCCTTCCATGCTGCTTCCCAATCGAACTCTCCTTGACCGACGCGCTCGCTGTACTGCTTTGTTGCAGCTATATATTCGACTGGAGCGTCGACCCAAACGTAGAGGACCAGTTTATCTCGCCCCTCAGGCAACTCGCCGGGATATTCGATACCCCAGTCCATATCTCGGGTGATACACCAATCTTCGAGTTCACCCATTATCCACTCGCGGGGCTGATTACGGGCGTTTGACGTCCCTTCGAGCCGTTCGATGAATCCCTGCAAGTATTCTTGAAAGGCCGAAAGGCGGAAGAACTTGTGTGTTCGGGGCCGGTATTCTGCGGGATTTCCGGTAATCGTACTCACCGGATCCTCTATCTCGCCGGGTTCAAGGTGGCGCTGGCAACCCTCGTCACACTCATCGCCCCGAGCTTTCTCCCCGCAGTATGGGCAAGTTCCCTCAACGTACCGGTCAGGCAGAGGCTGTTCGGCCTTCGGATCCCATGCAACCTCGATTTCGTCCTCGAATATGTGCCCCTCCTCTTCGAGTTTGAGGACAATCTCTGACGTGAGTTCGACGTTAGTCTCCTCACGCGTATGACCAAAATAGTCAAAATTGATGTTGAATTCTGGAAACCAATCTTTATACTTCTCGTGGTTCCGTAGGGCGAATCTTTCTGGCTCCACCTCTTCTTTTTTTGCGTTGATGGCAACGGGGGTTCCATGCATATCAGACCCACAGACGAACGCCGTTTCTTGACCAAGGATCTCTAGTGCGCGAGTATACGCATCACCGCTGAAATACGTACGGAGATGGCCGATATGTAGACTACCGTTGGCGTACGGCAACCCACACGTCACTACTGCTGGATTGTCTGTGGGGAAATCATCGTGACTCATATCTTAAACTCCGTTTGCGAGAGTGTAAAACCCGACGATTTCCATATTCAAACCTAGATCCAGTCGTAATATACGATAGGTTCGGTTGTTCCTTCGAGTGATCGACTGAGTTTCAAAATGATGGGGCCGGCCGTGTATCACGACTTAGGGAACTTTCCACAGCAGCATATCATAGGCGCAGAAAATTGGTAAAGAGTTCCTTTAACTTTTGAAAGACATTTTCACAAGCCATAAATACAATAATTACTTATGGATAAAGTTTATATGATAGAGGTTGTAATACAATCATGTCTCGTAGAGAGACAGGCAAAACAGAATGTCCGACAATAACAATACCGATGCGGCTGCCGTTTTCTCCGGAGGTCCGGATTCGACTGCAGCAGCGCTCTGGGCAAAAGAAAATGGCTATGATGTGGAACTAGTCAGCTATCAGTTCCACGATGAGAAGCAATACGGGGAACTTCGATCGGCGATGAAAGTAGCAGAACTCCTCGATATGGAGCATACTGTCATTGACTTCAAAGCGCCGACGAACGCGTTCGGTGAAAACGCGCAGATGTTCATGCACGCGGGTACTGATACTGCCCTCCAGAAGCAAGAGGGAGACGAACACGCCATGATGGTGAATCACAAGAAAGCGCCCCATCTAGTCCCGTTCGCGTCGGGTGTTCTCCTCTCAATGACAGCATCCTACGCCATCTACAACAGTGCAAACTCAGTTATTTGGGGAGCGACTGCCGACGACGGTAGCAACAATGTTCATTACCGTCAAGAATTTGCGGACGAACTCGCTGATTTCGTCTCTCGAAAGGAGGACTACCCCGTCGAGATCGCCTTACCCATTGCTGACAAGCACAAGTACGAAATCCTCGAGACATACAAGGGCCGGGAGGATCTGTTTGCTGAAACATGGTCCTGCAAGGAACCTGTAGGTGACACCCAGTGTGGTACCTGTGCAGCATGTGTCGCACGCCGTGTTTCCGCAGAGATCGCGGGAATTGAGGACCACACGACGTACGATCAGGACGAGTATGAACACCCATTTACCGACGCCCAGATTGAAGATCCATCGCTCATCGATGATGATGAACTCCATGAGATTGGTGGTAGTCCGTTGTCCGAGACATAATTAGAACAACAATTAACATATTTTAACCAATTTAAATTCGTAAATGCTGTGCAGACGGCTAAAGTGTTCTCAAAGCTGATTTTCGAGATATGACTTCAGTATACCTAAGACATGCTGCTTTTGCTTTATGTCTGAGCTACCATGTCCCTGTTCATCGAGTTCATGATAGACAAAGTCCTCGCCCTTGACCCACCCCCTACTCTTGAGTGCATCTCGGAATGTCCGTGCCTGTGATATTGGACAAAGGGGGTCATTGACTCCGTGAAGTATCAACACCGGTCTTTCGGCCTCACTTATATGTGTTATTGGGCTTCTCTCCTCCCATAAGTCTGCGTTCTCATTTGGATCTCCCATCTGCAGTTCAAGTTTAGACTGGATGTATGTGTTTAGCCCGAGCTGATTTCGGTACTGTCTCGTAGGAAGCGTTCAACGGACGCGACATGAACAGGCAGCAGACATCGGATACGACTCTCCAGGATGGGCTCCGC
>NZ_AOII01000108.1 GCF_000337615.1 Natrinema pallidum DSM 3751
GGATCGTCATTGCAATCACCAACTACGAGCGAGGACACGATCCAGGACGTGAGATGCTCAAGCTATGAGTTGGATTCTATGACACGCTCTTTCGAGCCAGGATCAACCTTAGTGCCACAGTTAGTGCATTTCTTTGGAGTGAACGTATCCCGGTCTTCAGGTTCAGCTAAGCCGGCCTTTTCGCGTGCTTCTTGCACGTAGTCGTCTCCGGAGAGGTGGCTATACGTCGTCTCCATCACACGAGAGTCCTTTGTATGGCCGATCAGATACTTTATCGTATCATTATGCAGGTCGTAGTCACGCTTACAGATCGTGACGAAATTGTGGCGGAGGGCATGAGGGTGTAGTGGTTTATCGACCTCTGCCCGTTCCTTGAGCCTGTTCATGGTGTACCGCAGACAGTTGTGTCCTACCGTATCGTGAGGATGTGCTTTCCCGTAACGGGGCTTCCCGGTAATGAGGTAGGCATCGGGATCGTCACTCTTGGGATGATAGTCCAACCACTTGCGAATTGAGCCTTCGGCCAACAGAAGCGGTCGATCACCGTTCCGATCGTCGGCTCCCTTCAATCCCTCCTCTACATCGGGCAGTTGGTAGGTCCTATTGTCTAGATCTATGTCCTTGATCTTGAGATTTCGGGCAGCGTTAGACCGTAGCCCGGTATAGAGCAACAGATGAAATAACATCTGATCCCTCGGATGATCGCACGCTTGCGTCAACTGATCAATTTCGTCTCGAGTAAGCATATCGTCGGGATCGATCGCGTCCCCATCGTCTTCATAGACTGCGATATGCTGTGGATCAACGCCTAAATCACTATGATATCTATAGAAGATCCGGACGGCAAATTGATACGTTCGGATCGTGGATTTTTTCATACCGTTGCAGCCGTCGATATTACCCTCGTGGAAGCCATATTCCATGAGGTCATTAATGTCATCGGCCGTCAGCTCGGTGAGTTCTTGTTGGCGAGCAATACGGCTAAGCCGGTACATCCATCCCCATAGGGTAGATTTTGCCTTATTCTTCTGCTTCGATCGCTCGAAATCCTTTTTCTTTTTCTTGTGCTGGGTGCGCTCAAGTTTGTTGCCGTCGAAAGCGTCACACAACTCCTGTATGAGTTCGGCGTCCCGCTCGGTCATTTCGCCCTTCTCGACCCAGCCGCCTCGTTCAAAGTCATCTGGGTCTCCCCAAATGCTATGCTTCATCGATTCGTACTTCTCCTCGGGTGTGTCGGTCATCGGTTGGCTACCTTACCACGCACCCAATTTTCAGGGTACGCTACAAAACCGACTACCGGGACCCCACATCAACTTTGGGAAAATAATCGTCGAGTCAAGACGTGATACTGGTAAGACCTCGCCGACCGCGTCGGGTATCACGCGCCCGGCATTCCGGAGGACTGGCAGGCTCAGGAGTACCATCCCGACCTCGATACCTGGGGAACGGTTTCCTCGATCAACGCCGAACTTACCGAGTTCGGGCAGATCGTCTCGGTCACGCTCAAAGAGGAGTACGTCGACTGGGAGGCCGAGTACGAACCGCCGGAGGACCTGCCCGACTTCGAGTGACCGCGCCGGTGTCGCTCCTCGAGACCGGTGTGAGGCTCGCGCCGTGATCCGGCGGACTCAGTGAGTCAATCCCGCGGAACCGAGAGGTTGTGCATCTGCCCGCCGCATTCCGGGCAGGAGCCGAGCGAACCGGCCGTCATTCGATACCCGCAACTCCAGCATTCGTAGTGCGATCGGTCGGGTGAATACGGATTGGTGTAGACCATGTGGATGGTTAGAATGTGCCGGTAAATGGATTACGCCGAACCAGTTGTGGTCCGGTATGGTGGGATATGTTGGTCAGAATTGAGTGGTATTTACCCATACATCCAATAATAGGGTACATACGTCGTAACGATCCCGCTCGTCGCCACCGGTCACGGACTCCGATCTCGAGGCCGGCAGTCGCGAGTTGCGTCGTCGCCGTCGCGACGGCGAAGTCACACCACGGAAAAACGCGATCGGCACATCACCGGTTCGGCCGAACGGCGCGACTCGAGGCAGTCGCTTGCGGTCCGAAACACGACGCGAGGCGGAGCGGCCGCTAGCCCGACCATTCGCCGGCAAGGTCGCCGGCGATGTTCTGTCGCCACTGATCGAATCCGTCTTCGCAGTCGGTGTTGTCGTCGATGTGGTCGACGAATCCGGCACCCGGGGATGCGAGTTCGTCGCCGCAGAACGGACAGGTGATCGGATCGATCCAGTCGGTCGTCGTGTTCGTCGCCATTGTGCCAGCATCTATCAAGAACGACCACATAAGCCTCCCCCGTTAGGAACTATTATAATTATATGGCATATAATGACATATAGCTTGGGTCGACGGGGTCGGGATCGATAGCACCTCGAGCGACCGCTTCCGAGCTCGACTCACACCGCGATCGGACTCGACGATTGACCACTGTGGAAAGAGTTAACACATTCTGTTGTGTATGGTTTCTCATGACACTCGAGGAGCAACGCGAGTACGTCTGCGTCCGGTGTAACCGACGGGAGACGGTCGGGGACGCGCTCCTCAGCACCTGTCAGCAGTGTGGGGGCGAAATGCGAAACGTCGACCCGATCCGCGACTAGCTGCACCCGGCATCGGTCGGTGCGAGATAGTGTCCCCGCTCGAGCGGCCGCGCCGACCGCGTACGTCGCGTCGTTCCCGTCGATCGTCGCTCCCGGCTCTGGGAGTGTCGCGGCGTCGAACCCGTCGTCGACCGGGACCACGACCGGCGGAACCGACTCGACCGTCGGCCCGTCGCCCGCGTCGGTGACGGCTCGGATCGCCCCTGGTCCGATGTCGAGACCGTACGCCATAGGTTCGGTGACTCGAACGATCCTCTTGGCCGTTTGCCCCGCGGTACCGGTGGTGTTAAGTTAGGAACGAGGCGGTCGAAGCTTCGGATGTCCATGGCCGAAATCGACCGCCTCGATGTCTCTACTGAGTGGATAG
>NZ_AOII01000109.1 GCF_000337615.1 Natrinema pallidum DSM 3751
CTGTTTTAGCCACGTCGATCCAGCCACCGCAGAAACCTGGCTCCAAGCCCACGCCGTCTGGTGGAATCATGCTTAAGTTAACACGACCGCGGTACCAGATGTGAAAACCGGGTCAACGGCGGCATCGCCCGAGCATCGGTCCCCGCAAACCTCGAGCACGGAACCGCGGTTCGAGTCCGGCCGGTGCCGTCCCGTCTGCCCATCGCCGATTAGAATTATTTCTTACTCGAGTACCTATTGATACACCTCCAATTACGAACTATTTCGATGGAGTGGGAAAGCTCCCTCTCGAAGCTATCACAGTGCCACAAACCGGATTTTAATCCTCTTAGTGGGTATGTCGTACCACACAGCGAATAGAATCCTCCATGCTTATGCATCAGGACAGTGGTGCATCACGTGTATGTCTGAAACCGGGATGGAGTCCCGTCCGCTGGTCCGACAGCTCCCGGACCCAGCCACAGCGCCGAACGTGCGGTACGATCCGTCGCTCGAGGAACTCCGCGAACTCGCCGCGCCCGACGAGACGACCACCGAGTTCGGGTCGCCGTCGTACGTTAGCGAGTTCCGTTCGCGGAGCGCCGATCGGACGAAAAACGCCGTCGACGACGAGTTCACCGACCGCGATCACGAACTGATCGACGAGGCCGTCGACAGCACCGACGACATCGAACTGCTCTGTGTCGACCGACTGATGGGCCGCCATCCGGAGGCGAGTTTCTGCTGTCGGCTCTTCGTTCCCGTCGAGCACGCCCGGATCGCCTACGCGTGGGCGAAACTCTTCGAGCCGTCGGACGGGCGAGACCCCGATCTCTACACCGTCCAACTTCCCGACCACGACGAGACCGCGATCCGTGTGCTTCCCGACACCGGATTCACCGCCGTCCTCGGCAGCGACTACACCGGTGAGGCCAAGAAGTCGTTCCTCCGGCTGTTCATGTACCGGATCAAACAACAGGGCGGTCTCGGGCTCCACGCGGGGAGCAAGCGCGTCCGCGTCCGCGACGCTGACGGCGACCTCCGGACCGTCGGTCAGGTCTTCATGGGACTGTCCGCGACCGGCAAATCCACGCTGACCTCCCACGGCTGCTGGCTCGAGGAGCCGGAGGGAGCCTCGATGCTCCAGGACGACGTCTGTGGCCTCCTCTCGGACGGCTCCGTCGCCGGCAGCGAGGGCGAGGGGCTGTTCATCAAGACGATCGGCCTCGACGAGGACGAACAGCCCGAACTCTACGCGGCCGCGACCGACGAGTCGGCGATCCTCGAGAACGTCGCCGTCGACGACGACGGGACCGTCCGCTTCGACGAGGAACGCTATACGTCGAACTCCCGGGCCATCATCCAGCGCGACGAACTCGAGAGCGCCGACGAGGAGATCGACCTCGGCAGCATGGATCAGGTCTTCTTCATCACCCGCAATCCCCTGATGCCCCCAGTCGCCAAACTCGACGAGGAGCAGGCCGCCGTCGCCTTCATGCTCGGCGAGTCGATCCAAACCAGTGCGGGCGATCCGTCCCGGGCGGGCGAATCGATCCGCGTCGTCGGGACCAACCCCTTCATTATCGGTCCCGAGGGAGAGGAGGGGAATATCTTCCACGAACTGATCGATATCCTCGACGTCGACTGTTACGTCATCAACACGGGCTATCTCGGCGATCGGTCGGCGGATATCGGCGTCACCGAGTCCGTGACGATCCTCACGGAGGCCGCCCGCGGCACCATCGAGTGGACCCACGACGAGCGGATGGGGCTGACGATCCCCGACTCCATCCCGGGACTCGATGTCGACGACTACTACGTCCCCGACCACGTCGATGACTACGACGCGGCCCTGGCGGACCTGCGAACCGACCGTCGCGAGTACTTGGCGCAGTTCGACGAACTCCGCGAGGAGATCACGGACGCCGTCTACTGATCGATCGCTCCCCTCCGTCTCGGAGCGTGAACGACACTCCCGGCTTTCAGACCGCGTTGCGATCCCGGTGGGTGGCAGTACTTGCCGCGCACGCACACCGTTATATGTGTCGAGTTCTCACGGTTCGGTAATGAGTACCCAAGTGCGGAAACCGACCGCGAGAATCTGTGAATCGTGTGGTCGAGGTGAACAGTGGGACGAACGCCTCGAGGCCTGGCAGATCGCCCGCGACGGCGGCGAGAAACAGGTCGGCAACCCACACTGCATCCACGAGTGGGACATCACCGGTACCTTCACGCCTGTCGACGCGACCGACAGCTAGCCGACGCGCCGCGAGCGACGATACGGACGTTTTTGCCCGACTGGGTCGTAGCGCGTTCCATGCCGACCGTCTACATCACGGCACCGCCCGAGGCGGCCGACGAACTCGCCGAAACGCTGGTCGAAGAGCGACTGGCGGCCTGTGTCAACCGGCTATCGACGACATCGACCTACCGTTGGGAGGGCGAACTCCACCGCGACGACGAAGTCGTGTTACTCGCGAAGACTACCGACGACGCCTACGACGACCTTGTCGACCGCATTCGCGACAGTCATCCCTACGATGTCCCCTGTATCGAGCGCTTCGATGAGAGCGACGTTCTCGAGTCGTTTGCGGCGTGGCGAACGGAACGCGTCGACTGATGGGACGGCACCCGTTCGGCCTGCGTACGACAGACGGTCACAGACGATGACTGCCCGAATTAGCAACCCTTAAAACTCGCGCACGGGATATCACGGATATGGCTGGAACCATCGAAGTGCTCGTTCCGGGTGGCCAGGCCAACCCTGGCCCACCACTCGGTCCCGAGCTCGGACCGACGCCCGTCGACGTGCAGGCCGTCGTACAGGAGATCAACGACCAGACCGAAGCGTTCGACGGGACCGAAGTCCCCGTCACCGTCGACTACGAGGAGGACGGCTCCTTCGAGATCGATGTCGGTGTCCCGCCGACGGCGGCGCTGATCAAAGACGAAGCCGGTTTCGAGACCGGGAGCGGCGAGCCCCAGAAGGACTTCGTCGCGGACCTTTCCGTCGAGCAGGTCAAGACGATCGCCGAGCAGAAACACCCCGACCTGCTCGCGTACGACACGATCAACGCCGCGAAGGAAGTCGTCGGAACCTGTGCCTCGATGGGCGTCACCATCGAGGGCAACGACGCTCGAGAGTTCAAGCAGCGAGTCGACGACGGCGAGTACGACGACGTGCTCGCTAGCGAAGCGAGCGCCTGAAGACGGCGCAGCGAGTACTTCTCCGTTCTCGTAGAGGTGGGTAGCGTTGGCGATACCGTTTGGCACGCCGGGACGGCCGGTCAGTTTCCGTCTCCCGTCGAGCAGCCGTTGTCGCTAGTATCGGTCGAGATCGCTAACGCTCGCGTTCGATGGTCGGCGGATGGAGGAAAACAAAATCGCCCGTCGAGCCGAGGGTCCGGAGCGGGAACGCAGTTAGGGCGGCAACTTAGATCTTGTTCGCGGGCGGGACGGTCCGATCGTCGGGATGGGTCGCCCCGGACGCGCCGAATAGAACCCGGATGAACGCACCGGTTCCGAGCGTCCCGGCGAGCCCGACGAGAGCGACGGTGGCCGGAAGCGACAGTCCGGCGGCCCCGCTCGCGAGCGCCCCGACGAGCAGCCCGGTCGCGAGCCGGTCATCGCCGAGCCGTGCGGCGACGGTTCGGCCGATCGCGACGCAGCCGATCGCTATCGACGCCGGGAGAACGATCGCGCCGAGGATCACCATCGGAATCCCGAAGAACGTTCCGATGTCCGTATCGACGATCAGGTATCCCGTACTTGCGAGCCCACCCACGACGAGGAACCCCGGAATCCCGATGCAAAGCGAGATGATGGGACTCTGGCGTGATTTCGACACGGCCAGCCTGCTGCTGTTCTGTGCCAATCCGAAGACGACCATCGCCACGAGGGCGGTCGCCGCGAACTGGACGCCCATCCGAACGAACGGCTCGAGCGATCGATACGCCTCGAGTTCACCGCCGGCCGGTGCCAACACGGCGACCGAACTGATCCCCGCCCGACCGATAATAGTATATAAGTCTACTGGCCACATAGATACAGGATTCATCAGCATGCATAATAGAGTTTTCGGTTGTTGTGAGCGTGAATAATACGTTACTGTGATGAAACGAGGGAAAGAAGGCGGCCGCGTGGCTGTCCGTCTCGCCGATCCAGTCCCCGCGGCGACGACGGGCCGACCCCACCGCGAGGCGAGCGTACTGGTAGTTCGACGGGTTTAAGTTCGGGTTGGCCCTCGGTTCAAGGGAGACAGGCATCGCCTGTTTCACTGACCCGTAGGAGCAGTCCTGCGTACTACGGAGGTGAACGATGGCAGATTCGGATATTGAAACAGCAGTAGCGCGCGCACTCGAGGATTCGCCCGATCGGAACTTTACCGAAACGGTAGACCTCGCGATCAATCTGCGCGACCTAGACCTGAACGAACCGTCGAACCGCGTTGACGAGTCGATCGTCCTGCCGGCCGGAACCGGCCAGGAGACTCGGATCGTCGTCATCGCCGAAGGAGAGACCGCAGTCCGTGCCGAGGAGGCCGCGGACGAGGTGCTTTCGGTGGACGACGTGGCCGATCTGGACGACGACGAGGCCAAAGACATGGCCAACGAGACGGACTTCTTCATCGCCGAAGAGGCGATGATGCAAGACATCGCCCGGCACCTGGGTACCATTCTCGGTCCCCGAGGGAAGATGCCGGACCCGCTCTCGCCCGACGACGACGTCGTCGAAACCGTCAACCGGCTCAAAAACACCGTGCAGCTTCGCTCCGGCGACCGACGAACGTTCCACACGCTCGTCGGTGCCGAAGATATGGACGCCGAGGATATCGGCGACAACATCGACGTCATCCTGCGTCGCCTGCACGCCGACCTCGAGAAGGGCCCCCAGAACATCGACGCCGTCTACGTGAAGACGACGATGGGGCCGTCCGTGGAGGTGGCCTAGAATGAGCGCACAGGCTGAACGCAAAACCGAGAACCTTCCCCAGTGGAAGAAAGAGGAAGTCGACGAGCTCGCACGAATCATCGACGAGTACGAGAGCGTCGGCGTCGTCGGTATCGCCGGCATTCCCTCGAAGCAGCTCCAGGACATGCGTCGCGACCTGCACGGTACCGCCGTGTTGCGCGTCAGCCGCAACACCCTGCAGACGCGTGCCCTCGAGGACGCCGGATTCGGCGACCTCGTCGAGCACATCGGTGGTCAGGTCGGCATCATCGCGACGGACGAGAACCCCTTCTCGCTGTACAAGGAACTCGAGGCGTCGAAGACGCCCGCGCCGATCAACGAAGGCGAAGTCGCCCCGAACGACATCGTGATCCCCGAAGGGGACACCGGTGTCGACCCGGGACCGTTCGTCGGTGAACTCCAGGGTATCGGTGCGAACGCGCGCATCGAAGAGGGGTCGATCCAGGTCATGGAGGACTCGACGGTCCTCGAGGCCGGCGAGGAAGTCTCCGCCGATCTGGCGAACGTCCTCAACGAACTCGGAATCGAGCCCAAGGAGGTCGGACTCGACCTGCGCGCCGTCATCGCCGAGGGCGTGCTCTTCGACCCGGAGGATCTCGACATCGACATCGAGGCCTACCGGAGCGACGTGTCGACGGCCGCCGCCCGCGCTCGGAACCTCTCGATCAACGCGAGTTTCCCGACCGCGACGACGGCCCCGACGCTCATCGCCAAGGCCACGGGCGAGGCCAAGAGCCTCGGCCTGCAGGCCGCCATCGAAGACGAAGACCTGATGCCCGACCTCGTCAGCAAGGCCGACGCACAGCTGCGTGCGCTCGCCGGCCAGATCGACGACGAGGAGGCGCTTCCTGACGAACTTCAGGACGTCGCGGCTCCCGCCGAACCGGCGGCGGCCGACGACGAGGACGAATCGGCAGACGACCAGACTGACGACGAGGCCGAGACCGAAGACGCCGAGACCGACGATGACGATGACGACGGCGACGGCGCGGCCGGTCTCGGCGAGATGTTCGGTTAATCAACGGAGGATCCAACAATGGAATACGTATACGCTGCACTCATCCTGAACGAATCGGACGAAGAGATCAACGAAGACAACCTGACGAACGTGCTCGACGCTGCCGGCGTCGACGTCGAGGAGTCCCGAGTCAAGGCGCTCGTCGCCGCGCTCGAGGACGTCGACATCGACGAGGCAGTCTCCGAGGCCGCTGCCGTCCCCGCTGGCGGAGCCGCCGCAGGCGGTGCCGCGGGTGGCGAGGCCGCTGCCGATGACGGCGGCGAGGAAGAAGAGGCCGAAGAGACCAGCGACGTGCCGGACACGACGGACGACGACGACGATGACGACGAGGCCGACGGCGAGGGTCTCGGCGAACTCTTCGGATAACGTTCCCGTCGGTTCGGTTCCGACGAGTTGTAATCCCGAATTTTCTTTCGACTCGAAGTCGAGTGGCGACGCCGATCGAGGCCGAAACCGGAGATATCACAATACAACTTGATGTAACGACCAGCGAGGTTACTGCTCAGCAAGCGAGTAACCAAGGAGGCGTTAGATTAGAATCGACGACTGAAACAGTCAATCCCTCAAAGGGGGTATACCCAACCGACCCCTCGGAAGTGACGATACAGGGGCACGGTTGTGGATGCACATTGAAATGCAGCCTCTGTGTTCAGATATACAAACATGTCTGTAAGCATGGGTGTTGGGGGTGCTTCGACTATCTGCGCAGTACTTGATATTGGCGGTATCCCAGGAAGTCTCACGTGTGCGACTATCGCAAGAACCGTGTGCAGGAAAGAAACATCGAGTTGGGATTGCGGTAGTCTGGCAGCCCAGAAGTTCTGCAACAAGAACTTCGACCTCTGTGACGCAGTTCTATAAGTTCAACATCCCACAGACATCTATTTTATTAACTGTAAGTATAGTATTTATTTCTATAGAATTCTTCGACAGTAGTTGTAGGAAGCTATGAGTAGTATGAATCCAATACCTATAACGAAACTCTCGGCTGCCAACTCAAATATACTGCCCCGATCAAGCATAAAGTTCACCAAAAAATAGATAACAATAAGAATTAATCCCTGTTCCACGATTACTCTCTTTTCATTCGACTCCATCATATTTTCGAATTGATATTATATATATATATTAAATGTCTTGCTTTTGTATAGCGTGCCAGAACCAAGTCACGGCACGAAGGTCGTCCAAAATGAGGGTATAATGTGGTTCAGTCCGACCGGTACCACCATATCAGGTCGTGTGCATTAACAGCAGCGACGACCGACGAGCGAGCGGCCCGCCTTGAGACCCTGTCGATGCTCAGCGAGACTGCTTTGATCCCGTGGAAAGGTAATCTCGGCGAGCATTACGGGGGGATTCGAGGAAACCCACATCGACGGCTTCACGGTCCAACCGTGACGACTTGCTCGACGCGCTCGTACTCGCGGCTACGTCGCAAGCGAGCAATCTCCGGCGGCTCTCGTCGTTGCGGATAGCGCGATTCCAACCGACGACGAGACCGGCTTCCCCCAGGAAATCATCGATCACGATCCGGAACAGTGAGGCGATGCCCGAGATCATATAAACGAAGCCGCGGCCAAAGCCGGAGATGCCCGCGCCGATCGAAGTCGTGAGCGAGCCGGCAGTAACCCTCCAGTTGCTGGGCTGGGTACTTGCCGGCTCCCTACTGGGGTGTTGTAGCGGGCTCGTCCCCGGCGTGCACGCCAACAACTTCGCGTTCCTGCTGGCCGGGGCCGCGCCGTCGGTCCCCGCACCGCCGCTGTTCGTCGGCTGTGCGATGCTCGCGGCCGGCGTCGTCCACACCTTCTGTAACGCCGTCCCGGCGATGGCGCTCGGCGTTCCCGACGCGGAGATGGCCATGACCGCACTGCCGGGCCATCGGATGGTTCTCGAGGGGCGGGGGTACGAGGCCGTTCGGCTCTCCGCGCTCGGCAGCATCCTCGCCGTGATCGCGGCGGTTCCGCTGGCCGTTCCCGTCACCTGGGCCGTGACGGCCGTCTATCCGACGCTCCGGGCCCACCTGTCGCTCGTTCTCGCGACGGTCACAGTCGCGCTGATCGCCTCGGAGCCGACCTGGCGCAGCCGGTTCGGCGCGGTACTCTCGTTCGCGCTCGCGACCGGCCTCGGCGCGCTCACGCTAGATCTCGCCACCGACGCCCCGCTCGAGGCGGGCGGCACGCTCGCGCCCCTTTTCGCCGGCCTCTTCGGCGCGCCGGTGTTGATCGACGCGATCCGGGGTAGCGGGATTCCGCGACAGGAGGACGACGGCGTACGGGCCTCGCGACCGTTCATCGGCGTCACCGCCGCCGCCGGCGCGCTTGCGGGTGCCGTGGTCGGCTATCTGCCCGGAATCACGGCGGCGATCGCCGCCGTCGGGGTGTTGGCGCTCGTCCCGAACGGAGCCAGCGACCGCGGCTACATCGTCGCGACCAGCGGCGTCGACACGTCGAACACGATCTTCGCGCTCTTCGCGCTGGTCGCGATCGGTCAGCCCCGGACCGGCGTCGTCGTCGCGTTCGAGCGCACGGCCGCGCCGCTCGAGTTACCGCTCCTGCTCGCCGGCGTCGTCCTCGCGGGGCTGATCGGGTTCGCGGTCGTAATCGTCGTCGGCGACGTCTATCTCGAGGTGGTCGGCCGGCTGGCCTACTGGAAGGTGTCGGTTGCCGTCCTCGCCGTCCTGCTCGCCCTGTCGTACCTGTTTACCGGCCCGGTCGGCATCGCGATCTTCGCCGCTGCGACCGCGATCGGACTGGTGCCGGTTCGGGTGCGGTGTCGCCGCGTCCACCTGATGGGCGTACTGATCGGACCGCTGATGCTCGGCCTCTGATCCGGTCGCCGTCAGTCGTCGCTGGAGGTGGCATCGCGAGCGGCCGCGACGAGCGCTTCGACGCGCTCCCGTGAGACCGGAGCGGTCGTCTCACCTCCGCGTTTGAGTGCGGTGCCGACGATGACGCCGTCCGCGTCCGCGCCGAAGCACTCACTGACCGTCTCGCTCGTCACGCCGCTCCCGACGAACACCGGAACCCGATCGTGACCCTGCTCCGCGAGCGCGTCGGTGACGCGTTCGATGTCCGCGAGGGAGGCTTCGACGCCGGTTCCGGCTCCGGAAACGATGACGCCGTCGGCCGCGCCGCGCTCGACCGTCTCGAGGGCCGTTCGCTCGATATCCCGCCGTCCCATCGGCGTCGCGTGCTTGACGTGGACATCCGCGAGGATGTCCACATCGGCCCCGATCCGATCACGAAGTCGGAGCGTCTCGTGGGCCCGGCCCTCGACGAGACCCTGATCGGTCGCCGCGGTGCCCACGTGGACGTTGACCCGGACGAACGCGGCGTCGGCGGCCGCCGCGATCGACAGCGCGGCGCGGGCGTCGTTGCGGAGCACGTTGATTCCAACCGGCACGTCGACGGCGTCGGTCAGTGCCGTCGCGACGGCCGTCATCTCCGCGACGACGTGTTTCGGAACGTCATCGGGGTGGAACGGCGCGTCGCCGAAGTTCTCGAGGACGATGCCGTCGACGCCGCCCGCCTCGAGCCGGGTGGCATCCTCGAGTGCGCGGGTTCGGACGGTCCGGCGATCGCCGTCGAAGGCCGGTGCGCCGGGGAGCGGCGGGAGGTGAACCATGCCGATGACGGGGTGGTCGGCGTCGAATCGCTCCGGAAGTGCTGTGGCCGTGGCCATATCGGTGGTGGGAGCGAGCCGGATAAATGAGTGCGGATCGCTCCACCGGCAGAGACACGTTGTACGGACGATCCGGCAAGCCCCGCTCCCTCCACGGCTGTTTTTTCCGCAGCGCGGTAACGTTCCGGCGATGGCAGACGTACTCTCTCCGTTATCGTTGCGCGACCGCGAGGCGGAAAACCGGATCGCCGTCTCGCCGATGTGTCAGTATTCGTGTGAGCGCGACGGGCTCGCGACCGAGTGGCACCGCGTCCACCTCGGGAGTCGGGCCGTCGGCGGTGCCGGCATCGTCATGACCGAGGCCACGGCCGTCGAGCCGGCCGGCCGCATCACGCCCTACGACTTGGGGATCTGGAGCGACGAACACGCGGCCGCGCTCGAGCCGATCACCGAGTTCATCCGCGAGCAGGGCGGGCTGCCCGGCATCCAACTCGCCCACGCGGGTCACAAGGCCAGCAAGGAACGGCCCTGGGAGGGCCACGTCCCGATCCAGCCCGACGGGACCGATCCCAACGGCGCGTCCGGTTGGGAAGTCCTCTCGCCGTCCCCCGACGCCTACCCGCCGTTCGACGGCGACCGGCCGGCGATGCGGAAGGCCGACCAGGACGATATCGAGGGCGTCATCGAGGCCTATCGCGCGGCGGCCGAACGGTCGCTCGAGGCCGGCTTCGAGATCGCGGAGATCCACGCGGCCCACGGCTACCTGCTCCACGAGTTCCTTTCGCCGGTCACGAACACCCGCGAGGACGACTACGGCGGCAGCTTCGAGAATCGAACGCGACTGGTCCGCGAGGTCGTCGCAGCCGTCCGCGAGGTCTGGCCGGACGATAAGCCGGTCTTCGTCCGCATCTCCGGCACGGACTGGCTCGACGACCGCGAATCGTGGGACATCGAGCAGTCGGTCCGACTGGCGAACGACTTCGCCGATCTCGGCGTCGATCTGGTTGACGTGAGTTCGGGCGCGCTCCACCCCGAACAGTCGATTTCGGGCGGCCCGAACTTCCAGGTGCCGCTGGCAGAGCGGGTCCGTGAGGAAGCAGATGTCGCCGTCGGTGCGGTCGGCGGTGTCACCGAACCGGAACAGGCAGACGCGCTGGTCCGCAACGGCCGCGCCGACCTCGTGCTCGTGGGCCGGGAGTTCCTGCGCGATCCGTACTTCGGCCTCCGCGCAGCCGACGACCTCGAGCGTGACCCGGACGCGGCCGCGAACGCGTGGCCGGCCCAGTACCGGCGCGCGGCGAAGCGGTAACGCGGTCGACTCGGCTGCGGGTTCGAACCGGTCCGGAGGATGGGACGCGAGTTACGCGCCGTCGAATCCGTCCAGCCATCCGGTGACCGAGGACTGCAACGCGCCCGTCGTCGTCCCGATATTCAGGAGTTGATAGCCGTTCGCGGCCTTTTCGTTGACATCGTCCATGCCGAAGCCGAGTCCGCCCACCGGGACGTCCGCCTCGACGGCGGCCGACCGGATCGTCTCGACGGCTTCCTCGACCTCCGGATGATCGAACTCGCCGGGATGGCCCAGCGAGACCGAGAGATCGAGCGGGCCGATGAAGACGAAGCCGAGTTCGGGGACCGCGAGGATATCGTCGAGTTCGTCGAGCGCAGACTGCGTCTCGACCGTGACCCCGACGACGGCCGACTCGTCCTCGCTGGTCACGTACTCGTCGGTCAGCCCCCAGCGGCCGGCACGCGGGTTCGCCATGCCCCGGCGGCCGGGTTCGCCGTCGTACTCGAACCGACCGGCCCGAACCGCCGCCCTGAGTTCCTCGGCGCTACCGACTCGCGGGAGGAAGACGTTCCGAACGCCAGCGTCGAGGGCTTTCCGCACCAGCGACGGATCGGTATCGGGGAGTCGCACCAACAGCTCCGTCTCGGTGCCGTCCACTGCGCGCAGCAGTTCCTCCAGCCGGCCCGCGTCCCGCGGACTCGGGCCGCCGTGCTCGAGGTCGATCCAGACGAAATCGACGCCCAGCGCCGCGTAGAGTTCGACGACCGTCGGACTGTACGTGTTCTCGAGGACGCCAAGCGCCACGTCGCCGGACGCGAGCGTCTCGCGGAGCGCGTTACCGCGCGGTGGCTGACTCATACGGCCGAAAGTCACGCTCGCCTGCGACTAAAGTCTGCGGCCAGCGGCGTTCCCGGCCTGAACCGAAGGGATCGAAAACAACCGCGGACGGGCACGTCAGTCGTCCGTCCACTTGATCGAACAGCCACGGGAGGGCTGCCACTCGAGGTCGACCGACGCACCGGCGAGGACGGCGTCGATCGCCTCGCGGATGTGGTACCGGCTCGGCTCGTCGTCGGGGTTGAGAGCGTCGTCGAGACGGCCGTGGTAGACCAGTTCGAACTCGTCGTCGTCACGAGCGAAGAGGAACGGATCGGGCGTGCAGACCGCACCGTAGGCGCGGGCGACGTCCTGACTCTCGTCGCGGAGATAGGCGTCGTACTCGATTGTCCCCTCGTCGACGTACTCCCGCATCTGCTCGACGGAGTCGTCAGGGTACTCCGCGGCGTCGTTGGGATTGATCCCGACGACCGAGACGTCGTCGTACTCGTCGGCCAGTTCGTTCAGCAAGTCAAATTTCGCCTGCGCGTACGGACAGTGATTGCACGTGAACACGAGCAACAGCGCCTCGTCGTCGGCGAAGCTCTCGAGCGAGTGCGTCTCGCCGTCGACGCCCTCGAGTTCGAACTCTGGAGCGGGGTCGCCGGCGTCGAGTTCCGACTCGGACTCTGTGAGGACCATGTCCGACCGTTCGGCTCGTGCGGCCTTAATCGTCACGTTCGGGGGAGTCGGGTTCCACAGGCGGTCCACGACGCGCGGCCGCTGGCACCCCGCCTATCCGAACAGTTCCGCGACCGCCAGACGTATCCCGGGAACGACCAGCAGGGCGATCCCACCGACGAGCAGGGCGAGCGGGACGACCAGGGTGATGTCGGTCAGCAGCCAGAGTCCGAGACCGCCAAGGATCGCCAGCAGGCCCACCAGCCGGAGCAGCCAGACGAACAACCCCTCGAGTTCCGAATCGGCGACGACGTCGGCGAGTTCGAGTACCTCATCCATGGGTGTCCGAAACTGGCCGATAGGAACATTTAATCCTACTGATAGATATCGCGAGTCGAGCCCTCGCGTTCCCCGTGACGACCTACATATTTGTACCCCCGGCCGCATCGACTGGGTATGAAGACGCTCGAGGTCACCGACGAGCAGTACGCGTTCATTCAGCACCTCCGCGAGGAGATTTCCGAATCGGTCGTCGGCAAGTACGGGTTCGTCCGCGAACAGGACGCCGTCCAGTTTCTGATCGACAACCTCGACGAGGAAATCGAAATCGACGCCGACGAGTTCGAATCCTCGGCGACCGACGACGTTTCGGCGTCCGTCGGCGCGGCCATCGACGGGAGGAACGATCCGAACGACCTCGAGACGGTCTCCTACGACGAAGGCGACGCCGCTGACCCGCCGGCCGACGCGGGAGACGCCGACGGCTCGAGCGAGACGACCCCGACCGACGACGCGGACGAGACCGGAACTGAATCGGACGACGGCGAAGCCGACCCGGACGCCGACGACGGCGATGAGGACGCGAGCGCCGACACCGACGGCGACGGCTCGGCCGACGACGACGACATGTTAGACGAGATGATGAGCCTGCTCGAGACCCACGACGACAAGTGGGCGGAGTCCGACGCGGCGGATTTCCGGTACACCGTCGACCTCCCCGACGGCTCGAGCGAACAGGTCCAGACGAAAGACGACGTGCGGGCGTTGCTGTTCAAGAATTATCGCTGATACAGCCGGGACAGCGCCGTCTCGCCGGGTTCCGTCGCCGCAGCCGACGAGATCGTCGGTATCGTGACGCGAGTCAGGTGAGCGGCCGCTCGAGTGTGGGCCTGCGACGGAGCGCCCTCGTATCGCGTTCCGAGAACCGATCTCGCTCACGGGACTGCCGTCGGTCGTCAGTGCGTGCGGTCAGATCGCTCCGTTGATGATGTTCGCGACTTCCTGTCGATCGAATAGATGTTCGTCGCCGGTCACATCGCCGAACTCTTCTGGGAACAGTTGCTTCGCTGCTCGTTCCGTCAGGAAGAGGTTGTGAATCGGGCCCTGGTTGAGGTAACCGCCGCGATACACGCGCCCGTTCTGTACGGCAGTGAGTTCACTCCCGACGGGATGGCGCTGCATATAGTCGAGAACCGTGTCACGGAAGTCCGTCGCGGACTTCCGCTCGTGGCCGCGGATGAGGATCACATCAGGGTCGATCTCGAGCAGGTTCTCGTAATCGAGTTTTCCCCGGTTCGTGGTGCTGAGATTCTCGGTTCCCGTCCCCGCCAGCGCGTCGTGGATACCGAGGTCCCGCCATTGTTTCTTGCTCGTCCCCTCGTCGTCGAGCCGGTACGGCGAGAACGCCTCCGGCTCTTCGGCACCCTCGAACGTGAGGAAGACGGACGGGCGGTCGTCGGCCGGTGGGAGCCGCTCCTGCACCGACGCGATGAATGCGGTGTGGAGTTCGCGAAACGCCTCGTAGCGATCACGCTGTTGGAACACTGCCGCTACTTTCTCGAAAGCCTCGTACAACGTGTAGTAGCGGTAGTCGTGCCATTCGTCCGATCGACGGAAGATCAGGTTGCCGACGAACGGCGCGACCATCGACGTGATTTCGTCGATATCCGCATCGTCCCACCCGAACCAGTTGATGAGCATCTGTGGATCGTACAGGTGCACGTCGCTGTCGAGTTCGTAGAACTCCTCTTTGGTCCGAACCTCCGGATAGGACTCGAGGATATCTCGATCGACTGTGACTCCGGGGAGTTCGTCGTACACGTAGGTGTAGTACCGGTTCGCTCCGCCGAGCCCCGCTAATCCATCAGCTTGCCCCAGTGCGACGGCCATATCCGCGTATCCGCCGTCGTACGCGACCCAGCGCTCGGGTACCGTCTCGAAGGTGACGCTTCCCATCGGTTCCATCGACACCGAGTACGAGGCGTTCCCACTCGTCTCGCCCTGCTTGCTCTGGTCGGCCAACTCTGAACAGCCGGCGAGGGCAACGCCGGCCGCGAGCGTTGTGCCGTATTTTAGCGTGTCTCTGCGTGTCGGTACATCGTGTGTTGTCTCATCTACCCCCATGATTTTAGGCCGGCCTAAAACACGATAAACGCTCCGGTTATTAGGCAAGTCTAACGTTGTTCGGCCGGCGGAACCACGGGGCGTCTCGAGGAGACTGGGTATCGTACCGGTTTCACCGGCTTGACAGCCCACAGCGTCGCGTACGGACCGTCCATCGCGAGCACCTCGTCGTGGGTCCCGTACTCGACGACCGTCCCCACGGGCCGCCGGCCGAACAACGTTAGACCTTTACACACGCTCGCGTTTGCACGCTGTATGAGCGAACGCGAGGTGCTCGAGTTGCTTCGTGAGAACGCGCGGTACTCCACGGCGGATATCGCGCGAATGACCGACCTTGAGGAACACGAGGTCGAGGCGACGGTCGAGGAACTCGAGGCGACGGACGTCGTCCGGGGCTACCAGGCGGTCGTCGACTGGGACAAACTGGAAGACGAGCGCGTCCGCGCCGAAGTCGAGTTGAACGTCACGCTCGACCGCGAGACGAGCTACGACGACATCGCGGAGCGCCTCGCACGGTTCCCGGAGGTCAAAGCCCTGCGGCTGATCAGCGGCGACTACGACTTCGACATGGAGGTCGAGGGCGACTCCATCCGCGAGGTCTCGCAGTTCATCAGCGAAAAGGTCGCACCCGTCCCCGAGATTACCCAGACGGTCACCCACTACGTGATGGCCTCCTACAAGGAGAACGGGATCGAACTCGGCGACGGCGAGGGGGACGACCGCCTCTCGTTCTCACCCTGACCATGACGTTCGAACTGTCAGACCGCGTGCAGACGGTGCCGCCCTCGGGCATTCGACGCTTCTTCGAGATCGCCGAGGAACGCGACGACGTCATCTCGCTGGGCGTCGGCGAACCCGACTTCGCGACGCCGTGGGCGGCCCGCGACGCCGCGATCGCGTCCTTAGAGCAGGGGAAAACCTCCTACACGGCCAACCGCGGGAAGCGAGAACTCCGCGAGGCGATCGCCGACTACGTCGCCGATCGGTTCGATCTGGGGTACGATCCCGGCGAGGAGATCATCGTCACGGCGGGTGCGAGCGAGGCTGTCGACCTGGCCTTCCGGGCCTTCGTCGACCCCGGCGATACGGTCGCGATCGCCCAGCCGGCCTACATCTCCTATGAACCCGGCGTGATTTTCGCCGGCGGCGACGTGTTGCCGGTGCCGACGACAGAGGAAGACGAGTTCCGCCTCACCGCCAAGGCACTCGAGGCGGCCGGCGCGGCCGACGCGGACGTGCTCGTCCTCTGTTATCCCAACAACCCGACGGGCGCGATCATGCCCGCCGAGGACCTCGAGCCGGTCGCGGCGTTCGCCCGCGAGCACGATCTGACGGTCCTGTCCGACGAGATTTACGCCGAGTTGACCTACGACGGCGAGCACACCTCCATCGCGACGCTGCCGGGGATGCGCGAGCGGACGATCGTCTTCAACGGCTTCTCGAAGGCCCACGCGATGACCGGCCTCCGGCTGGGCTACGCCCTGGGTCCCGCCGATGCCATCGGTGCGATGAACAAGATCCACCAGTACACGATGCTCTCGGCCCCGACGACGGCCCAGCATGCCGCGCTCGAGGCGTTGGATTCCTGTGAGGACGATGTCCGGGAGATGATCGCCCAGTACGACCGCCGCCGGCAGTTCGTCCTCTCGCGGTTCCGCGAAATCGGGATGGACGTCTTCGAGGCCAAGGGCGCGTTCTACTGCTTCCCCGAGGTCCCCGATGGCTTCACCGCCGAGGAGTTCGCCGAGGAGGTCCTGCGCGAACAGGGCGTGGCCGTCGTCCCCGGCGACGTCTTCGGCGAGGGCGGCGCGGGTCACCTGCGGATCTCCTACGCGACCGGCCTCGAGGACCTCCGACGGGCGCTCAACCGGATCGAAGCGTTCGTCGAAGAACACGCCTGAAACGGGAGTGACCGGCGTCGCTGCTCGAGAACACGCCCCTCGAGTAGTCCGCCCAACCGGAAAGGCCGGCCACGCACCGGGTGTAGCGATCACGAACAGTTTTCCCGGTCGCCCGCACTCTCGTGTATATGGCCGACTATCGTCCCATCCCGGACGAGCGGGACGTCTTTCACGAGTACCGCAGCTACGCGTTCCGGCCCGAGGAGGGGGTGCCGGCGTACGACCCCGACGAGCACGAAACGCCCCGCGCGACGCTCGGGTCCCGTCGCGGCGTGTACGAAGCCGATGCGGCCGACGACACCGAGCCCCGCTGTGTCTGTCGGCACTACTGGCTCGAGTCACGTGTTCGCGACGAAAGCCACCGAACGGCCGGACTCGCGTCCGTCGCGACGCCACCCGAGTACCGCCGACGGGGGTACGTCCGGCAGTTGCTCGCCGAGTCGCTCGCGGAGTATCGCGACCGTGACATCCGGTTTTCCGTACTGTGGCCGTTCAGTTATCGGTTCTACCGACAGTACGGTTGGGACACGTGCAATCGGATCGTCACCCACGAGTGCGAGCCCTCGGTGCTCTCGTTTGCGACCGCCACGGTCGATCGGGACGCGGGGTCGATCCGCCGATTCGCGGCCGACGAGTTCGAGTCGCTCGGACCGGCCTACGACGCCCACGCCGACCGATACTCGCTGGCCCTCGAGCGCGACACGGACTGGTGGCGATATCGCGTGTTCGCCGGCCACGACCGGGACCCGTTCGTCTACGCGTACGAACGCGACGGACAGGTGCGGGGCTATCTCGTTTACACGCTCGACGGCGAAATGGGCGACCGGACGATGGCCGTCTCCGAGTTCGTGTCCGCGGATCGCGATGCCACCCTGTCGCTGCTGTCGTTCTGTCACGATCACGCGTCACAGGTCGAGCGCGTGCAACTTCGCGTTCCCGCGGCCGTTCCGCTCCGCGATCTCGCTCGAGATCCCGACCGGATCGAGACCCACGTCGAGGACGGGCCGATGGTTCGTCTCGTCGATGTCGCGGACACGCTCTCCGCACTCTCGTACCCGGCTCCGGACGTCAGCCTAACGATCGCCGTCGATGACCCGCTGGCCGAGTGGAACGAGGACGTGTTCCGGCTGGCGGTCGCGGCTGACCACGCGGACTGTACCCGTCTCGGCGACCGGTCGACATCGGCGGCCGACGCTGACGTTCGCCTCGAGATCGGTGCACTCTCGCAGCTCGTCGTCGGGTTCCGATCTGCGGCGAGCCTCGATCGGACCGGAGAGATCGAGACGGCGGATTCGGAGGCCGTGGAGGCGCTGTCGATGCTCTTTCCGGAAACCGATGTCTACCTCGGTGATCGGTTTTGATCGCACGCGACGCTGCGTCGGCTGCTGGCTTCGACCGGCGGGGGAGAGGGATCGACGACGGACAGCGATTGTCACAGCATACCATCCAAACGCTCGGCCACGGCACTGAAATAGGACGTTCACTAACTACGTGCTAACTGTCTGTCGATGATGACTATCGTTGTGAGTGGCGATCGCCTCGAGCGCGAGGAGGGTCGGTGTCGGTCGGCGGGTCGGGGTGGAGAGCCGTGACGATGCGATCCGTTCCGATCGTCGATCGGGTGACCGACGCCTTCTTCGCCCTCGATACTGGCTTTCGGTTTACCTATCTCAACGAGCGAGCGGAGACGCTACTCGAGCGGTCCCGCGAGGAACTGATCGGGCGCGTCATGTGGGACGAGTTCCCCCAGACCGTCGAGACACAGTTCCCCGACGGGTTCCATCGCGCGATGGACGAGCAGGTGCCGGTTTCCTTCGAGATCTATCACATGCCCCTCGAGACGTGGTTCGAAGCCCGGGCGTATCCGTCTCCCACCGGCCTCTCGGTGTACATGCGCGACGTGACCGAGCGGAAGGCACAGGAGACGACGCTGGCCCAACACGCCGCCGTCGTCGAGGCGGTCCACGACGCCGTCGTCACGCTCGATCGCAACCGCGAAATCGTGACAATAAACGGTGCGACCGAGTCGATTCTGGGCGCGGAGCGGGCGGCCATCGTCGGTGAGCACGTCGAAACGCTCACCGAACTGGCCGGAATCGACGATCAACACGCCGTCGACATCGGCCGCGCGATCACCGATGTCGACGTCAGGAACGCGGATCGCCGCCAGCTCGAACTCCCCTACGTCGGCCCGGACGGTGACGACCGGATGGCCGAGTTCCGGTTCGTGCCGATCGAGGACAACACGGCGACCGTCGCCGCCGTGATTCGAGACGTCACCGATCGACACGAGTACGACCGCGTCGTCACGTCCCTCCACGAGATCACGCGGTGGCTCCTCGAGTCGGACGATCCGGAGGAGATCTGTGCGATCTCCGTCCACGCCGGCAGCGATCTGCTCGATCTCCCGATCAGCGGCGTCTGGCTCCTCGAAGAGGAACGAGGCTACCTCGAGCCCGTCGCCGGGACCGCGGATGCCCACGACGAGTTGGGCGGCCTCCCGCGGTTCAACGCCGGTGAAGGGCTCGTCTGGGACGTCTTCGAGGCCGGCGAAATCGAACTGTTCGACGACCTCGAGTCGGTCGACGGCCTCTACAACCCGGAAACGACGATCGGGTCGGAGATCATCGCTCCGATCGGTACCCACGGCGTCCTCATGACCGGCTCGCTCGATCCCCACTGGTTCGACGAGACCGACGTCGATCTCATCTCGACGCTCGTCGAAAACACGCGGGCCGCCCTCGATCGGGCCGAGCGGGAGCAGGTCCTTCGGGACCGGACGACCGAACTCGAGCGCCAGACCGAGCGCCTCGAAGCCGTGGCCGACGTCCTCTCGAGCGATCTGCAACGCCAACTCGAGGCCGTCGCCGACGCGCTCGAGGACGATCGGGCCGACGAGTGGGAGTTTCCCCTGGCGGAGGACACGGTCGAAACGACGCTCGACCGCACCGAAGGGCTCGTCGACGACATCCGGGAGTTCGCCCGCAACGCCTCGCGAGTCGGGACTCGCAGCCGGCTTCGCCTCGAGTCGGCGATCGCCGACGCCGTCAGCGAGTCCCGTCTCGACGAGGCAGCCGTCGTCGTCGACGGCTCGGCGGTGCTCCGGGCCGATCCTGATCGGTTTTCCCACCTGCTCGAGACGGCCTTCGACAGCGCCGTCGCACGGGCCGACGGCGACGTGGCGGTCCGGATCGGGCTCGTCGGGTTCGACGACGGCGGGAGCCGCGGCTTTTACATACTCGACGACGCGGCGAAAATCCCGCCGAACGCACACGATCGCGTGCTCGACCCGACCGCCGACGACGAGACCGCGATCGACGGACTCGGTCTCGCGCTCGTCCGTGCCATCGCCGAGGCTCACGACTGGGAGTGTACCGTCACCAACGGCGACGGCGGCACGCGGGTCGAGTTTCGGGGCGTGACGACACTCGAGCGCCGGCTCGAGTAACTCACTCTCGAATCACCGACTCGCCCGCGATGTCGCGACAGAGCTGTCGGTAGCCGTCTTGTTCGAACAGCGACTGCATCGTGTCGTTGACCTGGACCCGGAGGACCGCCAGTCGATCCCTGAGTTCGGCGTACTCCTGGCTCGACTTCCGTTGAGCGTCGGTCTTCTGATCGTCCAACAGCGCCTTCTTCGACGCGAGCGCGAAAAACTCCTGGAGTTTCTCGTTGTAGCTCGCTCGGAGCTGCAGTTGGTCGATGATGTCGACCAGTTCGCCCTTCGAGACCGGCTTGACGAGGTAGTCGTCGAATCCCAACCTGATGATGTCGAAGTCCGGTTCGACCGCCGTCACCATCGCGACGCGGCAGTCGAGGCCCCGCTCCCGGATCGTGTCGAGAACGGTGTCGCCGGAGAGTCCGGGCATCCGCCGGTCGAGCAGCACGACATCGACCGAGCCGTCGATGGCGTCCAGCGCGTCGTTACCGTCGTAGACCGTCTCGACGTCGCAGTCGTCCTCGAGCCAAGCGGCGTAGAGATCCGCGAGGTCGGGTTCGTCTTCGACGATCAGGACGGACGGGGTGTCGATTGTCATCGAAGTTCCTCCGAGACTATCGGTTCGTCGGGTAGGTGGTCCCGACTGTATATCAATATTCCGGACAATAGATCAGCGAAACCACGTCACGGATAGTTATTACTACCTCTTTGGCAGAGTGACACGAATGGTAACCCGGGTCGTGGTCGGTCGCTTCGTCGACGGCTCGTTACTCGAGGTCGCGGCCGATCGTCGCGCGTCGCTCGCGGATCGTAGCCGCGTCGGTTTCGATCGTCCGCCCGCCCGCGTCGATCGTCAACGCTCCGTCGTCGGTCGCGGTCCCGAGTTCGACGACGGGTGCGACGCCGTCGAACGCGTCGCGGACCGCCGCCGGCGCGTCGGTCTGGATCAGTGCCCGCCCAGGCTGTTCGTGGAACAACGTACCCGCGGGATCGTCGCCGGGGATCGACACCTCGAGACCGGCGTCCGCGGTGACCATTTCGGCGAGTGCGACGGCGAGACCGCCGTGGCTGACGTCGTGAACCGCGAGCGTCGCGTCCTCGTCCGCGACCGCTGCGAGCGTCTCGATCAGGGCCGCGGGGTCGTCGGGGAGCGCCGGGAACCGGTCGCTGCCGTCGAACTGCGCGAGGTACTCCGAGCCACCGAGTCGGACGTCGTCGGTTGCGAGGCCGCGATCACCGACGAGCAGCAGGTCGCCGTCGGCTGCGACCGACAGCGGCGGGGCGTCGTAGCCGTCCTTGGCACCGACCATCGCCAGCGTTGGCGTCGGCGGGATCGGCCCCGCGACGGAGTCGTTGTACAGCGAGACGTTCCCGCCGACGACCGGCGTCGAGAGGGTTTCGCACATCTCGGCGAGTCCGTCGACGATTCCCTTGAACCCACCGTACACGTCCGGTTTCTCCGGATTGCCGCCGTTGAGACAGTCGACCGCGGCCAGCGGCGTCGCCCCCTTGGCCGCGATGTTCGTCGCGTTCTCGAGCGCGACCGCGCGGGCCCCCTCGTAGGGCGCGGCGTCGGTCCAGTTCGGTGCCCCACCGGTAGATAGCGCGAGCCCCTGTTCGGCTTCTCGGACCGCCATAATCGCGGCGTCGTCGCCTGGTCCAACGCTCGTGCGGACGCCGACCTCGTGATCGTACTGCCGGTAGACCCACCGCTTCGAGGCCGTGTTCGGGCTCGAGACGACCGCGTCGAAGGCGTCAGTGAGGTCCGGGTCGGGCAGGTCGGGTTCCGGTTCGGGGGGCACCTCGCTCTCGAGGTCGTTCATCGGCGCGCCCTCGCCGAGGAAGAAGGCGTCGACATCGACGACCGTCTCGCGCTCTCCGGACTCGCTCCCCTCGAAGGTACAGACGTAGTTGCCCTCGGTGACCTCACCGATGACCGAACAGCCCAGATCGAACCGCTCGGCGATTTCGCGGACCCGCTCGACGTTGTTGGGCTCGACTTCGTAGCACATCCGCTCCTGGGATTCGGCGAGTAGGATCTCGAGCGCGTTCATGTTCGGCTCGCGCTGGTGGACCCGATCGAGTTCGATGTGGGCACCGAGATCGGCCTTGGCGACCATCTCGCTGGATGCACCGCCGAGACCGGCGGCACCGAGGTCGCGGGCCGATTCGATCAGGTCCTCGTCGACGAGTTGCTCGTTGGCCTCGATCAGCAACTTCTCCGCGTAGGGGTCCCCGACCTGGACGGCGGGGCGGTCCTCGGTCTCGGCGTCCTCCGCCAGGTCCTCGCTGGCGAAGCTCGCGCCGCCGAGCCCGTCGCGGCCGGTGGCGTTCCCGACGAGCACCAGTTTGTTGCCGGGCTCCTGGGCCTCGGCGGTCACGAGCCGCTCCTCGGTCGTCAGGCCGACGCAGGCGACGTTGACGAGCGGGTTCCCCTCGTAGTCCGTGTGGAAATCGACGCTGCCCGCGACCGTAGGAACGCCGATACAGTTGCCGTAGTGACTGATCCCCTCGACGACACCCTCGAAGAGGTACTTCGAGTGCTCGTCGTCGAACTCGCCGAAGTACAGCGAGTCCGCGAGCGCGATCGGGTAGGCACCCATCGAGAGCGTGTCCCGGACGATACCGCCGACGCCGGTCGCCGCGCCGTCGAACGGGTCGACGTAGGAGGGGTGGTTGTGGCTCTCGATCCCCAGCGTAACGTAGGTCTCCCCATCGAGCGCGACGACCGCCGCGTCGTCGCCCGGGCCGACGACGACCCGCTCGCCCTCGCTGTCGAAGGCCGACAGCAACGGTCGCGAGGAGCGGTACGCACAGTGCTCGCTCCAGAGGTTCTCGAACAGCGCCGCCTCCGCTCGAGTCGGCTCCCGATCTAACTCGGAGACGACGAGTTCGCGGTCCGAATCGGCAAGACTCATTCACCTAGGTGATGAAAGTCGGCCGGTAAATGGGTTTCTATATGCACGTTCATGGATAAAATACGCCTCGGAGCGGGCGAGCAGCGGCACGGTTCGGTCGAGAGGGTGGTCACTGCGGTGTCGGCGTAGATCGCGCGTGATCGTCGGGAAGGCAAGTCGGCGTCCCGTCGCGAACGTTTACTATCCGCAGTGTGACGGCACGGTCGATGGTTGAGGACGAATTCGACGACAGGGATTGGGTCGATGTGCTTCGCTACGAGACCGCATCCGGCCCCAGCTACCGGTCCGTGCCCGCGGGAGAGGGAAACCGAATCGTCGCCGCCCACGAGAACGAGTTGCGAAAGCGGATTCGGGTTCGACGGCTCGGAATGACGGGGATCGCGATCGCCGTCGGCGTCGGCGGCGTCCTGGTCGAGCGCGCGGTAGTCGGTGCGCTCGTCGTGGCGATTCTCGTCGGCGCGGGCTGGCTGGCCGGGGGCGACCACGAGGGGTTCGTTCCGACCGTCGTCGACGAACGAATACGGCTTGAACGCGCGGCGTCGACGTACGATATCGACGTTCACTCGGACGACCCGTATCAGGAGTAGTCCCGTCGACGGGACGACCCGCCGTCTCGAGTCGCGGCGATGGTCCCGTTCGCCGACCGTGGTCGGGACCGAGTCGTTTTTGATCAGGCCGCCTAAACGTGCGGTCGTGCTGTCGGTCGAACTCCACACGCATTCATCGCTGTCCTACGACGGTCGCGACCCGGTCGAGCTCATTCTGGAGCAGGCCGAAGCCATCGGTCTCGACGCGATCGCCGTGACGGACCACGACGAGATCGACGCAAGCCTCGAGGCCGTCGAGCGCGCCCCCGACTACGGGCTGGTCGCCATTCCGGGAATGGAAATCTCGAGCAAGGCGGGCCACGTACTCGGTCTGGGGCTCGAGGAGGCCGTTCCGCCAGGGCTGTCGTTCGAATCGACGCTCGAGGCGATCCACGACCAGGGCGGCCTGGCCGTGATTCCCCATCCGTTTCAGGAGTCTCGCCACGGCGTCATGGCGCGGGTTTCGCGGGACCAACTCGCCTTAGGCGACGCGATCGAAGTCTACAACTCCCGGCTGTTTACCGGGCGCGCCAACCGACAGGCCGAACGCTATGCCCGCTCGCGGGACCTGCCGATGACCGCCGGGAGCGACGCTCACATCAGCGAGATGGTCGGCCAGGCGATCACCCGCGTTGACGCCGACGAACGCTCCGTCGACGCGATTCTGGACGCGATTGCCGCCGGACGGACGACCGTCGAGGGCAAACGAACCCCCTGGCGGATCAGCGTCCGGCAGTTCGCCGGCGGCGTCACGCGACGACTGAGCCGCGTTCTAAAACACCTCCAGTGACAGTACCACGCCTCCGCGGCACCGAGCCACCGATCGTTCGCACCGCCCTCGAGAATCGCGACCCGCTCCCCGGAACGACCGGCTTCGCGGGAGCGGTCGATGACCGGCTCGTTCGCGACGTGCTCGGACGGGTCCCCCTCTTCGTCGACGGCGACGCGAGCACGACACGCGCGGAGCCGGCGTGGGCCTTCGAGCCGACCGCACTCGAGGAGCCGACGCTCTTTCCGGCCGGCGCGGCCGCGGCCGTCGGCGAGTCGCTTCCCGATCCCGAGTCCCACTGGTCGCTCCCCGATCCGACGCCAGCAGCGCCCGACGCCGCTCTCGAGGGGCTCGCCGACGCGATCGAAACCGCGGCCGACGCGGCTCGGCGGGACGACCGCGATATCGCCGTCGCCTTCTCCGGTGGCGTCGACTCGGCGCTGGTCGCCGAACTGCTGGACGCGCCGCTGTACGTCGTCGGCTTTCCGGACAGTCACGACGTCGAGGCCGCACGGACGGCGGCCGACGCGATGGGACGCGACCTGACGGTCGTCGACCTCGAGCCGGCCGACCTCGAGCGCGCCGTCCCCGACGTGGCGCGGGCGACCGGCCGGACGAACGCAATGGACATCCAGATCGCGCTGCCGCTGTTTCTGGTCGGCGAACGCGTCGCCGCCGACGGGTTCGACGCGCTCGCCGTCGGACAGGGTGCCGACGAACTGTTCGGCGGCTACGAGAAAGTCGTCCGACTCGACCACCGGGTCGCGGCCGAGACGGTTCGCGGGGCCGTTCGCGAGGGGATTCGCAGCCTGCCCGCCCAACTCCCTCGAGACGTGTTGACGATTCAGGCGACGGGCCTCGAGCCGGTCGCGCCCTTCCTCCACGACGCCGTGGTCGCGGCTGCGCTCCGATTGCCCGACGAGCTACTGGCCGACGAGGACGAACGAAAGCGTGGTTTCCGTCGCATCGCCGCCGGGTATCTCCCCGGCGAGGTCGCCACGCGGGACAAGAAGGCGGTCCAATACGGCAGCCTCGTTGCCCGCGAACTCGACCGGCTCGCTCGCCAAGCCGGCTACAAGCGCCGGATCGACGATCACGTCACCAAGTACGTCGCCGCGCTGTGTTCGGATGGCCCGACCAGCCGCGACTGACCCCGCGTCGCCTATCAGGACGGGAGCGGACAGCGGCTCGCGGTGAAGACGACGGTCACGTTTCTCGCGCCGTGGGCGACGCCGCGCTCGTGGTGACCCACGCCGGATGCATCGACCCGCTCGCGTTCCTCGCCGTGAACGACGGTAACCGTCCCCTCGAGCACGTGCAAGACGTTCGTGCTGTCGGCGTGGTCGTGGTCGAGTGCCGCAGTCGGACCGCGGGCGAACGCCTTGACGAGCACGTCGTCGGTGACGACCAGTTCCGCGACCTCGACCGTGCCGCACCGCTCCGTTTCGGGACTGGCCAGCACGAAAATCCACCCTGCGGTCCGTACGTCGTGCTCTGCGACGGACGTTAGTCTTCGGTCTCGGTCGGCAGCTTGTTCGCGGGTTCCTGCGTGATGTTCTCCGAGACCGTCCGACGGTTGGTCTCGCCGATCCGATCCGCGACCTCGCCGACGACGTCCTCGAGGTGGCTCTGGACCTCGCTGTCGTCGTCCTTGACGAGCGCACCCTGGCTGCCGTCGGCCCCGAAGTCCGGGTGGATCGGGATTCGACCGAGCAGCGGGACGTCGTACTTGTCGACGATGGTGTCCGCGCCGCCGGTGCCGAACAGGCCGTGCTGATCGCCACAGGACGGACAGATAAAGGAGCTCATGTTCTCGACGACACCCAGCACCGGCGTATCGTGTTTGTTGAACATCTGAATCCCCTTGCGGGTGTCGTCTAGCGCCATCTCCTGGGGCGTCGTGACGACGACCGACCCCGTCACGGGCATCGACTGAAGCAGGTTCAGCGTCGCGTCGCCGGTCCCCGGCGGCAGGTCGACGATGAGGTAGTCCAACCGCCCCCACTCGACGCCCTCGAGGAACTTCATCATGAACTTGTTGACCATCGGACCGCGGAGGATCGCGGGATCGTCCTCGTCTTCCATCATCATTCCCATACTGATGATGCGGACGCCGTCCGACCGGGGCGGAACGATCTCCTCGTTCGGCGTGACGCCGGGGTCGCTCTCGGGCGGGAGAATCTGCGGGACGTTCGGTCCGTGAATGTCCGCGTCGAGCAGGCCGACCATCGCGCCGCGTTTCTCGAGTCCGGCCGCGAGGTTGGCCGCGACCGTCGTCTTCCCGACGCCGCCCTTCCCGGAGGAGACGGCGATGACGTTGCGAACCCGCGGGAGGACCTCGTCGTCGAAGCCGTGGTCCTCGCCGACGTGCGCCCGCAGGTCGGCCTCGAGACCAGCATCCTGGATGATCTCGCGGACCTGGTTTCCAATCTCCATCTCGGAGGGCGCGTAGGGCGCGTTAAACGCCAGCGAAATACGGGCGGTCTCGTCGTCGATGGTGACGTCGTTGACCAGCCCAAGCGAGACGATGTCCTCGCCGATGTCCGGATCTTCGACCCCCTCGAGTTTGATTTCGAGTTCGTGTTCTGTGATACTCATAGTGACTGTATGCTAGCCGAATGGAGGGCATGCAACGGGATACGTGTGATGGTTCGATACTCGAGCGGCGGCTCACGGACCGCGTACTGGGGGACGGTCACAGCGGCGCGAAAAAACGAAGCGGTGTTCGGATGCGATTCGAGTGACGGTTACGGCGGGCCGACGCTGCTGATCGGCTCCGGTGGGCCGCCGTAGAAGACGACGCCGATCAGCACGGTCAGGACGAACATCCCGACCCACATCGATGTCGTCAGGCCGACGAGGTAGCTTACGCCGGTCAATCCGGCTTTCGTGTCGCGTGGTTTCCCGAGGAACCAGGCCGCGAGCATGATGTAGACCGGGACCAGAATGACGGCGAAGATGATCCAGGTCCCCTCGTTGGCGAAGCCGGTGAAGCCGGACGTGCCGTCGTAGCCGTGGTACAGGAGCGTCGAGAGGATCGTTTGCGTAGTACTCATGCTTCCACCTCCGGTTCGGTCGCTTCCTCACTGTGCTCGTGCTCACCGCGCAGGTGTTCGATCGCGTGGAGTTCGACCACCGGAACGAGCTTCGAGAGGTTGAGGAATAAAAGTACGACCAGCGCAGTCGTTCCGACGAGCGACAGCCATTCGATCGCGCTCGGGAAGTAGGATCCGGGCGTGTTGGCGTAGATGTTGAAGTGCGGGTCCATGAACCCTTCGACGACGAACAGGACCTTCTCGGTCAGGGTACCCATGAGCACCGCACAGCTGACGACGAGCGCCCGTTTCTTGCTGAACAGCGACGGGCGGATTCCCTGCGCGAAGATGTACACGAGCGAGCCGAAGATGAGCCCGATCGCGATACGGTAGAGCGGGTGGGCGATCTTCGCTTCGGCCGCGTGTGCCTTGTCGAGCGGACCGAGGAAGATGCCGTTGAAGACGGCCTGAAGCTGGAACCAGAGGAACAACAGGGTGAAGAACCCGAGCCACAGGAGCAGCCCGCGGAAGATGTCGTCGGTGATGATGTGGTCCCAGTCGTAGGCGCGGCGGAACCCATAGGAGATGATGGTCACGCCGCTGATAGCGGACATCAGTGCGATACTCAGGAACATCGGCCCCTGAATCCCACCGCTCCAGGCGGGCATCGCCGGCAGCAGCGAGAACAGCCACGGAATGACGCCGCCGTGAAGCAGGAGCGGGGCCATGATGATGACCGCCGCCGCGAGCCACCAGACCATCCGCTGGATGACCTCGTCCTCTCGCTTGGTGTAGCCGATCGTCATGATCTTGTAGATCGGCTCGAACATGTCGGGGAGATCGTCACGCAGGCGGTTGATGTCGTACCGGAGCGTCAGGCCGAGGTAAGTGGCCGACAGCACGAAGTACGCCGTAATGACCGTCACGTCCCACACCAGCGGCGAGTTGTTGACCGTGATGTGATAGTGACCGATGATGCTCGTGACCATCCGGTCCGGACGGCCCATGTGGACGATAATGTAGAAGCCGGCGGCCGAGAGGCCACCGATCGTCGTCATCTCCGCGATTCGGGCGATCGGCATGTATCGGTCCATGCCGAGCAGGCGAACGGCGGCCGAGAGAATGATGCCGCCGTGAGCGACGCCGACCCACCAGATGAACGCGCCGATGTATAGCCCCCAGGTCGAACCGCCACCGCTGCCCCAGTCGCCGAGGCCGGTGACGACCAGTCCCTTCTGGAGCTGGTATCCCCAGGCGACGATGAAAGCGAGGAGGCCGATGGCAGCGATGCCGTAGACCAGGAAGTACTTCTTGGTGAGCGTGTTGATCGGGCGAAGGATGTCCGCTTCGGACGGCTCCTTCGTGCTCATAGCGACACCCCGTCAACACCGCCGACGGTTTCCTCGTCGAGGAGATCCTGCCGTTTGTCGACGAGACCGATGTCCTCGTACTTCGTCGGTCCTTCGACCTGCTCCGCTTCCGGTCCGGGCTGCTCGCCGAGATAGGTGACGTTCGGGTGCGTCCCGACGTCCTCGAGCAGCTTGAACGAGTTCGGCTTGCCGGTGTACTGCTGGATGCGGAACCTGGCCTGGCGCTCGCTTCCGTCGCCGAGTTGCAGTTGGGTGATGGCCTCGTCGGTCTCGAGGTCGACGTACTGTTCGAAGGCGTCGACGGAGGCGACGATTTCCTGTTCCTTGCGGAGGATGCTGTTGTTCTCCTCGTCACCGGGCTCGGTGCGATCGCTGACGAGTTCGATCGCCTTCATGATCGAGAGGGTCTCCTGGTCGAGGTTCTCGAATTTCTCGAGGGCGGACTCGATGTCGTCGTCCGAGCTGAGCGTCTCGTCGATCGTCTCCGGCGACGGAACGCCTTTGCTCGCGTCGGTGTGCTCGTCCGAGAGACGGATCACGGCCCGGCTCTTGCTCGGATGCTCGCGGTGCTGGGACGGATCGCTCTTCTCGTCCTTGACGTTCCCGAACTGGATCGCGTTCGGCGGGCAGGCCGACTCGCAGGCGCTCGTCCCGACTTTCTCTTCGCCCTGTTGACCGTCTTGCATGGACGGACACATCGTACACTTGCTCATCACACCACGAGGCGCGCGGCTGTCGACCCAGCGCTCGCCGTGTTCGTACTGGGCGTGTGTGATCTCGTCGGGACTGTCGACATCGCGATCCTGTGCCTTCGGGATGTCCTCGTAGTCCGTGTGGGGTTCGTCCCACTGGAAGTAGTTGACGCCGTAGGGACAGGCGACCTGACAGTAGCGACAGCCGATACAGACGTCGTAGTCGGTCAGGACGAGCCCGTCCTTGTCACGCGTATGCCGGGCCGTCGTCGGACAGACCTTCTCACAGGGGGCGTCCGTGCAGTGCTGGCACGGCCGCACGAGCATGTTGAAGTCGCTCCCCATGTTGAAATCGGAGCTGTAGACGCCGGTGTCGGTACCCTCCTCGTGGCCCTCGTGGAGTTCGTCCTCCCAGGCCATGACGTACATCCAGTTGACGCCGGCGTCGAGGTCGTTCTCCTGGGTACAGGCCGACATACAGGTCAGACAGCCGTCACAGCGCTCGAGGTCGATCGTCATCCCCCACTGCGTGTCGCTGTGTTCGGTGGTCTCCGAGTGGCCGCCCTCGGCGGAGAGACTCTCCATGGGACCGTCTCGGGTAGAACTGAACGCACCCATCCCGACGGCCGCTGCACCGACGCCCATCTTCTTCATCGTCTCGCGACGCGTCTCCTCGCCGTCGCCGTCGAAGGCACCGAGCATTCTGGAGGCGGTTCCCTTGGCCTCCTCCTGTGCTGCCTCGTAGGCTTCTTTGGTTGGACGCTCGTCCTCGCCGAACTCCTCCATCACGGCCTCGTGATGCTTCTCGTGGAATTCGGCCTCGGAGAGTTCGCCCTTAGTGACCCGCATCGCGTCCTGGGCCATCTCCATACCGAGATCACTATCGTACTCGGTATCGTCGAGCATCGTCTCGAGTTCGTCCTCCCACTCGTCCCCGAGCGGGTGGAATGATTCATCGTCCGTGCTCATTAGATCAGAACACCTCTGAATATGACACTGGTGTCATGCCGGAGGTACTCGACGGCATGCACTTGAAATCGTTCATTTATCTATCCTCATTCGCCCTCTCACAACCGTACTCGGATGAAATGCCGAGCCGATTTCCATCGCGTGAGAATAGCTACGAACATGTTCGTAAGTACAAATAGCGCGGTCCGAAACGTGGCCGGTGATCGGACGGGGAACGCGGTTCCTGCCCAACGGCCCTATTTAGGTGCTCGCGAGTTCTTCCTCGATCGGGTCGCCGCTGTCGACGCTCGGAAGGTCCTCGACGAATCGTTTGATTACCGCCTCTTCGGCGCGGTGTAGCGTTTCGCTACAGGTCGACTTGGCGATATCGAGGTGGTCGGCCAGCTCCGTCAGCGAGGACCGCCGCGGGGTGTCGTAGTATCCTTCGTCGACCGCCGCGACGATGACCTCGAGTTGGCGCTCCGAGAGCAGTTGGCTCTCGTGGAGTCGCTCGCGGACGTGCTCGATCCGATACTGCAGTCCGAAGTGCTCGAGTTGTTCGGCGAGTTCGGCGAGACGCTCACGGGAGCCGGTCACGTCGATCCTCGCCTCGCCGTCCTGAATCTCGACCGGGAGTTCGATGGGCATGCCGGACGCTCGAGAGGAGAACAACAGGAGCGGTGCCGTCGTCTCGAAGTGAACCGTCGCCTCGTTATCGCTCCACTGGGCGAGCGTGATTTCGGTCAGCTGCGGGTGGTCGTTCATGGCTTCGATCACGTCGGGGACCACCGGCCCGGCGATCCGGACGAGAGCGAAGCCGGACTCGGAGCCGGGCACGGCCGCGAGAACCCGGAACGTCGATTCGGGGTACTCCGTCGAAATCTGCTGAATCCAGACGTTCTCGGGCATCGTGAGTGTAAGGGTTGCTTGAGCCATACGAACGTGTTCCGTTCAAACCTATATACCGGTGGCTACGAATATGTTCGGTGGGTTCTCGTTCCGCGGGAAGACCGAGAGCTGCGAACACGTTCGGACGAACGTCCAACCGATCCCGGATCGAACGCGGAACCGATGGCAACGAAATCAACGGACCGAACGCTGGATGTCAGAGAGATCGACGGCCCGCCGTTCGACGACATCATGGCCGCCCTCGAGGATCTCGAGACGGGGCAGCGGCTCCGGCTGATCGCCCCGTTCGAACCGAAACCGCTCTACGAGGTGCTCGACGACCGCGGGTTCAACCACGAGAGCGAGAAACGCGACGGCGGCGTCTGGCACGTCCGTATCGACCGTACGTAGCGACGGGCCGTTCCCGATCATGTTCGTGCGAAAGTCGATGTGGGGCTCGATCCGAGTACGGACTGCATGACACGACTCGATGTCAGGGACATTCCGCCGGTGAACCGCCATCCCAGGATCCACGACGAGTTCGACGCCCTCGAGCCGGGCGAATCGTTGACGATCGTCAACGACCACGAGCCCAAACCGCTGTTCTACGAGTTCGAGGCCGAGGTCGACAGCTTCGACGCCGACGGCTACGAGGTCGAACAGGTCGCTCCCGACGAGTTCGTCGCCACGTTCCCGAAAACGGAGGCCTGATCGCGTCGTCCGGGCAGCCGATCGACCGAACACGTACGGGAGCAGAGATAGCCGCCACCGGACCGAACCAATACCCATGCAATCAGCATCCTCGATCGTCGACCGCACCGATGCACCGGCTGACCGACCGCAGGAGACGATCGATGTCCGGTCGGCCGGCCCGCCGGAGCCGCTGCAACGGACGCTCGAGACGCTCGTCGACCTGTCCGACGAGACGGTTCTCGTCCAGCGAAACGACCGCGTTCCCCAATTCCTCTTTCCGAAACTGGACGACCGCGGCTACAGCTACGAGACGGTCGAACGCGACAACGATGTCGTGACCGTCATCTGGCGTGGCTGACGCCGTCGTACGACGGGCAAATCGGCCGACGACTGACCGGTCGCAGGGTCACGGGAACGGGGACGATCACGGCCGGGAGAGTACGCAGGGATGACAACGGAACTCAGCCGACGACGGTTCGCGGACGTACTGGCAGCGACGGTAATCGCGGCGTACGTCCTCGTGGCGCTCGGGACCGCCGTCTCGACGACCGACAGCGCGGCCGCCTGCAGTGCGTGGCCGACCTGTGCTACTGATCCGATCGTCGGTTTGGCGACCGGCGACACCCTCCTCTACTGGGGCCATCGAGCGGCAGCGCTCGTGGCCGGCTGCCTCGTTCTCGCGTCCGGATTCGCCGCCCGCCGAGTCGAAGTCGGCCGTCGCGTGACCGGCCTCGTCGGCTGTGCGCTCGTCCTCTTTCCCGTCCAAGTCCTCCTCGGCGCGACGATCGCCGTCGGCGGCCCGTCGATCGCGGGCCCCATCCACCTCGCGCTCGCGATGGCCATCTTCGCCTGTCTCCTCGTCGCGCTCGTGTTCACTCTTGAAGACGGGACGCTCGAGGCGGAACCCGGCCGGATGACCCCGACGCCAGATGCATCGACTGCCGGCGACGACGCCGGCGGGGCCCCGCAGTCGACTCCGCAGCCGACCGGCCGGATCGCCCGGCTCAAACGAACGACCGGCGCGTACCTGACGTTGACCAAACCGCGGCTGATGTGGCTGCTCTGTCTGGTCGCGCTGGCGGGGATGGGGCTGGCGACGCTCTCCGGTGCGGCGCTCGAGCCGTCGACGGCGCTCGCGACGCTCGCCGGCGGCGTCCTCGCGATCGGGGCGAGCGGGACGTTCAATCACGTCTACGAGCGCGACCGGGATCGGCGGATGGACCGGACCTCGGATCGGCCGCTCGTCCACGACCTCGTTCCGGCGCGCAATGCCGTGGCGTTCGGGGTCGGGCTCACGGTCGGTTCGATGATCGTTCTCCTGACGTGGGTCAACGGGCTCGCGGCGGTGCTTACCCTCGCGGCGATCGGGTACTACGCTGTCCTCTATACGGCAGTATTGAAGCCGAACACGGCCTGGAACACGGTGTTAGGCGGCGGTGCGGGAGCGTTGCCCGCGGTCATCGGCTGGGTCGCCGTCACCGGGCGCGTCGGACTTCCCGCCGTCGCCCTCGCGGCGGTGATCTTCCTGTGGACGCCCGCTCACTTCTACAGCCTCGCGATCGCGTATCGCGACGACTACGCACGCGGGGGCTTCCCCATGTATCCGGTCGCCGAAGGCGTCGCCGCGGCGCGTCGCCACGTCGCGTTCTACCTCGGTGCGACGCTACTCGCCGCCAGCGGTCTGGGCTGGGTGGCCGGGCTCGGTTGGGTCTACGGAGTCACGTCGATCGCCCTCGGCACCGTCTTCCTGCGTTCGGTGGTCCGCCAGTTCCGCCGGCCGACCGACGAGGTCGCACTGCGGTCGTTTTACGTCTCGAACTACTACCTCGGGGCGATCCTCCTGGCGATCGTCCTCGAGACGCTCGTCATCGGGAGCTGATCGGACGAGCTGCAACGGGACATCGTCGACGATCGAACGAGCGGCCCGGTGCCGCGTACTGAGCCGCGACGGACAATCGCCTTTTAGTCCGCTCCTGAACATGTCCGGCCCCTCTCTTACCGCCCGAGAACCGTCGGTTCGGTTGAACTAGCTAGCCCCGTTAGACGAGCGTGAGGGCAGCGACTCGAGACCCGTTCGATCGATCGCCACGCCGGATCACAGACCCATGACACATCTCTCACGCCGTACCGTACTCCGCTCGACCGCCTGTACAGCCGGCCTCGCGTTGGCGGGCTGCCTCGCCGAGGGCATCGATCAGCCGGGCGACGAGCAGCCCCCGGAAAACGCCGGGGAACTCGGCACTCCCGCCGAAGTGGTCACGATCACGGCGAACTCCCGGCCGTATCCCGAGTTCGACCCACAGATCGTCCACGTCGTTCCCGGCGGGACCGTCGAGTGGCTCGTCGAGACCGGTCGCCACGACGTTACCGGCTATCATCAGGGGAGTCACGGCCCTCACCGAACCCACGACGGCGTCGAACCGTGGGGAAGCGATCGACTGACCGGGGTCGGCTCCGAACACGAACACACATTCGATACCGAGGGCGTCTACGACTACGTCGACACCCAGCAGGTCTGTACCTCACACGAAGTCGCCGGGAACGTGGGCCGAATCGTCGTCGGCTGGCCCGATCCCGCCGACGAGCCTGCGATGGCCGACCCGCAGCCGGAACTCCCGTTACAGGTCGTCAACGCGATCGAACTGTTCAACGAGGAAACCCGTCCCGTACTCGAGGAGGCATGAACGGCGGCGTCTCGGGTCGGCCGTCACGCCTCGAGCCGTCCGGCGGACACGCCGTTCGGCGGGCAACCGTCGAATATGTTCGACCAGTTCTATCGGGGCGGGAATCCGAGCAGCGCTTTACCACCGACAGCCGCAACGATCACCTATCATGAGCCGCACAGATCAGACTCTCGATCGACGAACGGTGCTGCGGACAGTGGGCGCAGCGGCCATCGGCGCGTCCGTCGCGGGGTGTTCGGCCTTGAACAGCGCCGAGAGCGACGGCGACCGGCCCGTCCTGCCACCGCCCGAAAACCACGACCGGATCAAGGAATCGGGGATACCACACCCGATTTACGGGGAGGGGATCCCCGAAGCGACGGTCCCGGCACCGCTCCATGACCGCTCGATTACGACCACGGCGTTCACCGGCGACCGTCACCTGATGCTGACGTTCGTATACACCAGCTGTACGACCGTCTGTCCGGGACTGACCGCCGCCCTGCGGCGAGTCCAGGCCGACGCGACCGATCGCGACTACGCGGACGAGATCGCGTTCCTCCCGATGACGTTCGATCCGGAACACGACACGGCGGCCGTCCTCGAGTCCTACGGGACGGACCACGGCGTCGATTTCGACGCCGGGAACTGGTACTTCCTCCGGCCGGAAACGCCCGACGACGCGAAAGCCATCGTCCAAGACACGTTCGGCGTCGCGTTCGAGCAGGGCGACGAGTCGTCCGACGACGGGGACGAGATGGGTCACGACGACATGGCTCACAGCCGACAGTTCGTCCACACCTCCCTGATCCTACTCGTGAACAAGGAGGGCGTCGTCGAGCGGGCCTACACCGGCGGCTCTCCCGGCGGGAACGAAATCGTCGAGGACGCCCGGACCGTCGTGGAGGGGTGGTGACCGATGCGCCGTCGCGAGGTCCTCGTGGGAGTCACCGGACTCGCCGCGCTCGGCGGCGGTGCGCTCGCGGCCGGCGGATGGACCCCCCTCGAGAGCGGCGACGCCGTCGATCCGACCGAACTCGAGACGATCGACGCGCCGGGAAGCGACGCGGGCACCGCGAGCGTTCCCGAACGCGGCCGCGTGACGTTCGTCGAACTGTTCGCCACCTGGTGTACCGTCTGTGAGAGCCAGATGGAACCGCTCGCTGCGGTCCACGAGACGGTCGACGACGAGGTCCAGTTCGTCTCCGCGACGAGCGAACCCGTCGGGAACACCATCACTCGAGCGGACATCGCGACCTGGTGGCGCGATCACGACGGCGATTGGCCCGTCGCACTCGATTCCGATCTCGAACTGACGGAGGCCCTCGACGCCTCGGGCGTCCCGTACGCATTCGTGCTGGATGAAGCGAACGCAATCACGTGGTCCGGCCGCGGGCGCAAATCGGCCGACGAGATCCGCTCGGCGATCGACGCCGCCGGAGGTGGGTGACGTGACGGGCGGCGAACTCCTCGGTACCGTGGTGTTCGCCCTCGGTGCCGGCATCGCCACGTTCTTCTCGCCGTGTGCGTACGCGCTCTTGCCCGGATACGTCGGCTACTACGTCGCCGCGACCGGCGACGAGACCGCGCCGCCGCTGTCGGGAACGCTCGCCCGCGGACTCGCCGCCGCCGCTGGCGCAGTAGGAGTCCTCGGTGCGCTCTCGATCGTCGCAGTCGTCGCGGGCGAGACGGTCGGCCAGGCGTTGCCGCTCCTCGAGTACGGCGTCGGCGTCGGATTGGTAGCGCTCGGGATCTGGGTGGTGTACGGCGGGAGCGGTGCCGTCCACGTCCTCCTGCCCGAACGGCGGTCGACCGTTCTCGGGTTCGGTCTCTTCGGCGCGATGTACGCGCTGGCGGCGGTCGCCTGTGTCCTCCCGCTGTTCCTGGGGCTCGCGTTTCGGTCGCTGACGATGCCGCCGCTCGAGACGGCGCTGGTACTCGGCACGTATGCCGTCGGATTCGGCTCACTGACGGTCGCGATCACGGTCGCGACGGCATTCGGCTACGCACTGGGTACCGGCCGCGTCGCCGGCTACGTCGACCGCGTGGTACGACTGGCTGGGGTCGTGCTGGTCGTGGCCGGCCTCGGCCAGCTATACGTCGCCGCAGTCTGACCTCGACCCGGCGGCGGCTCTTCTTCGTTCTGTCAGTATTAGCACCTGCCAACATCGCATTCGGCTCTGCAGACAGTCTGATGGGAATATGTGCGGGGGAATCGGTATGCAAGTTCCACAATGAAACCGGATCGAACAGAGCTATGGCACCGTCACAACGAACCGAATCAGAGCCGACGATGCAACGATTGTACGACCGCATCTGGCTACTCGCAGCGGCAGCGCTCCTGTTTTTCGCGCTGTCGTACGTCGCGTGGGGCTGGATAGACGTCTTCTCGGTACCATTAGGGTGATTCCATGACATCACCGATCAAACCCCCGGACGGTAACTGGTGGGACCAACCCGTCAACAGGCGCGAATCGATCTGGCTCGGGCTCGGCGTCGGCTGGTCGCTGATCCTCTTCGGCTGGATGAGCGCCTGGACGCGGGTCGGCGACCAGAACCCCATCGGCGAGACCTTTCGCGTCGAGGCCGAGGAGTACCGCGAGAAGATGGCAGACTACAAGGAGCGCGCCGAGGACACCGACGACGGACTCGTCCCGCCGGAACAGGACGTCTATCTCCAGGCGATGCGGTTCCAGTGGGACGGTGCGCCGGTCGTCCTCGAGACGGGGACGGAATACGACTTCCACCTCAACTCGATGGACGTCCAACACGGCTTCTCGCTCCGACCCGAGGACGCGCTGAGCAAGCAGATCAACCTGCAGGTGCTGCCCGGCTACGAGTGGGTCGTGCCGATGACATTCGACGAACCCGGCACCTACCACATCATCTGTAACGAGTTCTGTGGGCAGGGCCACCGGAGCATGCACGGCACGATCGTCGTGGAGGAGGGATAACGATGGCACACAGACTGGACGTTCTCGGCCTGTTCGACAACGAGTACCGCGATGACGGCTTCCGGACCTGCTCCGTGACGGGGCTCGAGGTCCACCGTTCCGTCGATAACCACGTCAAGCTGTTCGGGCTCACGGCGGTCGTCGCCCTGCTGTACGGTGGTATCTTCGCCTTCACCGTCGCGATGACCCGCTGGGAGGTGATCGGGCTGCTCGATCCCGGGGCCTTCTACACCCACCTGAGTCTGCACGCTTGGAACCTGCTGATCTTCTGGATGGTGTTCATGGAGATCGCCATCCTCTACGTCGGCGGTCCGATGGTGCTTGGCAGACGGCTGCCGTTTACGAACGTCGCGAAGGCCGGCTGGCTCGTCATGGCCGGCGGGGCCGTCCTGGTCAACTACGCCATTTGGACCACCGAGGCACCCAACGAGGCACCGCTGTTGACGGCCTACGTTCCGATGCCGATCTCGCCGCTGTTCTACGCGGGTGCAGTGGTCTTCATTCTGGGCACGGTCGTCGCGGCGCTGCCCTTCTTCGCGACGATGTGGTTCGAGAAGCGCGAGAACCCCGGCAAGACGCTGCCGCTGGTCAGCTTCGCCGCATTCGTCACGTCGATCATCGCCGTCGAGGCGCTGGTCGGCGGCCTGCTGGCGTTCGGCCCCGCCCTGCTGTGGCGACTCGAGATCATCGAGTGGTGGGACGCGGCCTGGTACCGCCAGATGTACTGGATCATCGGCCACGGCACCCAGCAGATCAACCTCGTGGCGATGATCGCGGTCTGGTACTTCCTGACCCACGTCGTCGCGGGCGCGGAGGTCGCCAGCGAGAAGGTCTCGCGGACGGCCTTCATCCTGTACCTGTTCTTCATCAACCTCGGGGCGGCACACCACCTGCTGTCCGACCCAGCCGTCTCGACCGGCTGGCGGATCTGGAACACGTCCTACGCGTTCTACGGGGCGACGTTCGCGAGCCTGATCCACGCGTTCGCCATCCCGGCTGGCCTCGAGGCCGGCCGGCGCAAACGCGGGAAAGGCGGCGGCCTGTTCGGCTGGCTGACATCCGCGCCGTGGTCGAATCCCGTGTTCTCCTCGACGATCTTCTCGATCATCCTCTTTGGCTTCCTCGGGGGGATTACGGGCGTCATGATGGGGCAGCTCCAGCTCAATATGACCTGGCACAACACGTTCGCGACCGTCGGACACTTCCACGGCACCGTCGTCCTCGGGACCACGGTCGCGTTCATGGGCCTGGTCTTCTTCGTGATCCGGACGATGTTCATGCGCCAGTATATTTCCGAGCGGCTGGCCTCGATCCAACCGTACTTCTACTCGGCCGCGATGGGCGTGGCCGTCCTGATGATGATGTACGTCGGCATTCTCTACGGGATCCCGCGCCGGACCGCCGAGGTCGTCGAGAACATCCCCGGCACCGAGTTCAGCCTCTCGGCCGCCGCGCCGCTGTTTGCCGTCTTCGGGATCTTCGCCCTGCTCGCGATCACTGGCGGGGTGTTGTTCGTCCTCGTAGCCGTCGGCTCGCTGGTCTTCGGTGACCGTGTCGAGAACGCGGCCGACAACGCCGACCTCGTCGCCGACGGCGGGCTCGG
>NZ_AOII01000110.1 GCF_000337615.1 Natrinema pallidum DSM 3751
CCTGCCGATACCGGGGATCGGCTCCGTCTCCGGCGGCGAAGACGCCCGCGACCTGCGTTTCGGTCGTCGCCCGGCCAGCGGCGTCCGATCGAGGACGGAGATATCCGCGCTCATCCCGTTCCACGTCGGTTCCCGCGAGGAACTCGGTGTTCGGCGTGTGGCCGATCGCATAGAACACGCCGCCGACATCGACGGTTTCCCGCACGATATCGTCGTCGGGGTCGGCTTTGTCGCTGGGATGGCCGTCGGGGTGTGAGATGAGGGTCGCGCCGGTGATGCCCTCCTTCCGTGAGCCGTGAAGGGCCTCGAGTTCCGTGTTCCAGCGGAATCCGATGGCGTCGTGGTCGCGGGCTCGAGCGGCCATGATTTCGGACGCACGCAGCGCTTCGCGGCGGTGAACGACCGTTACGTTGTCGGCGAACTTCGCGAGGAAGAGCGCTTCTTCCATCGCGCTGTCGCCGCCGCCGATGACGAGAACGTCGTCGCCGCGGTGGAACGCGCCGTCACAGGTCGCACACGTCGAGAGGCCGTAGCCCATCAGTTCGTCTTCGCCGTCGGCACCGACCCAGCGAGCGCTCGCACCGCTCGCGACGAGCAGCGTCCGCGTTCGCAGGGTCTTCCCGCCGGAGAGTTCGAGCTCGAACGGGCGCTCCGCGAGGGTCGCGTTCTCGACCGTCCCGTGCGTGAATTCGGCTCCGAACCGCTCGGCCTGCTCCTTGCCGTTCCCGATCAACTCCATCCCACCGATACCCTCGGGAAAGCCCAGGTAGTTCTCGATGTCGGTCGTCAGCGTTAGCTGGCCGCCCGGTTCGGGCCCTTCGAGTACCAGCGGCTCGAGGTCGGCCCGTGCGGCGTAGACGGCCGCCGAGAGGCCGGCGATGCCGGAGCCGACGATCACGATATCGTGAACGGTCGCGTCAGGTGGCCCGTTCATTCAGTGTATCCCTCGATCAGGCCGCGGAGTCGGTCCGCCGGCAGCACGCCGGTGTGCTGTTCGACCTGTTCGCCGTCCGCGAAGAGAGCGAGCGTCGGGACGCCGCGAACGCCGAAGGCTCCCGCAAGCTGCTGGTGTTCGTCGACGTCGACTTTCGCGATCACGGCAGCCGTCTCGCCGGCCAGTCCCTCGAGAACCGGCTCGAGCATCTGACAGGGGCCACACCAGTCCGCGTAGAAGTCCACGAGGACGACGTCGTGTGCCGCCGTGATGTCCTCGAGATGGGTCTCGCTCTCGATGGAGACCGGTTCGTCGATCGACTGTCCGGGAGTACCGCTGTGTGCATCGGTTGCCATCACGTCACCGTAGGAGCCATTGCCGTTTAAATGTTTGCGTATGTTGCACAATACAATCACGCGGATCGTAACTGGGTTATCGGCGGATAACGACCGATTTGCGAGATCAGNGCCGTTTAAATGTTTGCGTATGTTGCACAATACAATCACGCGGATCGTAACTGGGTTATCGGCGGATAACGACCGATTTGCGAGATCAGGCGACCCTTATCCGGTATTTCGACTCGACTCGAGTCCCCATTAGCGCAATATATGGTACCAAATTCGCCATCGGATGTGCACAGTACGCCAACTACTGCTTGCGAGGTCCAGTCGACTATATCGAGCCATGGACGGCACAGTAACCCGCGCGAAATACCCAGCCCGTTTCAGTACCGTTTTCGGGCCGAGGGTCGAGGAGATCGCGCAGCCGCAAACGTGTGCTGACCGGTCGAGGGAGGTCGATCCAGCGCTGCCGGGAGTACGGACACGGCGACGGGTTCGATTGTAACCGGCGCGCGTCTCCGAGCCCGGCGAGCGCGGCGAGTCCGGGCAGTGGGGCAACCATTCGGACGGTGCAACGAGAGACCATGGTGACCGTCTTTCCTGTGGCGGAGCGACGATCTGTCCCCGACTCGATCGAACTGGTACGGGGCACGAACTTGCCGGTGCTGCCCCAACTATCACCCTCCTTCGGAGTGATCGGACGGTATGTCCTATACGCACCAGACGCGTGTCCACGGCGAGTTCGACGATGTCGTTTCGACGACGATCGACGCCCTCGAGGACGAGGGGTTCGGCGTTCTCTGTGACATCGACGTTCGGGAGACGCTACAGCAGAAACTCGACGAGGACTTCCGACAGTACCGGATTCTGGGCGCGTGCAATCCGGGGTTGGCCTACCAAGGACTCGAGACCGACCTCGACCTCGGGACCGTACTCCCCTGCAACGTCGTCGTCTACGACGATGCCGACCATGTCGTCGTCAGTGCTGTCGACCCGCAGCGGCTGCTCGAAATCGCTGCCGACGACGCGCTGGATCCGATCGGCGAGGATGCCCTCGAGCGCTTCGAGCGCGTTCTCGAGTCCCTGTAGCACCGCGTTCCGACCAGCGCACAGCAGACCGATCGCCGCTCGTGTCCGTTCCGCTTCCCGGTCGTCACTTCCGGATCACGAGGACGGGAATCGGTGATCGGCGAACGACGCTGTTCCGGCGATGACCCTGTGTCCCGCTCTCGGCGGCGAGTCAGGCCGCGCAGTTGTTCGGGCCGAGCTCGAGGTCCGTCGCTTCGGACTCGTCTTCGGGCGGCTCCGTTCCCGTGTTGATTTCGATCACGCGCTCGTAGTTCGGCGGTTTGTCGGGGGCGGTCTCGACTAACCGCGCGACGAACTCGTCTTCGTCTAGTCCGAGCAGAGCAAGGTCGTCGCGGAGATCGCCCAGTCGAGCGCCGATCGGATCGCCCGGAGAGCCGACCTCGTATCGGTTGTCCGCCGTGACCGACACGTGTCCCGGGAGGATGTGCGTCTCGTCCGGTAATTCGAGGATCGTCTCGTGGATCGCGTCGTAGAGCAGTTCGGCGCCACTCGCCGCCTCGTCATCGCCGAATTGAAGCTCCGTTCGGCCGACGGATTCGACGAACAGCGTGTCGCCGGTCAGCAGCGCCTCGCCGTCGACGAGGTAGTTGACCATCTCGGTCGTATGTCCCGGGGTATGGAGCGTTTCGATCCCGATATCGCCGAGGTGGATCGTCTCGCCGTCGGCCAGTGGCTCGTAATCGTACTCGACGTCCCGCCCGCTGGCCTTAGCGCCGAGATGGTAGGGGACGTCCAACTCCGCCGCCAGTTTCGGTCCACCCGAGATGTGGTCGGCGTGGACGTGCGTGTCGAGGACGTGTTCGATCGTGAGTCCGGCCTCTTCGGCGACGATTTTGAACTGATCCGTTTGTCTGGTCGGATCGACGACCACCGCCGATGCGGCGCGTTTCGATCCGACGACGTAGCCGAGACAGCCTTTCGCCCGTCGCTGTAGTTGATGAACGATGAGGTCATCGGGTTCGGTCTCGAGGGGAACGACCTCGTAGATCTTGCTCCAGTCTTTCATGCCGCCTTTCACGACGGACACGTCGTCGTAGCCGTGTTGCTCGAGTTCGAAGCTAAACGGCGTCGAGGTAAGTCCCTTGCCGCAGATCGCGACGATCGGCTCGCCGTCCCCGGCCGCCGCGATGTGCTCGAGGTCCGCATCCGCGAACTCATCCGCCGGACCGAACGGGACGTTCTCAGCGCCGTGGATCCGCCAGCCCTCGTAACTGTCCTCGGGGCGCGTATCGATGAGCGTGAACGGTTCGTTCGAGTCGATCATCTCGGCGAGCCGGTCGGGATGGATCTGGTTCACCATTGGAATTGCCTTACAATATTAGCTGAGACGAGGGCGCCGATAGTTCTCCTCCCTGCACAGGCACCCCGGCTACCGGTATTGCTTTCGATGCTCTCGAAAAGGCGGTGTTGGCCGTCATGAGTCGTGTGTTGCAGGCTGCGACGACGACGGACTGGATAGGGAAAATCGAACCATCGACTGGCGTATCGTACTGATCCGGTTTCCCTACGAAACCCCTGGGGCAGTATCCGTCGTTCCCGGCCGCAATCTATCTTCGACCAGTAAATATATGTTATATACTCGGACGCCCTCTCTAGAACTGGTGAACTGAACCATGCAAAAAAACGTCGGCGGATTTGACCGCGGCGCACGGATCGTCGTTGGCCCGCTCCTCGTTCTCATCGGGATCGCAGTTCTCGAAGGGGTGCTCTCCCTGACGGCGGGGGCGTTCGGACTCGCTCTTGCAGTGATCGCTCTCGTCAGTGGCGCGGTGCTGACTACCACCGCAGTCACCCGGAAATGCCCCATGAACGCCCGTCTCGGTATCGATACGTCTCGAGGCGGAGTCGACTCCAGTTCTGAGGCCGAGAGGGACGAAAACCGCAGGGCCGGGCGACTGAGCTGAGATCTCGCTTCGCTACGGAACCCGACGAACCGCTCGACACGATCTTTGCAACGGGATTCGGGCGGTGCCTCGGGATCGCGAACGGGAGACCGATCAGCGTCGTTCTCACCCGATTGAACGTCCGGTTCGCTGGTAACGTGGTACTTTTTATCCCGCGATCATCCACGACAGTATGCAGAGCTTGCGCTGGCTTCGAATGAGCGAGGATGAGATCAACGAATTCCTCGGCCGAGGCGGAACGGGTGTCATTTCGTTCGCTACGGAACCGGACGAACCGCCCGTCTCGATACCCGTGTCCTACGGATACAGTGCGGAGGTCGAGCGGTTCTATTACCGGCTCTCCTTCCCACAGGACAGCAGAAAAGAGGCACTCGTAGACGGGCACGTCTCCTTCGTCACGCACCGTGAGACCGACGACGGCTGGCGAAGCGTCGTCGCCACTGGACAGCTCTCGTCCGTTTCCGATGCGCCGTACGAATCCGCCGAGATACAGGGAATGTGGTCGATCGAAATCCCGCTCGTCGACATTTTCGAGCGACCGCCGAGGGAAACGACGTTCCGGTATTTCAGCCTCGAGCCTGCGACCATGACGGGACGGAAAGAAACGAAGACCGACCTGTAGCGACGGGATACGGCGTGAAGCCCGCCAGCGTGTGCGGACGACTATGGAGGGATCGCCGACCCTGAGTGTGCGTTTCGGCCGGGTCCAGTTATTCGGTATGCGTGTCCCCGCCGTCGATGACGAGTGCCTCTCCGTTTACGTCCCTCGAGAGATCGCTCGCGAGGAACACCGCAGCGCCCGCGATATCCTCGGGGTCTCCGATCCGGCGCGACGGGATCGCTTGCGTGACCGCCTCGAGTTCGCTCAAGGTGGGCCGCGGATTGCGACGGGGACCTATAGTCGCAACTGAAACGATTCACACACTGATCGCAACGCCGTCGGGCGATCTGGTGTGCAGTGATTGTCAGTTGCTACGATAGCCCGTCCTCACGCGGTTAACACTGGCCGATCCGCCGATCGGACGATGCGTTCGGCTGCGCTACCGATCCGTTCGGTCCGCGCGTGGCTCTGTCCCTGATAGCCGATCACGACGAGATCGGCATCGAGTTCGTCAGCGGCCTTGAACGTTTCCTCCCAGGGGCGACCGTGGCAGACGTCCCACGTACACTCGATACCGGCGTTATCCGCGCGGTTGCCCAACTCCTTGAGCATCGCCTGCCCCTGTTCCTCGAGTTGGTTGAGTACGATCGCCGTACTACTCAGTGCTGGCTCCCCGTACCGGTGGGTCTCCACGCAGTACAGCGCGTGTACCCTCGAGTCGTATCGATCTGCGATCGCCAGGGCGTGTTCGACGGCGCGGTTCGCGGGATCGCTCCCGTCGGTCGGAACGAGAATCGTGTCGTACATCGAACCACGCTGACACACACCGGAGCCGGTGATATACCTTTCACCGCGACCGGTGACACGTTCCGATCAGGCCGTGATCACCGGTCGGCCGGTGTTCCGAACGACTCGTTCGGCGATACTACCCAGTTGTTGGTCGGGGCCCGACCCCAGTCCGCGGTTGCCGAGCACGACGAGGTCGGCCGCGATAGCCGCAGCATAGGTGTCGATTTCCTCGTCCGGCCGCCCCCGTCGTATTTCGGATGTGACGTCGATGTCCGATCGCGCGGCGACGTCGTCGAGGATCTCCTCGCCCCGTTGCTCGAGGTCTTCGAGGGCACCGTCGGATCCGGACAGCACCGCTTGCCCGTACCGCGTCGTATCGACGACGTAGATCGCGTGGAAGTCGGCGTCGAACGACGAGGCGAGATCGATCGCGTGGTCGACCGCGCGGTTTGCGGCGTCGCTTCCGTCCGTTGCCGCGAGGATCGTGTCGTACATCGTCGTCAGTCCTTCACACCAGGGCCGAATATATAGCTTACAGCAGTCAGCGACCATACATGTCTCACCCGTCCCGTCCGACGAGTACACCGCGCGGTTCGCTGGCTGACTCGAGTCCGGTCGAGTCGTCGCTGGCGACGGTCCCGTCTCGCCCGCTGGCGAAGAACGAAGACCGTGGGTGTCGAAGGACGGGTATGTACGACCGACTTTTGATCGCCGTCGACGGGAGCGACGAGGCCAAGCGGGCGGCGGAACGCGGGCTCGAGTTCGCCCGTGCCGTCGACGCGACCGTCGACGTCTTGTACGTCGTCGAGCGGAAGTCGCTCCGTCTCTCGCGTTCCGCCGACGAGAAGACGCGGCTTCACGAGCGCGGTAACGCCGCGCTCGAGGAAGTCGAGGCGCTTGCGTCCGCGATCGGCCAACCAGTGACGACGGCACTGAGAGAGGGAACGCCCGCCGATGGGATCACCGACTACGCGGCCGAGCGAGACGCGGACCTGCTCGTCATCGGCAGACAGGGGCTAACGGGGCTCGGAAAGCGACTCCTTGGCGGCGTCACGGAGCGACTGCTCCGCCGAAGCGACGTTCCCGTGTTCGTCGTCCCGACGGGTGCTGCGGATGCGACGACCGACTACTCGGATCTGCTCGTCCCCACTGACGGAAGCGATACCGCAGCGCTCGCTACCGAACACGGTGCCGCGGTCGCACGGCAGTACGGATCGACCGCCCACGTGCTCAACATCGTCGATCTGCAGGCTGCGGGCGGTGCATTCGATGTCGGTGGGCTCGAGCGGGACTTCGTCGATCGACTCGAGGCGGACGGCGAGGCGGTCGTCGAGGACGCGGCGACGGAGATCGGTGCCGTCGCGCCTGCCGTCACGACCGCTGTCGTGCGGACGATGTCGTTTGACGGCGTCGCGGCCGGCATCCGCGAGTACGTCGACGATGTCGGTATCGACCTCATCGTCATGGGGGCTCGCGGGCGATCGAATCTCGGTCGCCGAGTCCTCGGCAGCGTCACCACGACGCTCATTCGGAGCGTCGACGTTCCCATACTGGTCGTAACGCAGTCGTAGTCCCCGATCCGCCGTCCCGTCCGTTGCGATCGCCGGGTCGATGCTCACGAGTCGGCCGCGAGATCGCCAAGAATCCGATCACCGAACGCGAGTACTAGAAGCGCACCGACCAGATCGAAGACGAGGTCGAGGGCGGTGTCTTTCGGCCCGTACGAGACGAGTACCGGCTCGAGTCCGAGACGGTTTCCCGCGGAGTGAACGGCATACTCGAGGAGTTCCCAGAGGAGTCCGAGACAGACGACGACGGCGACGACCCGGGGACCGGGATCGCGACCGCGGTGCCGACTGAGTGCGAACACGGCACCGGCCAGGATCGACGAGGAGTGGGTATGCGTGAGGTGATCCCACCACCACACGTCGTCGTACGGGCCGAGCATGCCGACGGCGTGGGTGACCATTCCGAGCCGCACGTACAGACGCTGCCACGGACGGAGTTCGATACCGTACGCTCGTTCGGCGAAATCCGGCAGACACGTTCCGATCGCGGCGACGATGGCGTTTACGACCGCACCCGGATCGCGCCGTCGCACGCCGACGACGAACACCGCGAGCAACGTACACCGGAGTCCGCGCTGTGCCGTGCGTTCGGCCGATGCCGTCATCGTTTCAATTCGTAGTGGTTATGCGGCACACATAGGCGTATCGGCCCGGTCCCGACCACGGACGGTCGTGCCGTTTTGCTGCCGGACGGTCGAGGCCGACCACGAACGGTCCCACGTGTCGACCCTCACCCCCTACAGTTAATCAGCGAGCTGGTGAACGAACGGCTATGTCACCGACCTTCGATGCGATCGACTCGATCCTCCTGCCGACGGACGGCAGCGACGGCGCTCTCGCGGGGGCGAAACGCGGCGTCGATCTCGCCGCGATGGCCGATGCGACCGTTCACGTTCTTTCGGTCATCGAGACATCGGTGATCGATAGCGTCTCGTCCGCGCTCGAGTCCGCGTCGGCTGCCGACGAGCAGCGGGCCGCGCTCGAGGCCGACGCCGAGTCGGCCGTCGAGTCCGTCGCGACGATGGTCCGGAACCGACAACCGGGGCTCGAGGTCACGACAGCCACGGAACGGGGAACGCCGTTTCGGGTCATCGACCGCTACGTCGACGCGCGGGACATCGACGCGATCGCGATGGGGACGACGGGCCGCACTGCCCTCACGCGCGTCGTTCTCGGGAGCGTCACCGAAAACGTCCTCCGGAGCGTCGGCGTCCCGGTACTTGTCGTGCCGCCGGCGGCGAGTGAGTCGCGGCTTACCGAGTCCACCGTCGAGAACGTGCTCTTGCCGACCGACGGGAGTGACGGGGCGGCGGTCGCCGTCGACTGGGGGAGCAGGCTTGCGGCGGCCTTCGATGCGATGGTGCACGCGATTTATTCGGTCGAGACGAGTCGCTTCTCGCCGCAGATGGACCCCGGTGAGATGCTGGCCGACCTCGAGCAACCCGGCGAGGAGGCGCTTCAGACGGTTCGGGAACACACGCGAGAGCGTGGCGTCAGCCTCGCGGGAACCATCGCAACGGGGCCGCCGGCGAGGGTCATCCTGGACTACGCCGCCGACAACGAGATCGATCTCATCACGATGGGAACGCATGGCCGTTCCGGGTTCGAACGCCACTTCCTCGGCAGCGTCACGGAAACCGTCGTCCGGAACGCCGAGCGACCGGTGGTTTGCGTTCCGATGAGCGGCGAGTGAGAGACGCCGACCCGGACGCTCGGCCGGCGGCGACTGCTCCTGTCGAAGCGCCTCCAAGGATTCACAGCCGGTCACGGTATTATGTCGCTGGATCGCGTGACGAGACATATGAGTGACCGCTTTCTCGTTCCGTACGATGGGTCCGAACCGGCGACCGACGCGCTCGAGTACGCCCTCGAGAAGTTCCCTGACGCGGATGTCGTCGCCCTGTACGTCGTCCCCGTTCCGGACGGGTACTGGGGAGCGTTCCCGGACTCCGACGCACGGGGTCCCGATATCGACCAGGCCCACGATATCGGGCGCAATATCATCAATGAAGCGTCCCAAGTCGCCGCGGATCACGGTCGCGATATCGAGACCGAGATTGCGACCGGGAAACCAGATCACGAGATCGTCGAGTTGGCGGAGACGGGAGCGTACGACACGATCGTCATCGGAAGCCACGGCCGTGAGGGAATTTCGCGCATCCTGCTCGGCAGCGTCGCGGAAAACGTCGTCCGCCGGTCGCCGATCCCCGTCATCGTCGTCCGGTAGCCGTGTTACAGGCAGCAGGCCCCACCTCCCGCGTTCACACCGACACACTGGTGCTTCGGTTCGACTCGAGATGCCCGGATAGTATTTTGAGACTCCGCGAGGTACGCCAGTTCGATGTCTCGGCACCTACTGGTTCCCGTCGACGGATCGCCGCTGTCCAACCGAGCACTGGAGTTCGCGTTCGAGGAATTCGACGCTGCCGCGGTCGTCGCGCTCCACGTCCTCGATCCCACTGACCCCGGGTACAGTTCTCCGACCGATGTCACCGTCAAAACCGAACCGCCCCGCGGTTCCGACGAGTGGTACGAGCGGGCAACCGAAGAGGAAGAGAAGATCTTCGACGACGCGCGCGAACTGGCGAGCGACTACGGTGGCGAGTTCGAGACCGAAACCGCAGTCGGTGCGCCCGCTCGCGAAATCGTCGACTACGCCGAGGAGAGCGGGATCGATCACATCGTCATGGGCAGCCACGGACGAACGGGCACAACCCGACTGCTGCTCGGCAGCGTGACCGAAATGGTCGTCCGCAGATCGCCGGTCTCCGTTACCGTCGTCCGCGACTGAACTGGTCGGCCGTCGTCACCCGCCCAGGGATCGGTTTCTACGCCGCTCACGAGTTGCCGACGATCGATGCTGACACTCTCCGACCTCGGGTGTCAGGCATCAACCGGGCACAAACAGGTTCAGAACCGCGACGACGAGTCCCGCAAGCCCCATCCTGACGCCGGCGATGATCCAGTTCTGTTTCGATATCGAGCCGAGGTACGCACCGAACGTAAAGAGCACGGCGACGCCGACGCCGATAGCGAGCAGCGTCGCCTCGAGCATGGAGATGACGCCCTGACCGAGAAACGGTCCCAGCGGCAGGAGGATACCGATGAGCGGGCCGATCCCGCTCGCGATCGCGTTGATCTTGCGCGCGCCCGCTCGTCGCCGCTGGACCGTCGTGTCCTCGAGCTCGGTCAGCATCGCTCGCTCGAGTTCGAGTAGTTCGGCCTGTTTCTCGGCGCGTTCGATCTCCCAGACGCTCCAGACGCCCGACGTACACAGCCCGACAGCCGCGCCGAGGCCGATCGTGATCACGGTGAGACCGTCGGTCACGCCCGACAGATACGCGCCGACGACGACGCCGATGCTCGTCAGCGTCCCGTCGAACCCGTTGGAAATGAAGTACCGCCGCGAGATCGATCTGACCTCCTCGTCCGCGAGAAGACCGTGGATGGCATCGAGGCGGTCGCGGAGCGACGGCACGTCACTCACCGATCCTGGGGCGTTCCGCGCTGTTCGACGAGACGCTCGCCGCAGACGACCTGGTCGACCGAGTGCACCGTCCCGCCGAGGTCGGTGATGGCCCCCTCGAGCTCGGCCGCGTCGATAGCGTCGCCTTCGATCGTGAGTTTGAGGTTTTGGACCTCGCGGTCGGTCTCGACCAGGACGGCGTTGACGCCGGCAACACCCGCGCAGTCGGCCGCTGCGTCGGCGAACTCGAGGATGTCCGGCTCCTGTGGCTTCATGACATCCAGGACGAGGCGTTTGATCGCGGCGGTCATGGTGTGGTCGGTCGACTTCGACGGCCTTAGTGGCAGGGGGCGGGTCCCGGATCGGACCACGACGTGCGCCAACACTGGCCCCCAAGCGGGTTCGCGTCCGGTCGCTCGAGCCTCGAGCGTTTCGACCCGGAAAATCGGCTCTGACCGTCCGGCACTCCGGCCGGGAGTTCGCGGACGGATCGCGACGGGGTGCCCGCGGTCACCGAGCACCTGCCGGTTCGGCGGCTATCGCTGGTGCTGAATGACAGGCGAGCCGATAGACGAATTATATCCCGCGGTGCTGTAGTCCGGCATACGGATGACGATCGATGAACTCGGCGGCTACGGCATGGAACAGATGGACGAGGAAGCGGTAACGAAATTCCTCACGATTCAAAGCCAGGGCGTTCTCGGACTCCCCACGGAGAACGGGCCGTACCTCCTTCCGATGTCGTATGGCTTTGACGGGGACTCGCGACTCTACTTTTGGTACGTCGTCGGGTCCCAGAGCCGGAAAGCGGCCCTCTCCGACCAGGCGACGACCGCCAGTTTTCTCGTGTACCGGGCCGAGATGTTTCACTGGCAAAGCGTCCTCCTGACGGGGACGATCCGACGCCTTCCCGAAGCGAAACGGGAAACGCTCCCGGAATCTCGGACCCCAGCCTGGCAGCCGGAAGTGATCGAGACGGCGAGCGAGACGGAGGCAACTCGCTTGTACGAGTTCCGGATCGACGAACGGACGGGCGTGAGACACGACCTGCAGGCACCGTCGTTCGACCAGCGATCGAGCAGGGACGAGTAACGGTGGTTGGGGCTCCGCTGTGCGATCGCCGCGGAATCGCCCGCACCGGTTTTTACGGCCGCGACGGGATCACCGATCCATCCGCCGGACGAGCACGCCGACCGCGACGTACGCTGGGAGACACAGGGCGAGGACGATGCCGATGAGTCCCCAGTCCGCCACCTCGAGCGGGACGGTCCCGAAGTACCGAGTGAGCGGCGTGTATAGCACGCCGAGTTGGAGGGCGATCGAACTCGCGACGGCGGCTGCGAGCCACGGGTTCGACAGCGTCGGCGTTTCGCGCAGCCAACGAACGACGTAGAGTTTCACGAACTCGAGGCAGACGAACGCCGTAAAGACCATCGTCAGTGCGTACGCCGTCACCGTGGGAGCGCCAGCGAGCGTGTAGAACATCAGCGCGAGGACGACGACCGTGGTGACGGCTCCGGTGCCGCCGATCAGCCCGAGCATCGGCCGATCGATGATGCTCCGATCGGGATCGCGCGGCGGTCGATCCATCACGTCGTCGCTGACCGGATCGGCACCCAGCGCCAGCGCCGGCAACCCGTCGGTCAGGAGGTTGATCCACAGCAACTGCACGGCCGGCAGGATGAGGTAGCCGGACAGCGAGGCGAGGAAGACGATCGCAACCTCGGCGACGTTCGCACTCAGGAGGTAGGCGACGAACTTCCAGATGTTGTCGAAAATCCCTCGTCCGCGTTCGACGGCGCGTTCGATCGTCGCGTAGTCGTCGTCCAACAGGACGATGTCCGACGCCTGTCTGGCGACCTCCGTCCCGCGAATCCCCATCGCCACACCGACATCGGCGTTTTTTAGCGCCGGCGCGTCGTTGACGCCGTCGCCCGTCATCGCGACGTCGTTTCCCCGCTTCTGTAACGCCTGGAGGATGCGTACCTTGTGCTCCGGCGTCGTTCGCGCGAACACGTCGACGGAGTCGACCCGATCCCGGAGCGTTTCGTCGTCCAGTCGTTCGATCTCGTCGCCCTCGAGCACGGCGGTCCCGATCCCCAGCGAGTCGGCGATCGCCCGCGCAGTCCGGACGTTGTCGCCGGTTACCATCTTCACGCCGATCCCCGCGTGCGTCGTCCGGGCGATCGCGTCGGCGACCTCCTCACGGGGCGGATCGATCATTCCGGTCAGTCCCACGAACGTCAGCCCGTCGGCGAGGTCGTCGGCATCTGTGACCGGTTCGCGGTAGGCCATCGCCAGCACCCGGAGCGCGTCGTCGCCGAACGCCCGAACCGTCGTCTCGACGCGCTCGCGGCGCTCGTCAGTCAGTGGTTTCGGCCCAGCAGCTGTCAGAATCCGATCGCAGTGCTCGATGACGACTTCCGGCGCGCCCTTGACGTAGCCGATGTCGTCGTGGACGGTTCCCATCCACTTCCGGTCCGAGGAGAACGGCACCTCGTCGGTCCGCGGGTTCGATTCCCGACGCCCGTCGACGTCGAGTCCGCGGCGGTCCGCGGCCGCGAGCAGCGCCTGCTCGGTCGGATCGCCGTCCTCGAGCGTCGAGTCGTTACAGAGCGCGCCGATCTCGAGGAGGAGGTCCTCGCGGTCGCCGACGCCATCCCCACCGATCTCGTCCCCGTCGGTCTCCCCCGAGTCGAGGTCGACGACCGCATCGTTGACCCAGAGCCTGCTGACGGTCATCCGCCCCTGGGTGAGCGTGCCCGTCTTGTCGGTACAGACGACGTCGACGGCACCCAGCGCTTCGACCGCGGGGAGCCGCCGGACGAGCGCGTTCTCCGCGGACATCTTCCGGACGCCGAGCGCGAGCGTGAGCGTGACCACGGCCGGCAACCCCTCCGGAATCGCCGCGACGGCCAGTGAGACCGCGGTCAGTGCGGCCTGGATCGCGGCCGTTCCGCGGAGGAACAACAGCGGCGCGACCAGCGCCGCGAGGACGATGACACCGAGTCCGAGGGTCCGACCCAGTTCGTCGAGTTCGTCCTGCAACGGCGTCCGCGTCGCCTCGGTCGTGGCGAGTTCCCGAGCGATTCCGCCGACTTCGGTTTCCATTCCCGTCCCGGTAACGACCGCGACACCCTTCCCGCGGGTGACGCTCGTCCCCTTGTAGACCATACTGGCCCGCTCCGCGAGCGGGGTCCCCGACTCGACCGGCGACGGCGACTTCGAAACCGGAACGCTCTCACCCGTCAACGACGCCTCGTCGACCTCGAGATCGGACGTCTCGAGGAGCCGCCCGTCCGCGGGGACGACATCGCCACCGCGCAGGACGACGATATCGCCCGGGACGAGCCCCGTCGCATCGATCGGTCGCACCTCGCCGTCGCGTCGAACCGTCGCCGTCGGTGCGGCCAACTCCCGCAGCGACTCGAGGCTCCGCTCGGCCCGGTAGTCCTGGACGAAGCCGAAGACCCCGTTCGCCACGACGATGATCGTGATCAGGATCGCGTCGACGGCGTGCCCGGCCCAGACCGAGAGGCCGGCCGCGGCCAGCAACACCCAGATCAGGGCGCTGTTGAACTGCGCGACGAAGATGTCGACCGGCGATCGGCCGCCGCCCCGAACGATGTCGTTCTCGCCGTGCGCCTCGCGTCGCCGCCGTACCTCGTCGCCGGTCAGTCCGTCGGTTCGGGACTCGAGGGAGGAGACGACGCGCTCGGCCGGGAGTTCGTGTGGCTTTTCGGACACTACCGGGGAGTTCATTCCGGACCCATATAGCTGTACACGCCGGGCCGAGCCACTGAGACGCGGGAGGCCCGCGGCGACGACGGTGGTGGCCGCAGTTCCATCCCGGTGGGACGTAACAGCGTTTTTATACGACCCGCCGGCGAACCGTCGATCGAATGGAACCGCTCGAAATCGGAGTCCGGTTGGTCGCCGGCATTGGACTCATCCTGGCGAACGCCTTCTTCGTCGCGATCGAGTTCGCGCTCACCCGGGTCCGTCAGTATTCCGAGTCAGCCTTCGACGAACCGGGACTGCGACGGGCGTGGGAGATGACCAACGACCTCGAGATCTACCTGACCAGCTGTCAGGTGGGAATCAGCGGGACGAGCATCGCCGTCGGCATCGTCGCCGAACCGGCCCTCGCGACGCTCGTCCGTCCCGTCTTCGAGAACACCGCACTCGCCTCCGCGGGTGCAGGTGCCATCCTCGCGTTCGTCATCATCAACCTTCTCCACCTCACCCACGGCGAACAGACGCCGACCTACCTCGGCGTCGAGCGAACGAAGTTCGTCGCCAGGTACGGTGCCACGCCGCTGTACTGGTTCGCACAACTCCTCTCGCCCGTGATCTGGTTCGGAGACGCCGTCGCGAAGTGGACGCTGCGTCGGTTCGGGGTCGAGATGACCGGTGCGTGGCTCGAGACCGAAACCAAAATCATCGAGACGCGGGCCGAACTCCGGCATCGACTCGCGTCGGTCCTCGAACGGGGCGATGTCCCCGCCGACCGCCGGGAGGAGATCATCAACGCGTTGACCGTCGGTGACCGGCCGGTCACGGACGAGATGACCCCCGTCGAGGATGTCACGTTTCTCTCGACGACCGCGTCGGTCGAGGAGAACGTCGACCGGATCGGCTCGAGTTCCCATACCCGGTTTCCGCTGATCGAGGGGACGCTCGCGACGTTCGTCGGGATCGTCTACGCGCCGACTGTCGTCGACCGGATCGACGACCTGCGGACCGGCGACGTGTCGTTCGCGGACATCGCGACCCCGCCGATGACGATTCCGGCCGACATGCACGTCAGCGACGCGATCGACGAACTGCAGGCGGCACAGCAGGAACTCGCGCTCGTCGAAGCCGACGGCGACGTCGTCGGTCTGCTGACGGCGACCGACGCCCTCGAGGCGCTGGTCGGCGATTTCGACGATCCGCTCGACGGGACCGACATCCTGTCGGAGGGACGACAGTGACGCCGACACAGTCAGCGGCCTCGTCCGGCGGACGCACCGAGCGCTGCTCGGCTCACGGTCGCGTCCGACGGGTCACCGCCATATTTGTGGCCGGTGTTCGAAGGCGGGGTATGGACGAGCAATTGATCTCGTATCGAGTCGCCGATACATGACGGGCTACTATCGCCGCTACCTGCAGGTTCTCCTTCGGTTCCTTCCCGTCGCGATCGCGTTTCTCAGGGATCGGCGACGGTTCCTGCTGTTCGGGCCGCCCCGACACGTGCCGGCCGATGTCCACCGCGACCGTGCCGACCGGCTCACCGAGACGATGCTCGAGCTCGGCCCCGCGTTCATCAAAGTCGGGCAGGTGCTGTCGACGCGGCCCGATATCGTGCCCCCGACGTACGTCGAGGCGTTCGCCACGTTACAGGACGAGGTCCCGGAGGACGCGGGCGGGAATCCGCTGACGGTCGTCGAATCGGAACTCGGCGATGACCTCGATCTCGACACCCTCGAGCCGGTCGCCGGCGGCTCGCTCGCGTTCGTCTACACCGTCGACTACGAGGGCGAGCGGATCGCCCTGAAAGTCCAGCGTCCCGGTCTCGCCGCAGTGATCGAGCGCGATCTGCGGGTCATCAGGGGACTCGTGCCGTTGCTCGTGACGTTCGCCGACGAACGCCAGCGGTATTCGATCGAGAACGTTGCCGACGACTTCGAGGAGATCATTCTCGAGGAACTGGACTTCGAGCGCGAGGCGTCGATCATGGCGACGATCGAGGACAACTTCGCGGACGACGAGCGGGTCGTCGTCCCCACGACGTACCCCGAACTCTGCTCGGAGCGCATCGTCGCGATGGAGCACGTCGACGGCGAGAAGATCACCGACGAGGACGTGCTCGCCGACGTCGGTATCGAACCGACCGAGATGGCGACGCTGATCGCCCGCACGTACCTGCAGATGGGCCTTGTCGACGGCGTCTTCCACGCGGACCCACACCCCGGCAACCTCGCGGTGACCGACGACGGCCGACTCGTCATCTACGATTACGGGATGAGCCAGCGGCTCACGCAGCAGGAACAGGACGATATCACGAGTCTCTATCGGACCCTCGTCCGCCGCGATGTCGACGGCCTGTTGAACACGCTGATCGCACTCGACGTGCTCGATCGGTCGGTCGATCGGGTCGCCGTCCGGCGGGTCCTCGAGTTGGTCATCGAGAACCTCGAAGGAAAGGCGGACGTCTCCTGGCGGGAGATCATCACCGAACTCTTCGCGACGCTCCACGAGTTTCCGTTTCGGATTCCGCCGAACGTCATGTTGCTCGTGCGGGTCGGGACGGTCGGCGAAGGCGTCTGCCGAACCCTCGATCCGGAGTTCGATTTTATCGCCGTCACGCGGTCGTTCCTCGTCGAACAGGGCGTCATCGAGAGCGAAGTCGAAGCGCTGCTCGAGGACGTCCGGACCGACCTGCAAGACTCAGCGCCCGCGTTGGCACGTGCCCCGGCACGGTTCGATACCGTCTTCGGCCAACTCGAGCGGGGTGAACTCGTCGTCAGAACCGACCCCATCGAGCCGACGAACGGTGGGGTCGCCGCGGCTGGGGACGCGATCATCGCCAGTGCGCTGATCGTCGCCACCGCCGTCCTGACGTTTCACGAACAGCCACTCGAGGTCGCGAGCGCGGTGCTGGCGGTCGCGTTTCTCGGGCGATACGTCCACCGGTAGCGGCGCGACGGTCGTTCGTCCGCTCACCGAACGGCGCTACGGGCTGTCTCCGTTACGACGCGACGACGGCTCCGCAACTCCCGTCGCGCGTTCCCCGAGTCCGATGGCTCGAAGGATGGACGGTAACAGCGTCCCCTGGACGAGCGCACCGATGATCGCGACGCCGAAGACGACCGCCTGAACGAACTCGCGGTGGGGAACCCACGGCGGGAGCCCGAGCGCCAGCGCGATCGGGACTACGGTGTGTAACCCGCCCGAGACGAGGACGTGCTGGTAGCTGCGGGGCAGCGGCCTCGAGACGATTTCGTTGACCGCCCCGACGAAGACGTAGACGACTACGGCCCGGACGAGCAACACGAACACGGCGACGAGCAGCGCCGCCGGCAAGTAAACGGTGAGCGTGTCGATCGGAACCTGGACCCCGATAAGTACGTAGACGACCGTCGACAGCAGGAACGCGCCGCCCGCCCAGATATCGCGCACGAACTCGACCGCGTCGGGGCCGATACCGTCGTCGTCCAGTTTCACGAACAGTCCCGCTCCGACCGTCGCGAGGATACCGCTCACGCCGCCGCTCTCGGCGAGGACGTAGCTTCCGTACGCGACCAATACCGTGACCAGCAGGGTCGCCATTCGCTCGGGGAGCCGGTGGATGAACCGCGTGGCTCCGTATCCGAGGCCGCATCCGAGGAGGAACCCGCCGAGGCTGACGACGAGGAGGTCCGTGATAACGAACTCGGCGATCTCAAGCCTCGACATCGGCTCCGTCCCCGTGGCAAGGAGCGCGAGTATCACGTCGACGATGACGATCGCGACGCCGTCGTTGAACAAACTCTCACTGTCGATGACGATCGTCAACCGCTCGGGGACATCCAACTCCTCGAACACGGAGAGGACGGCGACCGGATCGGTCGGGACGAGGATCGCAGCGAGCAACAGCGACACCCCGATCGACAGCCCGAACGCGAGGTCGATGATCGGTCCCAGGAGCACGACCGCCAGCGGAATTCCGAGGACGACCAGCGTGAGCGGCACCGCGACGTTCTCGCGCAGCGCCGTTCGGTCCAGTTCGATGACCCCATCGAACAGAATTATCGGCAGGACGAACCCAATGATGACGTCCGTCGAGAGCCGGAGGCCGACGTCGATGCGAAGCAGCGAGATCACGACCCCGACCAGAACGAGGAGCACCGCGTACGGCACGTTGAGCCAGGCGTCGACGACGACTCTGACCGCCAGTGCGATCGCGAGCAGGCCACACACCTGGACGAGGGTCTCGAGAACGGCAGTCATGGATTCGCACTCGAAAAACGGACCGGTAACCGCTGACGCGGCGCGGAGCGGGTCGCGGCGCTGTCTCTTCGGCTCGGTGCCAGCCGCCGTCTCACGGTCGCATCTCGGTTACTCACGCTGTACTGCGAACTGTCGCCCCGGCCACACATTGTTTTGTCTCCGTCTCCTGTACCGTGCCCCGATGGAGCTGAGTTCAAGTCGAGTATCGTTTCGATCGGTTCGCTTCGCGGTTCTGGGTTGCGTCGCGGTGGTCTCGTTTTTCCTCGCCATCCAGTTGTTGAGCGCGTCGCTGCAGACGCTCTCGTCGGTCGTCCGCCCCGTTCTAACCCGGCAAATGGACCCGCTTTCGTACGTCGGGATGAGCTGGCTCTCCGCGTACGTGCTGTTGAACGGCTCGATCGTCGCAGCGATCGCTCTTTCGCTGTTCTCGGCCGATCTGATTACCGTCCTCGAGCTGTTTCTGCTCGTTTCGGGTTCCCGCCTCGGCGCTCCGGGGATCATCCTGCTGATCGGCGCACTGGAGTTCCTCCGCGCGCCGTCGTATTCGCTCCCCGAAGCGATGCGGCTCGGGACATTGACGTTCCTCGTCAATGTGACGATCTACGCCCCGGCGACGGTGATCGGGACGGCCGTGATCCGGGTGACCGAGCGGAGTGCGTGGGCACGCGATGTGCCCATCGACGGTCGCGCGGGCGGCGTCGGTCTTTTCGAACCGCTCACAACCGCGATGATCGACCAGTTGGGCGCGGCCCCCAGCGCCCTGGTGGCGATGCTCGTTCTCGTTGGGAGCTTTCACCTGTTAGATACCCTGTTAAACCGTGTCTCCGTCGATTGGCTCAGAGAGCAGGTGTTCGTCTTCCTCCAGCACCGCTGGCTGTCGCTCGGTCTCGGATTCGCCGTCACCGCCGTAACAACGAGCGTGGCGTTCTCGATGGGCGTCATCGTCCCGATCTACAATCGGGGGTACATCCGTCGAGACGAGATCGTCCCGTACGTCATGGGTGCCAGTCTCGGAACGCTCACCGATACCCTGTTGGTCGCTCTCATCCTCGAGTCCGGTGCGGGGATCGCGATCGTCCTGCTCCTCTTCGGCGCGGCGGCCGTCAGTACGATCGCAGCACTCTCGGTCTACGACGCCTACTACGCGTTTCTCGAGGAGGTTCAGAACGCCCTCCTCGAAAACAATCGCACGTTTGCGGTGTTCGTCGCGATGCTCGTCGCCGTTCCGTTCGCGTTGGTGGTCGTCCCCGGTTGAGACGAACGCGACTACGAGTCCGCCGCCGTCGATTTGCGAACCGTCAGGACGGGAACCGGAGCCGTTCGAATGAGGTGCTCGGTGATGCTGCCGAGTACGTACCGATCGAAGCCCGTCCGGCCATGTGTCCCGACGACTACGAGGTCGATGTCGTGAGCCTCGATCTGTGATCGGATCTCCTCGGTGACCGACGACCCATACGCGACCGTTTCGGCGGCCGGTTCGACGCCGTTCGTTTCGGCGATCGACGATGCCTCGTCGAGGATCTCGTCCGCGGCCGCTTCCAGCATCGCCGTCTTGATCTCCGAGCGGACGTCAACACCGACGCTGACGGCGTCGACGACGGTAAGGAGGTGCAACGCTGCGCCAGTCGTGCCCGCGATGTCGACGCTCATCTCGACCGCGTCCTTCGCACACTCGCTGCCGTCGGTCGGAGCCAGCACGCGTCGGTACGGGTACGTGACCGCGGTCTCAGCGTCCGGCCGGATCGTCAGCACGGGGCCGTCCGCGCGTCTGACGACTCGCTCGGTGGTACTCCCCAGCAGGAACCGCTCGAGTCCGCGCCGTCCGTGCGTCGGCATGACAGTGAGATCGATATCGTGTGCCGCTGCGTAGTCGATAATCGCCTGATACGGATCTCCGGACTCGACCTCGGTGACCGTCTCGACTCCACGGTCCGCCGCGCGGTCAGCGACATCGCGGACGATCCGATCGCCCTCCTGCTCGAGGGCGTCGACGACGGCACCCTCCCGCTGAAACGGGCTGTACAGCGCCATATCGATCACAGTGAGGACGTGAACCGTCGACCCGTGGTCGGCGGCGATATCGAGGACGTGATCGAGCGCGACGGCCGCACCCTCACTGCCGTCGGTAGGAAAGAGCAGGTGATCGAACGTCGTGTCCGTCCCGGGTGTGGTCATGCTCGGCCGCCCTCCGTCCCGTTCCAGAGGTCGCGTCCGATTCTTGCCCGTCCCGATCGTCCATCGGTCTCACAGCGTTCCATGCGTGTCCGATACGTGGGAGTCCGAAATAAACGGGAGGGGAACCCTCGAAAGCGCGGAACGACCGATGCACGGATACGTTCCGACTCCGCCACAGTCATCGGCGCACTCGGAGCAGCGATGCTGACCGACCTCCGTATCGTGGAGTTCGTCCTCGGCCCTCCACGTTCGCGGTCGGACCGTGACGACCAGGCGTCGGCGGACTGCGCAGGCGGTCGGCGGGGACCCCGTCCGCTAGCCGGCCGGCGAGCAGGCAGACGCGATCTTCGATCCGGTCGATTCCGACTTCCTCGTCGCTGACGAACGCGACCGCGAGATCGATGGGCGGTTCGGTACCGGTCTCGGCGAACGTGCGGATCGCGAAGCACACCGCGGCGATCGCGCCCTTCTTCCGTCGCGCCGCGCCCGTAGAGTCGGTCGTCGTCGCGTTCCCGAGGGGGTCGGACGACCAGGTGTCGGCATCGAACGGCACCGTATCGAGGTGGCCGGTGTACAGCAGCGTTCGATCGCTCGCACCCGGAAACGTCACGAGGGGGGTGGGCTTCGCCGGATCGACCGCGACCCGCTCCACCCCGACAGGGAACTCGGACAAGTACTCCTCGAGCGGGGCGACGAGTTCGCGCGTGTCGCCGGGCGGGTTCGACGTGTCGACGGTCAGCAAGTCGAGTGTGCGGGCGATCAGGGCCGTGCGGTGATCGACGACGGACGCCTCGAGGACGTAAGGCGACCTCGGCTAAAGTATCTTGTGGAATTCCCAATATTATACAACTATGGTTCTCCCCGTGGACTGTCCCCGTTCGTGACCGATCGGCGATTCCGGCGGGTCCTTCGAGATCCGCGATTCGGCCGTGTTCGATTCCTGTATTTCCCGGTCCGTATAGCGAGACGAACGGACATCGTCCGATCGAAATCGGAACTGTCGCTCGGCAACGACTCGCGTCGCGATACTTACGGCGAGAACGGACGTTCCACTTTTGAGGTCAACGGTAGTACGGACTAGTGTGATATCAATGGGATCGGCAACTGATTCGGACGTGGGTTTCGGAACGCGTCTCGGAAGGGTGATCGTCTCGGTCGTCGTACTGACCGGCGTGACCGTCGTTCTCGGGTACGGCGGCTGGATCGTCTTGACGCTTACTGCCAAAATCGGCGGGTACGATCCGAAAACAGCCGACGGAGAGTTGCTTCGCGAGCGATTACTGGAGTGGCCCGACCGCAACAGAGAGGTCATGCGCTCGGACGGAAGAACCAGCCTGCCGTTGCGACCGTAGCGACTGCACCACGCAACGGCTGCTTGCCCCACGCTGTTCGTGATGCCGATCGGGTCAGCGAATCGCCAGTCAACTGCAGCCCGCGTCGAGGAGGCATCCCTGCGACATCGAGGACCTGACCGTCGCCCGACAACGAACGACACGCCGTTGCCGCGTGCTGGCGACGAAATCCGGAAGTTCTTTTCGTTGCGAGCCCAATACTGTACACGAATGACGTTGCCTATCGACCCCGCTCAGATCGATCCGGACGACATCGGTGCGACACAGACGACCCTCGAGATGGACCACGAGGTGGCGATCGAACACGTCCGCGAGGTGTTCACCGACGCCGGGTTCGGCGTTCCCGTCGAGTTCTCCCCGTCGGAACTGTTGAACGAGAAGGTCGACGCCGACCGCGACCCGTATTACGTCCTCGGCGCGTGTAACCCTGCGGTCGCGGACCGAGCGCTCGCGGCCAGCGACGGGAAACTCGGCGCGCTCTTCCCGTGCAACGTCGTCGTCTGGGAGGAAGAACCCGGCCGCCAGCGCGTCTATCACGTCTCGATCATGCGGATCGCGCGGCTCGTTGGCGTGGCACCGGACGACGAGGAGATGGCGGACATCGTCGCCGAGACGGGCGACCTCGTCGACGCCGCGTTCGAGGAGTTGTAGCATGGGCTACCACACGTTCGACGCCGAGCGAGCGGACAAGCTGGAACGGGCCGGGCAGCGATATTGCTTCGTCTCGGCCGAGGAACTGCTGTGGGCGCTCTCGCTCTCGCCGGCCGACACCGTCGCCGACCTCGGCAGCGGGACCGGCTTTTTCACCGACGATGTCGCGCCCCACGCCGGCGCGGTCTACGCGGTCGACGTTCAGGAGGCGATGCACGAGTACTACCGCGAGAAAGGCGTGCCGGCGAACGTCGAACTCGTGACCAGCGACGTGAGCGACCTGCCGTTCGACGACGGCGCACTCGAGGCCGCGTTCGCGACGATGACCTACCACGAGTTCGCGAGCGACGACGCACTCGCGGAGGTTCGACGGGTCCTCGCGTCCGACGGCCGACTCGTCATCGTCGACTGGGCGGCGACCGGCTCCGGCGCGGACGGACCGCCAGTCGACGAGCGCTACACCGCCGCCGAAGCGGCAGCGGCGCTCTGCGATGCCGGGTTTTCGATCGAACACCAGGCCGTTCGCCCCGAAACCTTCCTGATGATCGCGACCCTCGAGTGAGGGGGCGGCGAGGTTCCCGTCTCGAGTCGCCACGCGTCTCGAGGACCGACGAGCGAGACGCGCTCGCGTCGCCCGTGTCGCTCGAATCGACACACCGATACGTCACGGATAGTACTAGTATTCGAAATTAGCCGGTGCACGGCAGTTTTCCTTCTCGATTGAGGTGGCTGTGGTTGGACAACGGAGTTGTCGAAAGGTGTGACGGGGTGGATTCTGGGTGTCGCCAAGGCGACAGCGCCAAAAAATCACAGCGCGGCACCCTCACCGCCGCACAGCAGAACTCCAGTTGATGCACACGAAATGGAGGTTCTGTTTCCGATACAAATATTATATCTAATACTAATATAATTGATTATGAAAGCTGCAGTACCGGTGCATAGATACTGGAAACTGGATCACTCAACAGACGGACCACGCAACCGAGAGAATGGCCCTTCTGGGAATAACTGAAAGAACACAGCCCGTAACAAGACGAGGACACCAAGTCCCCCTCCAAACAGTAGTGCCCAAATTGAGGGGGAAACACCGCCCGTGTCCGCCAGATAGTGGATGTACAGGCTTGCAACGACCCATAACAAGGTGAACGCGGCAAGGGTTCCGAGCACAATTGAGGCGAGGACCCGAGTGATCGCCGTGTCACCGGGCTGGATTCGATTTCCGGAACCGAGAACTGTCGAACTGAGTCGGATTCCGTGTGCCAGCATACCGACCAGAACGGAAAGGGCAAGAAGACCCGGAACGAGTATCGCTACTGGAAACCAAAGCAGTTCGAGAATAGTGTTGAAAAGAATCACTGATTCGTTGACTATCCCAGTCGCCAAGAAGATCGTAAGGACGGCGAGGACGGGTTCGGCTACTCGTCTCTTAATAGGACTATTGGAGTTGAAGGCGGACATGACGTATAATATAATTCCACACCATTAGTGATAAATCTATTGTGGCCCGAAAGTTGTCGCCTCTATTGAGCGAATCAGGTCAATGTCTGTTAGGAATGTCGTATGTGTTTACCCCCAGAAATCGCAGGAGGACAGTAGGTTCAAAATCGGGGAATTCAATTAGAAATCCGTAAAATTCGACCGCCGTNCTGAGAGATATATAAATCAAATAGAGGGTGCTGTTTTCAGCCGTCTCAGTGGCTCAGCCAGGAACTCTATGGGGGTAAACACATGCGGAATGTCTATGCTGCACACATGTCCTTAATCCAATATTGGAACTCATCTCTGATTATGCGTTACGATGGAACTGACGCATGTTCTTCTGCAAGTTTGGATATCAAGACAAGGTCTACACACCGTTCCACGCTGGCTCAGCAGGATCAACGAATAACGCTTACTCAGCGTCCGGACAGCACCGGCCATACAGTAGGACTTTATGAACGTCGTTGACATCTAGTTCTCTAACTGGTTTACTGACGTAGGCACTGTCTAGTTCAGCACCTCCTCAACTGGCATCTTTCCGTCGAGAGCTTGATGCGGTCTCTGACGGTTGTAGTAATGCATGAGCTGTTCAAGCCACTCGCGGACGCTCGACCGACTGCCCACCCACGAATTATGGAAGCGGTCGATCCGCATTTTGAGTGTATGAAACCACTTTTCGATGGAGTTTCGGTCGGTATAGTTGACCTGATCACTCAATCCTACTCGAGAGAGGGCAGTCCGATAGCCGAATTGATCGATAAGAAACTCAGCCTCGGAGAGATCGTGTTTCTCGTCGAGTCGATGCAGAAATGCAGTCGCCGGATCAGTGCCATGCCGACCAAATAACGCGACGTCAAGAATCAGTTTTGTCTCGGTGTCCATTGCAGCGTANTGTTTCTCGTCGAGTCGATGCAGAAATGCAGTCGCCGGATCAGTGCCATGCCGACCAAATAACGCGACGTCAAGAATCAGTTTTGTCTCGGTGTCCATTGCAGCGTACAACCAAGACCACTCGCCGTTTATCTTGACAGCGGTCTCGTCAACCGCGACCCGCTTCAGCTGCGCCTCAGGCGGGTCGCAGCCGCTGTCAACCAGCCGATGCACCCAATTCCAGACGGCCCCATGAGAGCGTTCAACGCCTAATTCAGCGAGAATCGTTGTTGTCTCTCGAAGCGAGCAACCGGTCTGATGGAGGCGGACGGCGAACGCCCTGACGGGCGTCGCCGTCCNAGCGAGAATCGTTGTTGTCTCTCGAAGCGAGCAACCGGTCTGATGGAGGCGGACGGCGAACGCCCTGACGGGCGTCGCCGTCCGCTCGTTCTCCCACGATTCTTCTAAATCCGCGTCATAGCTCTCACTGAGCAGGTCTGCGAGCATCTCTCGGCAAGTTACTCAATGACCTGCTCACTTCTCAAACTGACTCAACTAGACAGTGCCGGCGAACGTCTCCTGCCTGCTCACGAGTGCTGGACAGCTCGGCGTTCGGGACACGCTGCGCTCGGTCGTCCGACAATCCCTCGCTTCCGAGACTGTGGCGTCTCCGCATCTGTCGCTGTTGCTACATCGGTTCATCCTTCCTGGGAGCGGACAAACAGCCCTCATTCGCTCCGGTTCCACGGATCGCTCGAGTGTATACTGAGAAGCGTTTCACCACAACGGTTTGAGTCGCAATTTCACACCGGAAGCCGATGCGGACCGGTGATTCACCAGAGTCCATATAATCGAATTAGAAGCAGCCATTCCAGAGTTGAACGTTTACGCGGATTTTGTATGACCTCCTCGAGTGTTTGTTGACAGTATTGGATTTCAACCACTGTTTGGAACTGCTGGGCTAACTCACTGCTTTTTGATTCTGCTCATCAACGGAGAACGGCTGGCCTTTGGAATATCATAAACGTGTTAAATGGCTGCCGATAATATAGACCACTTAGCCTTCGGCAAGCGATCATGGCTAAAAGTCGTGGTGACATCGACACACAGTAAATCACAGCGACTCCCATCAATAGTCAGTGAATGTCTGATCGTACTACATCAGAACCCGGCTGCACGCTCTGTGATCTCCCCGTTAGCGGGAGCACGATCGTAGAGAACGGAAATCAGTTTTGCTGTCCCGGCTGTCGGGATGTCTATAATTCCCTTGGTGATATCGACGATATCGACACCGAAGACGTTCGCCGAGCACAGGATAAGTCACGGACTGATCAAGCGGTCCCGCAGGAGCATGAAACAACGTTTCTCGAAGTCGACGGGATGCACTGTGCGACCTGTGAAGCGTTTATTGAATCGGCCGCGACGGCGATCAACGGCGTCAGTGCTGCCAACTCGAGTTATGTGACCGACACGGTTCGAATCGATCACGATCCGGATCGTGTCTCGACGGCGACTCTCCAGGACGAGATCAGCCGACTCGGCTATAGTGCCTATTCCCGTGACGATACGTTTAGCCGCCGGAGGGCGAACAATTGGGAGATGGGACGAGTTGCGGTTGGCGTCCTCATGGGTATGTCTGTAATGCTACAGTACCTCGTTATTATCTACCCGACGTATTTTGGCGGCCTGTTTTACGGTGAGCGGGTCACAGAGTTCTTCGAAAGCGCACTTGCGAGTTCTGTCGCCACTCCGTTCTACGTCGTTATTGCGGCGCTTACGACGATTATTCTAGCCGTGACTGGAAAGCCGATCTTACAGGGTGCGTACGTCAGCATTCGGACACGGTCTCCGAATATGGATCTGCTCGTCGCAATTGCGGCCGTGAGCGCATATCTTTACAGTACGCTCTCGATCGTGTTCGGTGACAAGCACATCTACTACGACGTGACCGTCGCGATCATCGTTATCGTCACGGTTGGGAACTATTATGAATCATCGATCAAACAAGAGGCGACCGAGCGCCTCTCCGACCTGACGTCGATCCAAGTCAACGAGGCCCGTCGGGTCCGTGAGGATGGGGAGTACGAAGACATCACAGTCGACGATCTCGAAGCCGGGGATCATGTGTTAGTCCGGTCTGGAGAACGGATTCCTGTCGACGGACAGATCGTCGATGGTGACGCAGCCGTTGACGAAGCAGTTGTCACCGGTGAGTCGCTTCCCGTCCGGAAGACAGCGGGCGATGCCGTCGTCGGCTGTTCGATGGTGACGGACGGTGCTGTGACTGTCCGCGTTGGAGACGACGCGATGAGTAGCCTTGATCGAATTTCCGAACTCGTCTGGGATCTCCAAAGCGACTCCCACGGCATTCAGAAACTCGCGGACAAGCTGGCGACGATCTTCGTGCCGGTTGTTCTTGCTCTCGCAGTCGTTGTTACAGGTGTGAATCTCTTACTCGGGAATGGTGTTTCTTCCCTTCTCATCGGACTCACGGTGTTGATTGTCTCTTGTCCTTGTGCACTCGGGTTGGCGACGCCGCTTGCAGTCGCTGCAGGGATCCGCGACGCATTAGAGCGTTCGATCGTCATCTTCGATGATAGCATCTTCGAGCGACTCCGTGATGCGGATACGGTTATCTTTGACAAGACGGGCACGCTGACGACGGGTGAAATGACTGTTACTGAGAGTGACCTTGAGGCGGCGGTGTTCGAGAAAGCGTCACTTCTCGAGGAGCGCTCGTCGCATCCGATCGGTAAAGCCATCGCCGCTGAACGGTCGGTCTCCGACGATGGCGCGACCGAGTCAGTATCGGACACCAATGCCAAGGACAGTCGCATTGACTCTTTTGACAGTCACCGGAACGGAGTAATGGGTATCGTCGACGGGGATGAGATCATTGTCGGCCATCCGGACCTGTTTCGCGATCAGGGCTGGGAAGTCCCTGCGGACATCACCAATCGAATTACTGATAGCCGTGAAACAGGACGAATTCCGGTCGCTGTCGGTCGCAACGGGACCGCAGAAGGCGTTATCGTCGTCGGTGATGAGTTGCGAACGGCCTGGGATGAGACAGTAGCATCGATTTCGGACGACGGAAAGGATGTCGTCGTGCTGACTGGGGACGACGCTCGAGCGGCACAGCAGTTTCGAGAACACGCGGCTGTCGATGACGTGTTTGCGGGTGTTCCTCCAGAGGGAAAAGCGGAGACTGTCAAGCGGTTTAATAAAACGGGACGAACAGTGATGGTCGGGGATGGAACCAACGATGCACCGGCGTTGGCTGCTGCTGATCTTGGAATCGCTCTGGGAGGTGGTACTGCGATGGCCGCTGATGCCGCGGACGTCGCCCTTGTCGATGACGATCTCGCATCCGTCGATACGGTCTTCGAACTCGCTCGAGCGACGAACCGACGCGTGAAGGGCAATATCGCGTGGGCGTTTTGCTACAACGCAATCGCGATCCCACTGGCAATTATGAATCTCCTGAATCCACTTTTTGCAGCACTCGCGATGGCCGGAAGCAGTCTGCTAGTCGTCACGAATTCAACCCGATCCCTGCTGTCCGAACAGAAGTGATCGAGTCGGCTTTTTACGAGTGTGGTCTCCGATTCCATCTATCCTCTGCGTCCCATCACATGAGACACATGTGTTAGTGAGTCCAGTCCATCAAAAACAATGATATAGCCACCTGCTCGGTTTGCTTTCGGTAACTGGACCAGAATTAGCAAGAGGAAGCGTCCTGAACGGGCAAACACCCTGTTATGCTCGAGTCACTCCTACGTGTGGACATGATCCTTTTTCTTGCCATCGGGGTGCTTGGTGGAGCACACTGTATTGGAATGTGTGGACCGCTAGTGACGATGTATGCCGAACGGATGACTCCACGTCCGGATGGTGGGGCAGCGACGGCAGATTCTCTAAGTCAGCGTGGGCATCTGACGCCGTATGAGGTTCGCCAACATGCCCTGTTCAACCTGGGGCGGACGCTCAGTTACGCGCTTATTGGCGGGGCGTTCGGCGCGTTTGGTGGTTTCGTGTTCGTCACGACGGATCAGTTGACAACGATCGTGGACCTCGTTCGCGGGAGCGTTGGCGTTCTGATCGGCGTGTTTATCATCACAGCAGGTGTAAAATACCTTCTCGGTGATGTGTCCGGAAGTAGAATTCCGGGTGTGCAGCGGGTGACGAACTGGATTGGTGTTCGCGTCGACCGATACGTGAACAGTCCCGGAATCATCGGCCTCGGTGCGCTGCACGGATTGTTGCCCTGCCCCATTCTATATCCAGCATACCTCTTCGCGTTCGCGACCGGCTCTGCCGTTTCCGGATTTCTCGCGTTAGGGACGCTTGGAATCGGAACGATTCCAGCCGTCTTCGCTTATGGCACACTCATTGAGTCCGTCGACGCTATCCATCGCCAACGACTCCATCGTCTTCTCGGAATCGTCTTCATTATACTCGGATATGTCCTGTTGGCACATGGATTGATGGCGATCGGTATCCATCTGCCCCATCCGATGCTTCCGCATTATCAACCTCTCGGGGAAGCAATGACTCACTGAGCGATAGCCGCATTGGTAGCCACAGTTCACTCCAATCCCCGCTCTATCTCAGTAACTGTTCTCACCCCGAAGCGAGAATCCACACATCGGACTGCGTCACGCAGAGCCGGAACTCGCCAACTGCGAATCGGATCTCGAGCCCAGCGTGTGGCTCGGTCCAGTTCACGAGTTGCTCGAGTGCTTCGATATCGATCCGCTTCTCAAATCGGCCTAACTAACACTGTCGTACCCACGAGAAGTATCACTGGAGCAACTCGAGGGGAGGTGTACGACTAATCTTCCACCCAGCAATGGCTGCAGCAACCGTTCCAATGACGATAGCAATGCCAAGAGATCCCACATAAATCCACGGTGCAGTTTGAACGAGGCCATCAAATCCAACGATGACTGCTGCGAGATGGTTGAGTACAGTAACAGCAAGCGGAGTGAGTAGGACTCCGATACCACCACCCAAAGTTCCGATGATCAGACCTTGTCCGATCACTGTTGCAATAAGAAACGATGACGAGATCCCCTGCGCGGTAAGTGCTCCAAATGTTTGTCGCTGTTGGTGAATGACCAGTGATAGAAGTGAGAGGGTGAGTGCAATACCAGCGCTGAGTGCTAGAAAGACGAGTACTCCTGCAGCTGCAAGTAACAGTACCTGTTCTTGTAATATAGCCGAAAGTTGCTCCTGGTTTGTTCGGATTTTATATTCGGGATACGTCTCCTGCAAGTCTCGCTGTACCGCCTCAACAGTTGTGCCGTCTTCGACAGTTATTGTAATGAACGTTGCCGGCTCAGTTTGTGTCGTTCCTGTAACCTCATGTAGTTCGCTCAGTGGCATCGTCACTGTTGGTGTACCGAGCATCTGTTCGAACGTTGGAGTCATTCCGACAATTGTAAATTCATGTTCCCGCGCGGCAGCCAGTGAGCCACCGATATTAATCGAGTCACCAACACTAACGTTTAGTTCTCGTGCCGTTTCTTCATCGATTAGAACTTCATTCGTCATCTCCCCATCATATGTTCCGTTAGCATAGTGGGGATCTCCTTGTATCTGGTCGCCATCCGTCACGTGAACCGCTGGGCCGCCCTGTGGGGTTCCCGTTGCAATGAATGTATTAAAACTGCCACTTTGATTGGATCTAACATACACGGTATCAAAGGCCAATGGAATGGCATTGGAAATCTCCTCGTTTGACTCAAGTTCGGTAGAGAGGTTTCGCGAATCATAGAGCGTGTTTTCGAATCCACCACCTCCCGCAGATGTGATACGAGTTTCACCTGCTGTGACCCATAGGTCACGTTCGGCGGCATCAAATTGTTGTTCACCGGTTTCAAGAACACCAATTCCTGTTCCGGCGAGCAGCGTTATTGCAAGGACAGCAAGTGCAATACCGATTATCGCCAATGAGAGTCGAAGTTTCCGTTGACGAAATTGAGCAACCGTGAGACTCCCTGCAGTTCGGAGTCGATGAAGACTGTTACCGAGCGAACTAAACACTATGGAACACCTCCCGAAACACGACGAGCGGTTACCAGCAGAAACGGCAATGAAAGGAGACCAACTAACAGCGCAACGGAAACACCATACCCGATGAACAGCGGATGAGAAACCGCTATCGGCTCAGTCGTTATCGTCCGAATCGAGACGATATTTATTAGACGAATGCCAACGACACCACTAACAGCGCCGAATAATCCCCCAAGTCCCGCCATCACGATTGTCTCCACTCCGATTAGTTTGAGTTGACTTCTGGTAGAGATCCCCATTGCGGACAAAATCACTAACTGCTGTTGATCCGCGACGATCTCGAGCCCTGACGTTGTAATAACAAACAACATTCCGATAGAGAGGGAGACGAGAAACGCAGTCAGCGCAAGCGCTAGTGACAACTCGGAGTCGCGTGTATCGCTTACGGTCATTTCACCGCGAGAACGAATATCGGAATTCGGATAGAGACCCTGAAGTTCACTCTGCACAGCCGGTGTATTCGTGCCAACAACAAATTGGTCCGCTTGATCATAAGTTGTAGAACCAGTAATAGATTGTAATTCACTCAATTGAACGAGTGCTGTCGGAACATTACCGACAGAACGGGACTGATTGTCAACGGCTGAGACGGTAAACGAGTTGTTGCCGACTATCGATACCGGATCACCCGTTGAAACGGAGAGAGTATCAGCTGCACTCCGTGAAAGCACGGTATCGCCAGTCCATTCACCATCGTATTCGCCGTTCATGTAGTATGGATCATGAGGCCTGAGCGAGTGCGTACGAAGACCGGCAACCCGCTCCAACTCGGATGTATTTATTACACCGACAACGAGAACGTATTCCTCTGTCTCGTTGGTTCTGATCCGAAGAACCTGTGATAGTACTGGTGTTGCATACTCTACATCGTCATGCTCGTGGATACGATCGTTCGCTTGGTGGACTGAATTGAACTGCGGATTATCAGTCGCAATTAACGGTGACTCTGGACTATCCGTGGCAGGAACGATCCAATAATCGATATCCTCATCGTACACCGTTGTATTAGTGGCAAGACCGACACCGAGACCGGTGACCATGACTAGTAACGCGATGACGACGGCAACACCGAGAACGCTAAACCGCATTCGTTGTTTTGCCGTATATGTTGCACGTGATGCGGTTCGACGAATACCAACGGAAACGAGGCCAAGCCAGTGTATAACTAATTTACGAATATTCATCAATTGATTCCTTTTGAGTTAGATGATCAGTCACGGATCCATCACGAAGTTGAATCAGTCGATCACAACTACCAAGCGTTTCATGATCGTGTGATGCAAGGACGACAGCGCGGTTTTCTGCAACCTGTCTGAACGTCTCGAGAATGGTTCGACCGGTGTCCGTGTCGAGTTCACCGGTTGGCTCATCTGCAATTACGAGGTCCGGATCCGTTATTAAAGCACGAGCAATCGCAACACGCTGTTGCTCTCCCCCGCTGAGTTCCCCGGGTCGATGTGTGATACGATCACCAAGTCCAACACGTTCGAGTAGTTCGGCTGCTCGCTGTCGGCGTTGTCGTTTACCAATACCAAGCTCGACAAGGGGAAGCGCCACGTTTGCGCGGGCTGAAAGGGAATCGAGTAAATGAAATTGTTGAAAAACGACACCGATGTGTTCAAGTCGGTGTCGAGTTCGTTCTCGCTTCGACAGCGTTTCGAGATCAGTATCCCGAAATAGAACGGTACCGGAAGTTGGACGCTTCAACCCGGCCAGCATATGTAATATTGTTGATTTCCCGCTACCGCTTGGACCTGCGAGACCAACTATCTCCTCGTTAGAGATGGTGATCGAAACTGATTCAACTGCGCGTACAGCTGGCGGCTGTGAGCGACCGAGGATGCGAGCGAGACGACCGGGTTCCGATCCCCGATAATAGATTTTCGTCACGTCATCCGCTGTGACGACAGGAGAAGATGCTCCCGTGTCCGGAGCGGCGGACCTAGCCATATCTTAGGAGCGTGTCTATAGATAATTAATTGTTCTGTTTGCTGACGTTCAGCCATGTATGGCACTGTCTAGTTTAGTACCTCCGCTGGCGTCTGTCCGTTGAGTGACTGGTGAGGTCGCTGTGTGTTGTAGTAGTGTCCGAACTGTTCAAGTCATTCTCTGGCTCTCGCCCGACTGCCAACCCACGAATTATGGAAACGGTCGATCCGCATTTTGAGTGTGTAAAACCACTTTTCGATGAGGGTTCGGTCGGTATAGTTGACCCGACCACTCAATCCTACTCAAGAGAGGGCAGTCCGATAGCCGAATTGATCGACAAGAAACTCAGCCTCGGAGNTTCGGTCGGTATAGTTGACCCGACCACTCAATCCTACTCAAGAGAGGGCAGTCCGATAGCCGAATTGATCGACAAGAAACTCAGCCTCGGAGAGATTGTGTTTCTCGTCGAGTCGATGCAGAAATGCAGCCGCCGGATCAGTGCCATGCCGACCAAATAACGCGACATCAAGAATCAGTTTTGTCTCGGTGTCTATTGCAGCGTACAACCAAGACCACTCGCCGTTTATCTTGACAGCGGTCTCGTCAACCGCGATCCGCGACGGCTTTGCCGTCCTCAGAACGCGCAGCGGTCTGATGGGCCGCACGAGATCAACGCTCTCGTGGACATCGGCGGGCCTAGCATTACATCACCTATACGTCATGTCTAAATTCAAATTGCTTAATAAGGGCGTTCAGCGCTGAGTAAGCGAAGAATCACTTGTATCACTCGAAGAGAACAACCGGTCGCGTGGAGTTGGATGGCGAACACCCTGACGGGCGTCGCCGTCCGCTCGTTCTCCCACGATCCATCTAAATCCGAGTCGTAACTCTCACTGAGCAGGTCTACGAGCAGTAGTCCAAATCAACGCAACGACCAGGTCACTTCTCAAACTGGCTCAACTAGACAGTGACTCTGATTGAAACAGGCCACTCGCTGTGATATATCCCGAATTCGATACGACGAACCGATCCAACCCACCAACTGCACCCTTATATTCAGAGGGGGTGCAGGAATGGAATGACCAACATCGGAGACAACCCCGTCTTCACCGACGGCAAAAAGTGCTGGCGGTGATACAAATTCGGCGGCTGGATCACGCGACTGGACATCTGTCAGGGGATTTCGTCGGATGCACCGAGACGACGTATGACGACCGACGAGTCCGAATCCGACACGGCGGACAGGACGACGACCGATTGACCACCCATCCCCTTCAGCAGCAATGATCTGGTGCGAACGAGTCGGAGCGCTTTGCTGTGACCGACCGTTCGTCGTCAGTTCGTTCAGTACCACACATCCGCCCGCAATCGGTGCATCTCGCGATGAAAGAGCGAGAATCGAATGGGTAGTATTAAATAAGCCAGATGTCAATTTTCGCCCGGGTACATATTAATGAACCTAAAGAATAAGAGGAAAGTAAAGCAGTTCGAGGAGGAAGAACTGCCGTCCCTGAAGGAATCGATGGACGATGCAGCCGGTTTCGAAGTCGATCTCGATATCGAGTGGGAATCACTCATCGACGAGCGAGTCAACGACGATCTCTGGTTCGAGGGGTGGACGAAGGTGTACTTCCAGCCGACGATCGATGCCCTCGAGGCGATCTGTAGCGACGAACTGGGGCGGGAAGCCCTCCAGGCGGACCTCGAATCGATCGTGTTCAGGAACGAAGCAGGGATGACCGGTGACATCAGCTACGAAGACGGCGTCCTCACGGTGGATAAAGAACCATGCACCAACATGGACAAGGTCGACGAACGGACGGAATCCATCGTCACCTTGCTCGAAAGCAACCTCTAAGAAGTCCCGTCCGCTCACTCGTCACCCGCGTCGGATTTGACGAAAACTCGGGCACGGACGACGGAAGTCGGATCTTGCTTTCTGGATCGTCAGCCGTCCGATCACAGTCGACGAAAACCACAGGCGGATTCGGTTCGTCGACACCGTCGTCGAGCACAAAGACGCTGTTCCCACCCTCTCCGAAATCGTTTCAGTTGCTACCATAATCGTCAGGCGGTGCCGGGAATCGGCGGCTGGATCGGCCTCGGAGATGCCGTCCCAACGGCAAACATTTATATTCTCGAGGAAACCTATTGAATGGATATACTCGGCGGGGTCTGCCATCCAGACGCAGTCGTTGGTGGAGTCAGTCGTGGGGAATACATGGAAAGAACGGTTCAAGAAGTCACGCCCGGCGAACTGTGCGACGCGGTCGACCCGTGTGAGGTTACACTCGTTCTCGGGGCACCCAGCGTTGGAAAGTCACATCACCTGCGCCAGGTCGGCCCATCCGTCGAACGGCTCGAAGAAACGACAGCCATCGACGCCGACGAACTCGTGATCGTCGACAATTTTGTGTCGGCAATTTTGCATTCCGGTGACGGCGACCGGGAAAACCTGAATGCCTTGTTCGCTCGCCCCAAGGGTGCAGTACTCGTGACGCGGCCACGGAGCCTCGGCTGGCTCTGCCGGCGCGGTCACCTCGCGTCTGCTGCGTTCCTCGAGCGGGTGTACGGCGAGGCGCTCGCCATCGTCGGTCGCACTCGATCGACCGAGCCGAACACTGACGAGTGGCTTGCAGTCGTGACGGACCGACTCGACGCGACCGCGACGCAGGAACTTCCGGACTCACCCTCGGCGTTCGTCGCGGGTGTCTTCACACGCGCCTACGTTCACGCGGTCGAGGACGAGGCCGACGCGTGGCGTCGCCGTCTGGACTCGAAACTCCGGGCGTACGCTACGGGGGCTCATGTCGAGGACCCGGCAGCGTTCCTCGAAGAAGTGTACGCCGACATCGTCGTCGCAGGAACCACGACGGGCCAGCCAGCCGCCGAGGTCGAGGCGTGTGTCGCGGCGGTGTATCAGTCCATCGAGATCGCAAGCGAGACGACTATCCTCCGAGCCGACGACCCAGCGGTGGGAACGTTCTCACGTGTCGCCAACACGCTTGCCACGGAGAACCCTCGTGCCCAGGCAGACCACACCTACCTGTTCGGCCAAGCACTCCGCGCAGTCGGCGGTGCGGAACTCGAAAGGGCCGTCTTCGACGCTGCCGACGGCGACTCGCCCTTGGACGATGCGGGGAGGGACAATTGACTGCATGCACGTCCGGGTCCGGACCCAAGAGCGCTGACCGCGGTGACACTCTATTCTCGGCTGTCGTCGTCCTTGCCTGGCCGGACTGCTGGTGTGATTTGCCTGCCTTCGTCGGTGGAACCGTCGGCACTGAATCGCTCGATCAGGTCGGCAATCGAGATGTCGCCATCTTCGAGAGCCACGACCTCGGTGTCCGTCAGCCGCACGGAGACATCCCACATCACCGCCCTGCCGAGCAGGAAAGTGAGAATCCACTCGCCGTCGCTCTCCAACAGGATGTGAGAATATGGCTCCCGGTCAAGCACTCGCATCAAGTGCCCGCTCGTGCTTACGACGTGAAAACCTACGGTTTTACCAACCGGATGCGGAGCAGGGCGTAAACGTAGGTGAATCGAACTGCCTTGAACAAGGCAGTCGCAACTTCCACAAGCAGAGGAGAGGAGGAGTCGAGACGACAACGGGTTTATCCGGTCGATGATGCGTAAGCTTAGCCGGGTCAATGAGTGAGCACTGCTTCGGATCGCCGTTCAAACGGACGGTCTTGTCGTACTATCGACCAGATAGGTGAGTTTCTGCGACGTCCGGCAGCGGTTACCACTCGGACGCCTCGCCAGCCTAGACTGAACGCTTACCCCTCATTCCGGCCCTTGTTCAACAGCGGCAACGAGTTGACAATCAGGAAAGCTACCCCTTGTTGCATCTCGAGACAACGCCCCCCACGTGGCTCGTCTTCGTAGTCGTCGCGGGGCGTGAGCGACTCTCCGCGGAGATCAAGACGGTGAACCGCTGTACGACGTGGTTTGGGAACCGACGTGTTCCCGGAACGAGCAGCGGACGACTGTTTTCAACTGTTCAGTGGTCGCCAATTTAGTGACTCGACGTGTGGGCTTCGCATCTCCGATCGGACCGACACACCGTTCTGCCCCACTGCATCGGCGATCCACTGCGGGGGCATGGATAGCATCCCATCCGGAAGCTCATCCGTGTCGAAAAATTCGACCTCGAGCGCCTCATCTCGATCCGCTTCGAGCGTGCCGGTCTCAATAGTACACTGATACCAATTCGCTACGAAGTGGACCGTCTCACCGGCTCACGGCGGAGATACGTCGCCGCCGTCGACGCCGAGGTGACGATCGCATCCGCACCCGCTTCAATGCCGAGGTCACGGAGGTCGGCAACGACTGCCTCCCGCGTCGGTCGCGGATCGTTCGTGAGAAACCGGATTCGCTTGTCGCGTTCGAAGAGCCGATTGATGCTCGTGACTGCCTCCGGGAGCGCATCGTTCCCGGAATAAATCACGTGCGTCAAGGTCGAAAAAGGCTCGAAGTGGTCGGCAAGCACCATGGCTATGAACTAGTATTATCGACTCAGATCCGTTTCCGTCGTCCGAAACACTGTCTCCGGTGTGGCTGTAAATAGCATCCCCGAACCGACCACGAAGACGAAGGCGAGTAGAGCAAGCATCAGAGGTGGGCTGAACATATCGGCCAGGACACCACCCACGGCGCGGAACGCGATCGCAGCTACGCCGCCGCCCATCGAGACGACGCTGAGAACAGTAGCTCGCCGCCGGTTGCGCGTCCGATCGTTGACGATACGGCTCTGGAACGTCTGGCTGACGTGCCAGATAGCTTCCATCCCAACGAACGCTGGGACGGTTGCGGCTGGGACCACAGGAAGACTCACGAGGCTTCCAGCTAGTAGAAGCGGTCCTAAGAGGAACCAACAACGGACCCCAAGGGTTTGCTCGATCCGACTGGTGAGAGCGCTCGCTCCAGCAGCAACGATATTGAAACACGCATACAATGCCCCAACTGCGGCAACGGAGAGTCCGACCTGATCACCGGCGACGATTGGCTGAACGAAAGTTCGGGTAACCTCGACGAGGCCGAACAGGAGAACCGTGTATCCGACGAAACTCCGCATCCCTGGCTGTTTGAACGCCGCTGTCAGTTCTTGGCGTGTCGTCGAGAAGAGCCATGACTCCGACCGGGATCGCCCTTGGCCGTCGGGGACCGTCGGAAACGACAACACGACAGCTGAGTTGACGGCTAATAAACCAGCAGTAAGGAAGAACGGAGCGACGAGTGATTTCGTATAAAGGACTCCCCCGATGACTGCAGTTATCGCAGTTGCGGCCAATTTGACTGCTCGCCCACGGCCGCGAACATGAGTGTAGGCATCGGCAGTGCCAGACCGTCCGAGTACACTGTACAGCCAGGCATCGGCCGTCCCGGAACGAAATGTGATCCCGACTGCCCATGCGGTAAGTGCCAGCGCGAACGAGAGCAGAGTCCGAGCGAATGCGAGTCCGCCAACTCCACCAGCCGTTATGAGTGCAGCGATGAACAGACTCCGCCGTCGGCCGATGCGATCACCGATATATCCGGTCGGTATCTCTGCGAGAACAAGCACTGCCCAATATAACGCACCGAGAAGTCCAATATCCGTATAGGAGAGCCCACGAGCCTGTAGAACGAGAACCCAGACGGGAGCGATGAGCCCCTGCGTTTCGGTGAGCGAATAAAGGTAATATCGCCACCGAACCTCTTGCGATTGCATCCGATTGTTCTTTCTCAGGTGTCGTATTATGATTGGCGACCTGATACGGGTCGAAGGAATAACTGAGAGACTGCCGTCGATCAGTCGCTGTCCAGTGTGGTCTTGGAAGACCTCTCTCAGTTGCTCTGTTGAATAGATACTAGATCGCGGTTACAGGACCTCACACACCGAGTCTATGTTGGTGAGAGCGAACAGCAGAACAAGTTGACGGAACTTGCGATACCAGTCCAGCGCCCACACGGCGACGCCGTGCGAGTGCTTCGTTCGAGTACGAAGTTCTACCATCCAGCGCTGAGAGCAGCTTGTGCCCGGATGAGAGCGTTGTTTACGACTGCATTCGATGATGATCCGCGGTAGCGAACGAGAGACTCAACAGCAAGCACGGAGGGTTCGTACGCAGTGTGCCAGTCCTGGAACCCCTTGTCCGCAGCAATGGCTCCCACAGCCACATGCAACGGTAAAGGGCTGAGAGCTAGGTTCGATTCCCGGATTTGCAGGAACCGAGGAACGACGAGGCGCTATACCAACAGTACGGAACTTACCAGCAGTGCGATCACGATCCCCGTCAGAAACGCGGAGACTGTACGCAGTGTAACGTACTGCGACACCTGCTCAACGCGTTTTTCGTGGGCACTTGTCTCGATGCCGAACTCTTGTTCGGCACACGTTAGGCACCACTGCTCAACCACTGGGGACGTTGAATCTGTACCGGTGACCCCGACATGAGGTTGGGGGTCGGACCACTCCCCAATAGTCGCACCAACAACGACGTCCACGGTCGCGGCTTCGTAGACTTCGCGATCGCAGTATGGCGACTCGCACCGAATCGTCGCTGTGCTCGAGTCTTCGCCGGGCATTGCCTCCTCACTCGCCAGCCGCTGGGTCTCTTTGCTCACTGGTTTTCACCTCGATTGTCTCGAGGAAGGCCTGTTCGTCGATTTCGTCGTTCACGTAGGCACGAAGTGCCGATTCGACTACATACACCTTGACGTTGGCTGGGGAGATGATGAGTGTCGTCGGTTCGGCCCCTTCGGTTTCGATCAATTCGGCGTACTCCGTGGCGATATTGTTGTACTCACGTGTGAGCGCATCGCCGCTCGAGGCATTCCCCTGGTAGTCCATCACGATCTCCCCGGACGGTGTGATGAACACGCGGGCATCTGGATAGAACTCGGTAATATGCGTGTAGAACGCCTCGGCGAGTGGTTGGACAGCCGCCACCTCCTCAGGAGGGTCGTCAACGGCAGGGCTGTCGGACTCGTTCGTCGGCGTGTGGGTTTGCTGGCTGTCAGTCGTGCTGTCGCCAAGCACCGTACACCCTCCGAGGGGAACAGCGCTGACTGTGGCAAGGAATGCGCGTCGATTCATGAATTGAGTGTGAGAAGGGGCAGTTAGTTTTCGGACTCGTTCTCGTCAACCTCGTCGGTCAGCGTGACCGGTGTCTGGATGTTCTTCGGCTCCTCCGAAACGACATAGAGCCCGTTCCACTCGACGTAATGTCCGTCAGTGGTAAAGAAGAAGATTGCAGCTCCATTCGAGCCGTACGAGCCATCCATCTGAGGCGACTCGACGAGCTTCCAGTTAGAGCCGTTCGGACCAGCCGCGCCATTCCCCCCGTCGTACTTTGCGTCAGGGACCTTGACGAGTTGGCGGTCGTTGGTCAGCTTCGAGTTGACACTCGAGACTTTCCCCTGTGCGGTATAGTACGAGACGACCTTCCCGTCGTGAGACATTAGGTACACGTGATGGACATTATTCCGGTCGTTGAGATACTTGTACCGGTCGATTAGGTTCTGGCGCTCGAGCGAATTGTCCATCTGGAACGGCGGTTGCGCACGGATCAATCCCTGCTGGTTTGATTCCGTCACTCCGATCTCGTAGAGGTAGCTCCCACCGTAGTCCGTGGATCGCTCGGTGTTCGTATCGGTGGCGAGATCGTCAGCTGACTCGTCGCCGGCCGACGTGTTATCTTGAAACACACTACAGCCCGCGAGGGCGATCATTCCGACGACCGCGAAGATCAGGACGAGTTTTTTCTTGTTCATGAATTAGCTTTCGACTTTGTCTGGTAGTTCGTCGCACTGGTTCGCTTCGGATGGGGTCCCGTTGATCGAGTTCCCGTTGGGGCCGGTGTCTACGGGCTGCTCCGCATCACCACTTCCCGGTGGCCCCTGTATCGCGAACCGATCATCCACCTTATACGGCAGATGGCATTTGAACAGTTCTTTATTAGCCATATCCGACTGTGCGTTGTAGTCGGCGACCAACTGCTCGAGTTGGTTCTGGTTGCCGGTGATTCGTTCGTGTATCCGGCCGTGGCGCGTCTCTGCGGTTCGACTCCAGTTGTTCGGATCGTCACCGTAGGTCTCGTGGAACGACTCCTCTTCGTCGTAGGCGTTCTCGACTTGGTTCCGCTGCGCTTCGATGTCGTGGTACATCTGGCGGAACTCCTCGTACTGCTGGATCGCATTCTCGGCGTCGTACGTCTGCTCGACTGTTTCCTGACCAGCGTCTCGTTGCTCGAACCACGGGAGGAAAGGGAACCAGAGGTACGAAATGACATTCAACACGATAAAAAATGCCAATATAGCGGCTATGATCCCCACCCAGTTTCGTCCCTGACTATGTTTCTTGCTCATATTTCGTGATAGTTCAATCGGTTTTATATTTCCGTCTATACTGCACCATATGGAGCGACATCTTATAATTTTCTCTTCGTGATGAAGAATAAAGACAATACATCACATGGATCATACTTAAGGATAGGCGACTCATACTGTGATAGTGTGTCAAAGGAGCCGGAAGAACCAACCCCCCAGCAGGTACTCCAGGAGATGAATCCCTGCGAGCCGTATACCGTCTCTGATCTTGTCGATCGATTCGAGGATGCGTCGCGGTGGACGATTCAGCGGCGGCTCGATACGCTTGTCGAAAAGGGTGACGCTTCCAAAAAGAAGCACACGAAGAATCGAGTTTCGTGCTGGATTCCGTAATAGCTGCTGTTCCACGGTTCCCCACGACGGGGTCGCCGTCCGTTCGTTCTCCCACGATTCTTCTAAACCCGCCGTATAGCTTTCGCTGACCAGGTCTGCGAGCCTCAATCGACTCAACGTTACGACCTGCTCACTTCTCAAACTGATTCAACTGGACAGTACAAGAAACACCGATCCAACAACCGCTGAAACATGATTACAGAGCTACGTCTACCGCTGGAACTAGCCAATCCGAAACGGTGCCGCGAGACTCCGCACAAAATATTTACCTACCAAACTGGGAAATATTGTATGCAACGGCGACAGGTCCTCTGTCTACTCGGTTCTAGTAGCGTTCTCGGCACAGTCGGCTGTTTGAGTGGTACTGATCCTGAACCGGCAGGACGGGACACTGAATCGGACCCCACAACGACTGCACCGCAGTCACCGGCAGCCACGTCACCCACGACGAACTCCTCGCGTGTTCGCCAGTGGGCGAAAGAAGCCGACTCGAGAGGACCTGTACGCCCCGACGGCGAGCCGGTCAGCGTCGACCGGACCATTACTGACGACCCGGGCTACGAACAGGACAATGTGGAATACTTCCCACAAAACGAGACCGTTCGATATGTGAAGCGCATGAGTGGCGGCGAGCCCGCCGCGTACGATACCTGGTCGTTCGAGGAGTGGGGCAGAATTGAAAGTGCCGAAGTGGGCGCGACTCGAGCGCGGACAGTGACGGCCCGCAAACTCGGCGTGGAGGAAGTCGGAAGTGGTATCTCGAGTCCGCCGGACGAGGCAGAGACCGAAGGACTTGTTAGTACGGTCGAGATCTCGAAGAGACTCAGCCGCGATGGTGACGTTGTACGTTGGCCTGTGGCAACGTTTCCGGACCTCAAAAAGGCGGCACCGAGCTCGGTCGATGTGACACTGTCAATCGAGGGCGACACCTTCTCCCGAAGGGTACCGGTATACGTAAGCTACAGTATTATGCACTACGATTAATAGGATCGCGTGCGGCGCGACTGGAATGAATTCGAGTCGAAAGGACGCATCATTGCTATCCTCCGAAGTTGTGATAGCGAAGACCACTAGTTCACTCCGGACGGTCCACTCACCGAGGCTTCTGTCCAAACACGAATCGGTGGGTTCTCGAATAAAACGGCTCGCGTGACGGAACCTGGTGAATGGATTGTGACCCATATGATCAGATAGCCGACTATACCAGCCAACGGGTACAAGTAAATTTGTATAAATTCAATTCAAATAGTTTTTGTAGCGCTTTCCCCGAGATAAGGTATGCCACCGCAACAATCAGCGAGTGGGACGGCAACGCTGGAGAGTTCTCACACGGAAATGAGTGAGATTTTGATGCCGAACGACACGAATAACCTCGGACGGGCTCTCGGCGGTTCCGTCCTCCATTGGATGGACATTTGCGGAGCGATTGCCGCTCGACGGTTTTCTAATCGGCAAGTAGTTACCGCTGCAATGGACCACGTTGATTTTATCGCTCCGATCGAGTTGGGAGATATCGTAACGATCACTGGCTACGTTTTCGAAACCGGTCGGACACGTATGGACGTCAAAGTCGATGTACAGGCTGAACGGCCAACAGCGGAAGAGACCGACGACGCAGCTACCTCGTTTTTCAGTTTCGTCGCCCTCGATGCGAGCGAAACGCCGACGCCTGTTCCGGCGCTTCACTGCCCGACGGAGGCCCAGCGAGAACTGCGTGACATCGCACTCGAGCAACGGCAAAAGCGTCGACGAAATCTCGCGTGAATGTGTTCTAACTGATGAGTGGTGAGACTGGTGCCGCGTTGTTCTCGGGTCACAGAACCAGTCGCTTTCCCCGGCCCGGATAGTACAAGTGAATTTGTACTACATCAAGCTAGTTGGGAAAGTTTATATGTGTTCCACTGACACCAGCTATTGCGGCTGAAACCGAGAGCCCCCACATGGGGGAGAGTGAGAGGAGAGACCAGTGACAACTATGAACTGTCCGGACTGCGGGAACGAGCGAACACGCGTCATCGATACGGCGACCAGTACCGACGGAACCGCCATCAGACGACGCCGCGAGTGGCACCGACGTTCGCTCCGATTTACCACCTCCGAACGTCCGGAGTGGGTCTCCCCTCGAGTGAAGAACCGCGACACCGGCACGGGCGCGTACAGCCGGGTTGTCTCAGCCCACACGGAAGTATCCGAACCCGAAACGTGCCGTCGCGAACGTGAGACAGCCCTCGGTGTTGAAGCCGACGGGTCCGGATCAGCGATAGGAGCCGACCGATCACCTCACACATGAGCCAGCAATCCACCGCAACAACACCCGAAATCCGGTCGATCATCGACCGGGCACGCACGGACATCGAAACGAGTCTTACCGCAACGGACTGGGACGATCTCGTCACCGAAATCGAACGGAACCTCTACGACGACGCAGCTACCGACGAGGTGTACCAGGCCGCGATTCAAGCACTGACGGCGCGCATCGAGATCGAACCGAAACTCAAACGCGTCGCAGCCGGCGTCTTCCGACAGCGATACTATCGCGAGATACTCGGCGAGGACCTGACCGGATTCGACCTCGACCGCGCATACCGTGAGACGTTCGTCACGAACCTCCAACGCGCCGTCGATCTCGACCTCCTCGACGAGCGCCTCCGCGAACGGTTCGACCTCGACGATCTCGCCGACTACCTCGAGCTCGATCGAGACCGGAAGTTCGAATATATGGCGATGGAAACCCTGTACCAACGGTACTTCCGGAAGACCGAACAAAACGGAGACCGCCTCGAACTCCCACAGGCGTTCTGGATGCGAGTCGCGATGGGGCTCGCAATCGAGGAAGATGACCCACAAGAGCGGGCCAAGGAGTTCTACGACGTTCTCTCGAAACTGGAGTTTACACCCTCGACGCCGACGCTGTTTCACAGTGGCTCGACCCATCCCCAACTCTCGTCGTGTTACCTAACGACGGTACAGGACGACCTCGAGAACATCTTTGAGTCGTACAAACACCACGCCCAACTGTCGAAGTGGAGCGGCGGGCTTGGCAACGACTGGACGAACATCCGGTCGGCGGGCGCGCTCATCGAGAGCACCGGTGTCGAATCGACCGGCGTCGTTCCGTTCCTCCGCATCAGCAACGATGTCACGGCGGCCATCAACCGCTCGGGAAAGCGCCGCGGTGCTGCGTGTGCATACCTGGCCTGCTGGCACCTCGATTTCCCGGCGTTTATCGACCTCAAGCGAAACACGGGGGACGAGCGTCGCCGCACGCCGGATATGAACACGGCTGCGTGGGTTCCGGATCTCTTCATGAAACGCGTCGACAACGGTGAACAGTGGACGCTGTTCAGCCCCGACGAGGTCCCCGACCTCCACGATCTCTCCGGTATCGAGTTCGAAGAGCGCTACCGCGAGTACGAGACGCAAGCGGAAAACGGCGACCTCAGACAGTACGAACGCGTCGATGCCGAGGAACTCTGGCGGAAGCTACTCACGCGACTGTTCGAAACCGGCCACCCGTGGCTGACGTTCAAAGATCCGTGTAACGTTCGCTCGCCGCAAGATCACGTGGGCACGATCCACTCATCGAACCTCTGTACCGAGATCACGCTCAACACGAGCGCGGACGAACACGCCGTCTGTAACCTCGGGAGTGTCAACTTCGCGACCCACGTCTCGGACGGCGAACTCGACCGGGAATACCTCGCGGAAACCATCGAGACGGCGATGCGGATGCTCGATAACGTCGTCGACCGCTGTTTCTACCCAACCGACGAGGCCGAACGGTCGAACATGCAACACCGCCCGGTCGGGCTGGGAACGATGGGGTTCCACGATGCGCTGATGCAACTGAACGTTCCGATGAATTCCGAAGAGGCGCTCGAGAAGGCCAACCGCTGGCAGGAGTTCGTCTCCTACCACGCCGTTCTCAACTCCTCGAAACTCGCGGCGGAGCGGGAGCCGTATCCCTCCTACAAGGGCTCGAAGTGGGACCGCGGCCTCTTTCCACAGGACACTGTCGACCTCCTCGAGGACGAGCGGGGTCGTGAGGTGCCGACCGAGCGCGAGGAGACACTTGATTGGGATGTCGTCCGTGAGCACGTCGCGGAACACGGGATGCGGAACTCGAACACGATGGCTATCGCCCCGACGGCGACCGTATCGACGATCAACGGGACGACACCGTCGATCGAGCCCCTGTACTCGAATCTCTACGTCAAATCGAACATGTCGGGCGAGTTCACGATCATCAACGACCAACTCGTCGACGACCTGCGTGAAGCTGGGTTGTGGGATACCGAACTGGTCGACCGTATCAAGTACCACGACGGCTCGATTCAGGAAATAGATGCCATCCCGGACGAGTTGAAGCGACTGTACCGTGGTGCTTTCGAGATCGACCCGCGGCAGCAGCTTCGGTTGACCGCCCACCGGCAAACGTGGATCGACCAGTCCGTTTCACATAACGTCTTTTTCCCGTCCACCGATGGGTCCCTTCTCACCGACGTATACGAGACTGCGTGGGAACTAGGTCTGAAGACGACCTACTACCTCCGAACGCTCGGGGCGTCCCAGATCGAGAAGTCCACGCTGGACATGTCCGAGTATGGGAAGACACAGCGACGGGACGGATCGTCGTCAGACCTCGAAGCCGGCGAGAAGCATCCTGCCGACGAGGACGAACTCTGCAAAGTCGAGGACCCGACCTGCGAGGCTTGCCAGTAACACGCACGACTTACGTTTACAACCACTACAACGATGCCGATCATCAATAATGACGCCGAACACGACCCGAACAAAATACTTCCGATCGACTACGGATGGGCTCGCGAATACTACGAAGCCGGCGTGAACAACAACTGGGTGCCCGAGGAGATTCCGATGCAGGACGACATCACCCAGTGGAACGGCGACGCCCTTTCCGATGCCGAGCGACAACTCATCGAATGGAACCTGGGGTTCTTCTCGACGGCCGAATCGCTGACAGCTAACAACATCGTGCTCGCGGTGTACGACCACGTTACTGCCCCGGAATGCCGGCAGTATCTGCTCCGGCAAGCGTACGAGGAAGCCATCCACACGGATACGTTCATCTACTGCTGTGACTCGCTCGGATTCGACCCCGAATACCTCTATGGAATGTACGACCGCGTCCCATCGATACAGGAGAAAGACGAGTTCGTGGTCGACTTGACGCGGGTACTCGACACGGACGGCTTCACCATCGAGACGGATGAGGACCGACGCGATTTCCTCCGTGATCTCGTCGGCTTCTACGTCATCATGGAAGGCCTATTCTTTTACGCCGGCTTCGCGATGATGCTCGGACTAAAACGCCAAAACAAGATGGTTGGCGTCGGTCAACAGTTCGAATACATCATGCGCGACGAGTCGCTCCATCTGGGATTCGGAATCGATCTCATCAACCAGATTCGGGCGGAACATCCCAGCGCGTGGACCGACGAGTTCGGTGACGAAGTGATCGATCTGATAACCGAAGCCGTCGAATTAGAACAGATCTACGCCTACGAAGCCTGCCCTGACGGACTCCTGGGGATGAGTGCCGAGCAGTTCGCCGAATACGTCGAGCACATCGCCGACCGGCGACTCGAGCAACTCGACTTACCCGAACAGTACGGGACCGAAAACCCGTTCCCGTGGATGTCCGAACAGGTCGATCTGAACAAGGAGAAGAACTTCTTCGAGACGCAGGTAACGGAATACCAGAGCGGCGGCAGCCTCGAGTGGTAGACCGGACGGCCGGGCCGTCGCCGGCGACGGCCCGATAAGAACCACGTGTCGCTGAGCGTTGTCGTCGCAACTGCTGCTCGGCGACTCGAGCAGCCGGTTTTGTTTCACAACACCGAGTGCCGCGTTGGCGTGGGACCGTCTCCGATCGGAGTTTGTCATATACAAACCTATATGCCGCGGTGAACACATGAACGACATGCACGCCGACGACTCGGCCGGTTCTCCCCGCCGGATCAAATCCATTCAGACAGCGAGTGCCATTCTGGAAGCGATCCAATATCTCGAGACGCCGACGTTTACCGATCTTTGTAACGAAGTCGATATTTCGAAGGGGACGGTCCACACGTATCTCGAGACGCTGGAGAACGAGGGGTTCATTACGAAATCGGGGAAGGAGTATCGGCTCGGGGTACGGCTGGTAACGATGGGTGAGAGCGTCCGAAATCAAACCGACATCTACCGCGCGGGTCAGGACGAGGTGGAAAAACTCGCGGAGAAGACGGGTGAGTGGGTCCATCTCACAGTCGAGTGTCAGGGACAAGAAGTAACGCTCTACGAAAGTAGCGGCGACAGGGCGATCGCGATGGATTACCACCTTCGAATGCGGGAGTCACCACAGTACCTGTACCACACGGCGGCCGGAAAGGCGATGCTCGCGTGTTTCGACCGAGACCGGGTCCGGGAGATCGTCGACCAACAGGGGTTCGTCCAACGAACCGAAAAGACGATCACCGATCTCGAAACGCTGTTCGATGAACTCGACCGGATCCAAGCCCAGGGATACGCGGTCAACGACGAAGAGGAAGTACGGGGAATGCGCTCCGTCGGAACCGCGATCACGGGAACCGACGCCACCGTCTGTGGGGCGATAAGCGTAACAGCACCAACCAGTCGTCTTTCGGGGGACTACTTCGAATCCGAGATTCCCGAATTAGTAATGGAAGCAGCCAATATCATCGAGGTGAACCTCGAGACGGCCGGCGTCCAGAAGCCACGCTAAGTTCGGGAGCCGCGTCAAAAACGGAGTTTCTCACGGATCGTCGACGGCACTTCCGCCGTGAGCGATAGCTGCGGTACGTCGGCCGACCGCGCTATGGCCAGAGTCCGCGGGCCTCCTTTGCCTCGCCGATGCGGTTGAGCGCCACGACGTACGCCGCATCCCGCCAGCTCATGTCACCGGCATCGACTTCCGCCTTCACGTCGGTCCACGCGTCGAGCATCGCCGACTCGAGTTCGTCGTTGACCCGCTCTTTGGACCACGTTCGGCGGTTGATATCCTGGAGCCACTCGAAGTAGGAGACGGTGACACCGCCGGCGTTCGCGAGAATGTCGGGAATAACGTGTTTACCGCGCTCGTGAAGGATCGTATCCGCGGTCGAGGTCGTCGGGCCGTTTGCGCCCTCGACGATGATGTCGGCCTGGATTCGATCCGCGTTGTCGGCCGTGATGACGTTCCCGATGGCAGCCGGGATGAGAACGTCCACGTCCAGTTCGAGGAGTTCCTCATTGGAAACCGTGTTCGAACTGTCGTACCGCATCACGCCCTCCGGCTCCTCCTTGTGGGATGGAACGTCCTGTGTCTGCAGTCCGTCGGGGTCGTACAGACCGCCGTTGACGTCGCTGACGGCAACGATGTCCGCGCCCCACTCGTCGAGCAGGCGGGCAGCGTTCGCACCGACGCTCCCGTACCCTTGGACCGCGATCGACACGTCGTCAAGGCTCTCGTCGTAGTACTCGATCGCTTCCCGCGCGACGATGGCGACGCTCCGCCCGGGGGCTTCCTCGCGACCGTAACTCCCGCCGATGACGGGTGGTTTGCCGGTGACGACGCCGGGAATCGTTTCCCCTTCCTGCATGCTGTACGCGTCCATGAACCAGGCCATCGTCTGTGCGTCGGTTCCCATATCGGGTGCGGGGATGTCCCTGCTGGGACCGACCTCGTCTCGGATTTCTTCCGCGAACCGTCGGGTGAGGCGCTCTTTCTCGTCGTCGCTGAGTTCCTTCGGATCGACGACGATCCCCCCTTTCCCGCCGCCGAACGGGATATCCATAACAGCACATTTCCACGTCATCCACATCGCGAGGCCGACACACTCGTCGGCGTTGACTTCGGGGTGATAGCGGAGCCCGCCCTTATAGGGGCCGCGAACGTCATCGTGCTGTGCTCGATACCCCGTAAAGACGTCGACGGAGCCGTCGTCCCGCTCGAGCGGAATGGAAACCTCGACGACTCTGGTCGGGTGTTTGAGGCGTTCGATGACGCCGTCGTCGACATCGGTCCGGCCCGCAGCGGTACGGAGCTGCCGACGAGCCGTTTCGAGAGGTGATTCGGTCGTCGATTCGCTGTCCGATTCGGAGTGGGTGGTCTGCTTCTGTGTCATTATTGAAGTCGGGTGGTGGTGTCGAGAGTCGTGATCGGCCGGCAACGGGCGTCGCGAACGCGTGGGCGCGTGCCCGGATCGTGTCGACAGAGCCGCGCGATCATCAACTGGCTACTCGGTTACGATTCGACGTGATCGATCGCGTCGTCGAGGAGATCGACGGCGATGTCGAGTTCGCGCTCGCGAACGTCCAGCGGCGGGAGCAGTCGGAGCGTCTTTTGCCCGCAGCCAAGCGTCAGTAGCCCTCGCTGGAGGGCAGCGTCGACGACCGCCTCCCGACGGTCTTTCGTATCGAACTCGACCGCGGTCATCAGACCGAGTCCGCGAACGTCGACGACCGTCTCGGGATGACTCTCCTGCAGGTCCTCGAGCTGACCCAGGAACCGCTCGCCGGCCTGTGTCGCGTGGCTGAGGAGGTCGTGTTCCCGTATGGCCGCGACCGTGAGCGTCCCCTGAATCGAGGAGAGGATATCACCGGCACCCCACGTCGATGAGATACGGCTCTTCTCCTCGGGGAAGATATCCGCGGACGAAATCGTCGCGCCGACGCGAAGCGCTTTAGCGCTCGTGATGACGTCCGGCTCGAAGTCGAAGTGGTCCGACGCCCACATCTCACCGGTCCGGCCGACGCCGGACTGAATCTCGTCGGCGATGAGCGGGATGTCGTGTTCGTCACAGAGGTCGTTAACCGCACGCATGAACTCCGGTTCCGGAATCTGGTAGCCACCTTCACCCTGAACCGGCTCGAGGATGAGGAAGGCGACCTGTTCGGGAGGGATGTGACCGTGGTCGGGGTCAAGTTTCTCGCGGAGGCGTTCGACGCCGGCCATGCTGTGGGGGACGTCGTGGATGCCGCTGAGTTCGGGGAAGTCGCGACGATGAACGGATTTCGACCGGTTCAGCGAGAGCGTCCCGAGCGTGCGCCCGTGGAACGCGCCCTCGAACGTGAGTCCGTATTTGGGCTGCTCGCAGTTATCGTAACAGATCTTCATCGCGTTCTCNGCCCGTGGAACGCGCCCTCGAACGTGAGTCCGTATTTGGGCTGCTCGCAGTTATCGTAACAGATCTTCATCGCGTTCTCGACCGCCTCGGCCCCGGAGTTCGACAGGAAGACCGTATCCATCCCGTACTGCTCGGTGATGTCGGTCAACGTGTCCATGAGATGGGCGGGGCCGGGGAGTTCCGTGTCGTCCGGCGTTCCGCCAGTGCTGACGTAGAAGTCCTGTCCCGCGATTTTCAGCGGATCGACCAGGTCGAACTCCCGCAACTTGTCCATCAGTTTCGGGTTGTTATAGCCGAGCGGAGCAGCAGCGACGTGGCTCGTAAAATCGAGCAGAACGTTGCCGTCGGGGTCGGTACAGAACGGACCGACCGCATCCTCGGTGATGTCCCAGACGAAATCATAGACGTACGTGCTCGTTGCTGCCGCCTCGCTGTGAAACTCGACCCACTCCTGGGCCTTTGGTCCCGGTAATTTTTGGACTGTTGGCTCAGCTTTTTCTCGCTGCATACACTGTCCTGTCGGCTACCACAATATAAATATTTCGTACAATACCCGCGTGTCGACGCGGGGGAAACGGAAACAGATATTTGAGATTATCAAAACAATTCGTACGTAAGCATCTGTCGGTCGTCGATCACTCCGGTCCGGAACGAAGGACAGCCATTACAAGCATATGTATGTATAAGTTCGGGCGGATAGGCTTATCATCCGACCACAACAACATGACTACGGGTGAAAATCGACGGTCACCGGAGGGAATCCCTTTGACAGTCCCGAACGGGTCCGTACGCGGATCAATGCGGAACGAACGAGACCGTCAATCGATGGTTGTGGCTCCGTTCGTCCGGTATTCGTTCCGGTCGACGTAACACGGTTCCAGCCATCGAATCGATCGCTCGGCCCGCGACTGATCCGGGTCCAATAACAGGTGTCACAGTCACACCGCATCATCGGTTCGGTGCCGAGGGGACTTCCGCGAATCGTGCGGAACGGTTCCGGAGCAGCGGCGGGTACGCCGAGATCCGCTTCAGCGGGGAGCAGGAGAACGAATATCGTTGTAGACGAACCCGGGAACTCGAGAACAGCGGCTAGACGTGGAGCAAGGAGGAACAACAGCAGAAACCACGGACCAGCCACAACGGGTCGTCGGTCGAACGGAAACGATACCAGCCGTACACCTCACCGTATACCTGCTGGCGTGACGGCTGGGCGATCGGCGTGTCACATGCTTCAGAGAGAGACCCGCTTTTCCATCGGACGACGATTGTACGGCCGGCCGGAATAGCAGTGCGCGTTCCGTTTGCCCCCGTACCGATCGGATCCGTCGCTGATCACAATCCGTTCGAACTAGGCCGTTACACCGCGAGACGCCCAGGTCGACAGCAGAACGCGACTCGAAACGCGGACTCGAGCAGGCAATACCGGCCCGAGTTCGTATACATCAAACAAGTATCCCGGCCATGCTGGCCGGGCTCTCGACGGACTCGACCGTGAATCAAACAGTCGATTACACATATATGATTGTAACAGCCCCATGTAAACAAGCCGTGTTTTCCCGTATCGAAGCGGAACTGGCAAGACGACAAGCAGGCGTCGCCGCGTTCGACAGGCCCGACGATGCAACGGATTGTGAGTGTATCGGAGACCCCACAAGCGTTCCGAAACGAATTGACAGCCGTGTCCAAACCCGGTTTCCGACCGTCACGCGGCCCGGCCTACGCTCTCGTCGCTGTCGGCATCCCTGACTCCCGCTCCGAAGAAGGCAACCGGTGGAGAGTGGAAGGCGAACTGCACCGGGATCGTTTCGAGAACTGGTGCGATGGAAACTCGAACCGAAGCGATAGCGAACGTCCGCGGTTCGCTCGAGCAGGTACCGGTCCGAGCCGAGCACGATTCCCGCACGGAACGAACGGAACGCACCAGCCCCTGAGAGTGGGTTTCGCACCGTCTAAGTGCACCTCCACAACCCATATATTTATTCGGTATAGTCAAACTAATTGGTGCCCTATCATGAGCTATGGTATCATAGGGACAGCGACGAGACGGTCTGCGAGAGCACAAGATACATAAACTATCATTGCAACCGTTGAACCGGCATGCATTGTCAACCCTACCCTTACGCAGCGGCTATACTGACGAGTGGGTCTCGAGGAACGGCTACGTGGACCGCGGAAGCGTCCGGATCTCGCTTGGTCTGTAGCGTCTGAGAACAATGGAATACGATATTCAACTCTTCGAAGATCTCGATCCGGACGCGCGTCCCTCGTTGGGAGAGGCGCTGATACCGGTCGCGGGAATGCTGACGTTCCTTGGTATTGGAATCGGAATATACGGGCTCGATCCGCAGTTTCCCCTGTTCTGGGGCATCACGTTTACCGGGTTGTTTAGTTACTACTGGCTCGGCGTCTCGTGGGACACGTTGTACAATGGGATCTCCCAAAGCCTCCTGATGGGGCTGCAGGTGGTGTTCATTCTCTTTATCGTGTATGCGCTCATCTCCACGTGGATCCACGCGGGAACGATTCCCGCGATGATGTACTACGGGCTGAGTCTACTGACTCCCGCAGTGTTCCTCCCGATGACCGCGGTGATAACGGCGGTTATCACGTTCGCCATCGGGTCCTCGTGGACGGCAGCGGGGACGCTCGGCGTCGCCTTCATCGGAATCGGCTCCGGGCTCGGCCTCCCTGCACCGATGACGGCCGGAGCGATCCTCACTGGAGCGTATACGGGTGACAAGCAGTCACCGCTGTCGGACACGACGAACCTCGCAGCAGCCGTCACCAACACCGATCTCTACGACCACATCAACGCGATGCGGAACGGAACGACGCTCGCGTTCGGGATCAGCGTCATATTGTTCGCGATCCTCGGCCTCCGTGCCTCCGGGTCCATTCCGGCCGATCGAGTCGCCGAGATACAGACGGCACTCGCCGGCACGTACACGATCTCACCGCTCGCGTTCCTCCCGATCGTGGTCACGTTCGCGCTCGCGATATACGGCATTTCCGCGATACCTGCCCTCGGGACGGGAATCTTTGCCGGCGCGGGGACCGCGCTCGTGCTACAAGACACGGGCTTCGAGCAGATCTGGACGGTGGCCCAGAGCGGTACGAGTCCCGAAACCGGACTCGAGGTCGTCAACGACCTCCTGGCCAGCGGCGGAATGGTCGGCGGCTCGTGGGCCGTGACGATCGCCATTTCCGCGCTCGCACTCGGCGGAATGTTCGAAAGCACCGGTATTATCGCCGTCCTCGCTCATCATCTCGGCCGCCTGAGCCGTAGCGTTGCAAGCCTGACTGGCGTGACCGCGTTCTCGGCCGTGTCGATGAACATCCTCGCCGCGGAGCAGTACGTCAGCATCGTCGTGCCGGGGATCACGCTACGGAACCTGTACGAAGAAAAGGACCTCAAGAGCGAAAACCTCTCCCGAGCCATCGAATCGTCCGGGACGGTGACGAGCGCGCTCGTCCCGTGGAACAGTGGTGCCGTCTTCATGGCGGGAACGCTCGGCGTCAGCACGTTCGAATACGCGCCGTACTATTTCCTCGGCTTTCTCTCACCCCTGCTACTCATCCTGATGGGTATCACTGGGTGGAACATTACCTACAAGGAAGCGGCAGACGCGGAGAGTGCCGCAGTCGAGCACGCCGAGACCGTCCCGGCCGAGCGCGAGTAAGGCTCGCCCGGCCGTTCGACGCGGCTCGATATTCTACCCCGACTTACCGCACGTCGTCGAATCCGATTCGTCCGAGCGTCGTCGCCGCCGACTCGAGCGAGAGAGCGGGGCGTTCGGGACGAGCCACGCGTCGCACCCGGATAGCGACACCGTGTCCAGTATCGAATCGCCTCGCATCGGAGCGGGCTCGAGAAGCGAGTGCAGCAGTTCAGTCTAGGGGTATATTCGGCCGGGGCGCAGAGGCGTTCGTCGCCTGATCTCGCGTCCATGTCCTCCGACCATCGCGTTTCGATTTCGGAGCGGTGAGGCTCGCCGTCCGCCGGGTTCGTTTAGAGACGCGTCGCTCGGAACGCGCGCGGAACGATCAGCACGGAGGTAGAAACGGCTCAGCAGGACGGCCCGACGCGCGACCCAGTGTTCGAAGGCGGAGACCGATGCGGTCGCTCGTGTGTGGTCCGTCGTCGGACCCGCAGGTGGCAGTCAGACGGTCGCGGTTCGACTGACGCTCGCGATCGCCTCGTCGAGGAGTTCCACGGCGATGTCGAGTTCGCGGTCTCGAACGTCCAGCGGCGGCAGCAGTCGGAGCGTCTTCTTCCCACAGCCAAGCGTTAACAGGCCGCGCTCGAGCGCGGCTTCCATGACCGCTTCACGTTGGTCGGGAGTCTCGAACTCGACGGCGGCCATGAGTCCGAGGCCGCGTACGTCCTCGAGGGCCTGGTACTCGTCCTGAAGGGGTGCGAGACGGTCGAGGAGCCCCTTGCCCTGTCGGTCGGCGTGATCGAGCAAGTCGTGTTCGTCGATCGCAGCGAGGGTGAGCGACCCCTGAATCGAGGAGAGGATGTCACCGGCACCCCACGTCGATGAGATGCGCGCTTTCTCGTCGGGGAACAGTTCCGACCGCGAAATCGTCGCGCCGACGCGAAGCGCTTTGGCGCTCGTGATGACGTCCGGCTCGAAGTCGAAGTGGTCCGACGCCCACATCTCACCGGTGCGACCGACGCCGGACTGAATCTCGTCGGCGATGAGCGGGATGTCGTGTTCGGTACAGAGGTCGTTGACGGCGCTCATGAACTCGGCGTCGGGGACCCGATAGCCGCCTTCGCCCTGTACCGGCTCGAGGATGAGGAAGGCGACCTGTTCGGGGGGGATGTGACCGTGGTCGGGGTCAAGTTTCTCGCGAAGACGCTCGACGCCGGCCATGCTGTGGGGGACGTCGTGGATGCCGCTGAGTTCGGGGAAGTCACGGCGGTGGACGGACTTCGACCGGTTCAGCGAGAGTGCACCGAGCGTGCGCCCGTGGAACGCGCCCTCGAACGTGAGTCCGTATTTGGGCTGCTCGCAGTTATCGTAACAGATCTTCATCGCGTTCTCNGCCCGTGGAACGCGCCCTCGAACGTGAGTCCGTATTTGGGCTGCTCGCAGTTATCGTAACAGATCTTCATCGCGTTCTCGACCGCCTCGGCCCCGGAGTTCGACAGGAAGACCGTGTCCATGTCGTATTTGGCGGTGATCTCGGTCAGCTTGTTCATCAGGTGGCTCTGTGCCGGGAGTTCGGCGTCGTCGGGCGTGCCACCGGTGCTAGCGTAGAAATCCTGCCCGGCGATCTTCAGCGGGTCCACGAGGTCGAACTCGCGGAGGTCGTCCATAATCTTCGGATTGTTGTAGCCGAGCGGGGCGGCGGCGACGTGGCTCGTGAAATCCAGCAGTACGTTGCCGTCCGCGTCCGTACAGAACGGCCCCACGGCGTCTTCGGTGATGTCCCAAACGAAATCATAGACGTACGTACTCGTGGCCGCCGACTGATGGTGGAGATCGACCCATTCCGTCGCGGTTGGGCCTGGCAGTTGCTGTACGGCTGGCTCCGCTGTTTCACGTTGCATACTCACACGCACGGAGACGAGTGTCTTAAAACTCGGGGTTTCAACAAAACAGTGACTTCGTGAGCGATGACGCGTGACTGGCGCGTGGGTCACTCCGGGAAGTCCCCGCTACGCCGTGTCGGTCGTCCCGACAGTAACCACTGAACGTCACGACACACCTGACCGCACGACGGGGTTGCAGTCAGTGTATCAATCGTTTCAGTGGCGACTATGGCAGCAGGTGCGCCAGTCGAACGGCCACCGAAGCGTTACGCGATCTGTTTGCCGAGGAGACTGGCGGCGAGTTCGGCCGCGACTTCCGCGGTGCGGTTATCCCGGTCGAGAATCGGGTTCACTTCGACGATATCGGCGGAGCGAAGCAGCCCCGTGTTGCTGTCCCGGGTGGCAACGCACTCGAGTGCAGCGTGGGCCTCCCTGTAATCGACGCCGCCGCGTACGGGGGTCCCAACGCCCGGTGCGACCGTCGGATCGAGCCAGTCGAGATCGAGGCTGACGTGAATCCCGTCCACGCCGTCGGTTGCGATATCGAGGGCGTCTTCGACGACGGCGGTGATACCCCGTTCGTCGATATCGTGCATCGTGAACACGGTGACGTCACTTTCCTCGAGAGCGAGCCGTTCGGCGTCGTCAAGGCGTCGTGCGCCGACGATAACGGTATTCGACGGGTCGACGGTCGGGGCCGCCGTCCAGTCGAGGTCGTCGAACTCGCCGTAGCCAGTGAGGGCTGCCAGGGGCATGCCGTGGACGTTGCCGCTGGGAGAGGTGTCGGGTGTGTTGTAGTCACCGTGGGCATCGAACCAGAGAACCCCGATGTCCGCCGCTCGTGCTGCGCCGCGGATGGTTCCCATTGCAGTCGCGTGATCGCCGCCGAGGGCGATCGGAACGTCGCCGTCCGCGATCGTATCGGCAACCTCGTCCGCGAGTTCGGCGGTAACAGCGGCGATCTCGTCGAGATACTTCGCATCGTCCGCCGTCGCCGGGGTATCGCACTGCTCGAGTCGGGGGACACGCAGGTCTCCGGAATCGGTGCACCTAACGCCAGCTGTTTCGAGTTCGGCAGCGATATCCGCATACCGGATGGCTCGCGGCCCGATGTCGACGCCGCGCCGATCCGCGCCGAGATCGAGCGGTGCGCCGAGCAGGCGAACGGTTCGAGTCGTCGATCGGTTCGGGTGGTCGGTCCTGGAGTCGGGTGGTGTAGTCATACTGTTGGGAAGAGTTGTCGATGGGTCCGTTTCGGTGGCAAGGCTACAGTCCTCGTGCCCTGCGCATCGCTACGTCGCAGCAACTTGGTGAGACGGACGGCAGTTCGCCACGAGACAACTCGTTTCTCGACCGCCGTCCGGATCGTCCGCTGGGGATCGAATAGGACTCCCTCACAGTCGTCATGGACGCGATCGAGCGATCGGTTCCGGCGGGTGAGTGCCGGAGCCACTCGACGTCGCTCACTGTCACACCGCCCGCGTTCGCGAGCGTGATGGGGACGGCTGGCGGGTACGGGTAGCGAATTTCCCGACGGTTACGAGCGGTGAGACTGCTGGGGACACGTCTCAATCACTCGGCTGTTTCGTGCCGTTGCTCCAGTAGCAGTTTCCGCATCTCGGTTCCGGGTCACAAGTATCAATGGCAGTGCCACATGCTGGACACCGTCGCTGGGTCGTAGCAGGCATGGTTCCGTGTATCGTCACGGTAACTCTACGGCAGCATATATACTCTTCGCAACTCGCGGACCGAGATCGAGACGGGTCAGCCGTCACGCTGTGCGGTCTCGAGGTTGACCTCGATGAGATTCGCGGTCTCCATGACGATTTCGGGGACAGCCGACCGAAACCGCTCGCCTTGCAACCGGCTGGCCGGTGCACTCATGCTCACTGCACCGAAGATGGAGCCGTCGGGAACGCGGATCGGTGCGCCGACGGCGCGCATGCCACGGATTTCCTCTTCGTCGTTGAGCGCATAGCCGTTCTCTCGCACCGTCTCGAGCGTGTCCCGCAGTTCGGCCTCGTCCGTGATCGTGTTGTCCGTCTGTGCCTCGAGGTCCTGAGTTTCGAGTATCCTGTCCCGACGGTCCGCATCGAAGTTCGCGAGCATCGCTTTGCCGGCGGCGTTGTGGTGGAGGTACTGCGGCGTCTCGCGCAGACGGAGGTGGTAGTCGGTCGCGATCGCGTATTCGCCGCGACTCTCGTAGAGGGTGACCTCTCGACCGCGTTCTTCAGCGACGAGATGTGCGTATTCCCCGGTGCGTTCGGCGAGTTCGTCGACTTCATCGTGGCCCGCCATGTACAGGCTGGTTTCGTTTCGTACGTGTTCCGCGACCGTGATGAACTGTAAGCTGAGCCGGTAGACGCCGTCCTCCTCCGTGAGGTAGCCACAGTTGTGAAGCGTCCGGAGATACGTGTGGACCGTCCCCTTCGTCAGATCGACTTCCTCGGCGATCTCCGTGAGCGTCCCCTCGTTGAGTCGTTTAATGACAGCGAGTATATCGTCAATCTTGTGGACCGATTTGATCTCCCGCCGACCGTTCGTTTCCTTTTCGGTTCCGAACATAGTCCGTCGTCTATAGCGCCGTCGCTTAAACGTTTGCATATATCAAACGGGTTTATTCGGACGCGAAACCGGAACCGACCTCGAGACGGTGCCGCAAAAAATCGCCGCCGATTCGCAGCCGATTCGACTCGCGAGCCCAGTTATTCGTCGGTCGTGATGTCGGCCGACAGCCCCTGGGCCATCTCGATCTCCTTGGAGTTGTTCATCGTCCAGGCGGTGCGCTCGGTGACCGCCTCGATGGCCTCGCGGGCGCTCGGGTAGCCGTTGCCGGACTTCTTGACCCCGCCGAACGGCAGCTGAACCTCCGCACCGATACACGGCAGGTTCGCGTACGCGAGCCCGATGTCCGCGTGATCGCGGAAGTAGTTGATCTGTCGGTAATCCTCCGAGATGATCGCTCCCGCCAGCCCGTAGGGCGTGTCGTTGTGGATCTCGACCGCGTCCTCGATGTCACCGGAGTACTCTAGAAGGGCGACGTGGGGGCCGAAACACTCCTCGTTGAGACAGCGCAGATCGGACTCGTAGTCGATCTCGTAGACGAACGGTCCGACCCAGTGGCCCTCCGCGTGTCCGTCCGGAATCTCGTCCTCCTCGAGTTCGAACCGGTCGACCAGCACGTTCGCGCCTTCCTCGCGGGCGAGTTCGTTGTGGCGGCTGATCTTCTCGACGTGGTCGGCCTCGATCGCCGGCCCCATGAACGTGTCCTCCTCGAGGGGGTCGCCGACGGCGATATCCCTGGCGATGTCGACGAATCGCTCCTTGAACTCGTCGTAGACGTCTTCGTGGATGATCAGCCGTTCGGAGGAGACACAGCGCTGGCCGGTCGTCTTGAACGAACTCATGACGGCCGAGTGGACGGCGATGTCGAGGTCGGCCTCCTCGGTCACGACGATGCCGTTCTTGCCGCCCATCTCACAGGCCGCGAGCTTGCCGGGTTCGCCGCCGACTTTGCCGGCGATCTCGTGGCCGACTTCGGCCGAGCCGGTAAAGAGGACGGTGTCGACGCGCTCGTCGTCGGTGATCGCCGCGCCGGCGTCGCCGAAGCCTTGGACCATGTTGAAGACGCCATCGGGAATCCCGGCGTCCTCGAACATCTCGGCGATGATCTGGGCACACCACGGCGTCTGTTCGGCGGGCTTCCAGACGACCGTGTTGCCCTCGACCAGCGCGATGGCCATGTGCCAGAACGGGATCGCGACCGGGAAGTTCCACGGCGTGATACAGCCGATGACGCCCCGTGGTTTCCGCCGCATGTACGCGTCCTTGCTCGGAATCTCCGACGGCACGACGTCGCCGTGTGGATGGCGCGCGTTGCCCGCCGCCCACTCGACCATGTGCCAGGCCTCGGTGACGTCCGCTTTCCCTTCCGAGATCTCCTTGCCACACTCCTTCGAGACGATCTCGCCGAGTTCCTCGTGGCGCTCCCGCAGCTCGTGGTAAATTTCCCACAGGTACTCCGCGCGGTCGATCGCCGACAGTTCCCGCCATTCCTCGAAGGCCTCGTCCGCCGCCTCGAGGGCCGCGTCGACGTCAGCCTCCGTACCGCGCTGGAACGTCGCCAGCGTCTCGCCGGTCGCGGGGCTTTCGCTCTCGAAGGTTTCGGAGCCGGTTCCGCTCGTCCATTCGCCGTTGATATAGTGGAGATTGGCTCCACTTGCTGTTGATCGACTCACGCTTGACCCTTCTCCTGTGGCCCATATAATTGTTCATCTTTGAGTGAGCGGTCCGTGATGTGGTTCTCCGAGGGCGGCGTATTTCGTATATATCAAACCTACGTTTGAAGGAGTACGGCAGCCGCACGGGAAGCGTACATGAACGGGAGAGCGTGGTAAGCGGTCACTCTAGTAGCGTTAAAAGATAACATGACCCAAATAAGATTACAACAATACGTATGTACACGGAACGGGACATGCGGTTTGATATTCTGAAATAGACTGGTATCGTGATGGGAACTCGCGGCCGTCACGGCACAAACACGCACGACGGGAACGAACGCCTCGAGTCGAGGCGTCCCTCAGCGACGGCCGTTACGACGCGTTGCCAACCTTGTACATGCGGGACGGCATGAAACCCGTCCGCTCCGCTACCTATTAATCCCGTGTCATAGTATATCACCCATGGAAAGGCTTATCAAGGGGTATGGTAGATTAGGCCCCATGGGTGAATTCGGCATACTATCCCTCGTACCGCCACTGTTGGCAATCACGTTGGCAGTTACCACGAGGCGCATAATTCTCTCACTGTTCGTTAGCATTTGGGTCGGTGGCGTCATCTATACCGGTGGACTCGGCGTTGGACAGACGTTCGACTGGATCGTCGAAGCAATCATCGCCGATAGCGGGTTTCACGCGGAAATCCTGGTTTTCACGCTCCTCCTCGGGTCGGGCGTTGCACTGATCTGGCGGCTGGGCGGTGCTATCGCCATTCAGGAGGTAGCCAGCAGGCGACTCGAGACCAGACGGAAAGTCGGTGTCGTCGCCTGGCTGCTGGGTATCGCACTGTTCTTCGACGACTATGCAAACACCGCGATCATCGGGAACACGATGCGTGAAACGTCCGACCGAGTCAACATCTCGCGCGAGAAGTTGTCCTACATCGTCGACTCGACGGCCGCTCCCGTCGCGACGATCGGAATTTCGGGATGGGTCGCGTTCCAGTTGTCGATGATCGACGAGGCCTTCAGCAACATCGAAGCCGAAGCGGGCGTCCAGACACCGGACGTCTTCACCGTCTACCTCGAGTCGATCCCGTACAACGCCTATGCGATTCTCGCGATCGTCATGGTCGGCATCATCGTCGTCACGCAGCGGGATTACGGTGAGATGCTCACGGCGGAGCGCCGTGCCTGGCAAACGGGCAAAGTCAACGACGACGATGCGGACCCGCTACAGGAAGTCGAAGGCAATCTCAGTGACCCGATCACCGAACGGCCGATGCTTCGAACGTTCCTGCTTCCGATCGTGGTCCTGGTCGCCGTTACGATCGGCAGTGCGCTCCGGACGGGCTACGATGGCCAGCCGGTGCTCGAGTCACTGCTCGCAGGCGAGTTCACGGCGTTCGTCGAAACGACGACGACCATTGCCGGCAACGGGTCCTGGACGACCGCGTTGGTCTGGGGGTCGTTCGCAATGGTCATGACGGCGTTCACGATCGGTATCGTATACGACCTGTGTTCCGCCGACGAAGGTGTCGATGCGGTCCTCGAAGGGTTCGAACTCATGCTGACTGCGGTGACGATTCTGATCCTCGCGTGGTCGATCAGTACCGTCGCCGATGCGCTGGGAACGGGGGCGTACGTCGCGACGATGGTCGAAGGCACGATTCCGGTCGCAGTGTTCCCCGTTGCCGTCTTCATCACCGCGACGTTCATCTCGTTCACGATGGGATCGTCGTGGGCAACGATGAGTCTGCTGACACCCGTCGCGCTCTCCGTCGCGTTCGATCTCACCGGCGGGTTCGGACTTGCTCCCGCCATCGTGGGGGCGGTGTTTTCCGGCGCGATTTTCGGCGATCACACGTCACCGATCTCCGATACGACCGTTCTCTCATCGACCTTTACCGGCGCCGACCTCGTCGACCACGTCCGGACGCAGGCGTACTACGCGACGACCGTTGCGATCGTGGTCGTCGTCTGCTACCTGCTGTACGGGTTCGTCGGCGTGCCGCCACTGGTCTTCTTGCCGGTTGGGGTCGTCCTGCTCGTCGGGCTCGTGTACGGCCTGTCGGAATTCGATGCGACTCGAAGAGGGATCGACGTCGGGGGAGGACGACGTGACATCGACCTGGTCAAGCAGGATGCCGACTCGGATCGCGGCAAATCGACGGAGGGGTCCGATTAACGTCCGCGACGATCCGACCGGTATGCCGTCGTCTCTTGGTATTTCCCCGCACGGTTTCGGGGACGAATCGGCCGTTTCCCACGCCCGATTTCCGGCAAGTGGTGCGTAAAAAAGCGGGTGAGAGCCATCTCAGCCGGCGAAGCACAGAGTCGGAATGGGAGATCATAAGTATCTGGTTTACGATGACGGAGTATGGATGTCAACCGGGCAGTGATAGAACGATTGACAAGCAATGGGATCGACACGATGTTCGGTATTCCGGGCAAACAGACGCTCCCGTTGAACGAGGCGATCGGTGCACGTGACGACATCCGGTTCGTAGTCGCACGCCACGAAACCGCAGTGTCCCACCAAGCATGGGGATACGCGGAAACGAGCGGCACGCCGGCGGCGACGGCTGTCGTCCCCGGGCCAGGCGACATGAACGCGATGAACGGGCTGAAAAACGCACTCAACGATTGTACGCCGCTCATCCACATCGCCGTCGAGACCGAACCCGAAGTTCGCGGGGGCAGCGGAATCCACGAGACCCCACCGGAGACCTACGATACCGTGGTCAAGGAAAACCTGCTCGTCGAACGACCGGAAAGCACGGCCGCGGTCGTCGAGGAAGCCATCGCGATCGCCGAGACGCCGCCCAAGGGGCCGGTCCGGATCGGAATCCCGAAAAACTTCTTGACGATGGACGTTCCCCTGGCGACACCCGGCGAGTACAACCGAGCGTACGTCGAGGGCGTCGCCGATTCGGACATCGAGGCGGCTGCGACGCTGCTGGCCGAGGCGACGAAGCCGGTCATCGTCGCCGGCGGTGGCGTCCGCGCCGCGAACGCGAGCGACTCGCTTCGACGGCTGGCCGACCGACTCGAGGCACCCATCGTGACGACGTACAAGGGCAAAGGCGTTCTGCCCGACGATCCCGACGAGTACGTAGCCGGAACGCTTTCGGGCAGTGCATCCCCCGAACTCCTCGACTGTCTCGCCACTGCCGACGCCGCACTGGCGGTCGGAACGGACTTCGATGCGGTCGCGACTCGGACCTGGAGCGTCGAACTGCCGGATGATCTCGTCCACGTGACGCTCGACGCCGACGATCTCGGGAACGGCTACGATCCCACGGTCGGCATCATCGCCGATGCCGGGATGGCGCTGTCGGAACTCGAGGCGACGCTCGCGAATCGGGAAGTTCGCGCCCGCGACGGGACGGAGCGAGCGACGGCGGTCCGGGAAGCGACGAGCGACCGTCTCGACGCACTCCGGGACTCGTCGCCACCGCTGACATCGGTGAGCGCACTCGAAAGCGTCCGCGAAGCCGTTCCACGGGACGCAGTCGTCTCCGTCGACGCCGGTGGGTTTCGCGTCTGGGCGCTCAACGTCTTCGAGGCCACCGGGCCACGGTCGTACGTCAACCCGGGGTCGTGGGCGACGATGGGAACCGGGCTACCGGCGGGGATCGGTGCACAGCTCGCCAATCCCGACGACGATGTCGTCGTGCTCACCGGCGACGGCGGGCTCATGATGTGCATCCACGAACTCCACACGGCCGTCGCGGAGAACGTTCCGATTACGGTCGTCGTGTTTACGAACGAGGATTACGCGATTATCAGCGATCAGGCAGGGCGAGACTACGATCTCTCCGACGGCGAGTACAACTGGAGCGACGCGCCGATTTCGTTCATATCGCTCGCTGAGAGTATGGGAATGCGGAGTGAGTACGCCGAAGACCCGTCCGAAATACGGTCGACGGTCGCGTCCGCAACCGCGGCGGACGAACCGGTTCTCGTTCAGATTCCCACCGATCCATCGGAGCCACAGGCGAGCGACTGGATGAGTACGGAGTGAGGGCCCGACAGGGGACCCGAAGAGGGCGTCGTCAACGCCCGGCGTAGCGCTCCCGGTCGATTTCAACACCGCCCCATCCCTGGCCAGTCCGTCTCGAGCGGTTAGGACGGCGGGTCGGGAGGGGGCGGTCCCGCTACCAGGTCGACCCTCGACCTCATGGAAACGAATACGAGTAGACACGTCGAACTGGCACCAGTCGGAATAGCAGCCGGAGGGCAAGCGGAGATTCGGGTTCAGCTACGAGATATATCGGTTTCGAACACTGTTTCTATAGGATAGAGTTCCGGCAGCGAACGGGCGCGGCTGACAGAACACGATCTGCTGCAAAGGGAGACGCGACAGTCACCCAAGGGCGGCAGTCCGACCGCAGTGTGCGATGACACCGTGAGTCGAACCGACGAGTAGCGGGGTCGGCTACAGACCGCGGCAGTCTCGAGGCGGACGACTCACCGGCTCTTCGGGCATCTTTCCGAAAGAGACAGCACGCACGCACGGTGTCTCTCACCGACTGCTCGAGACGCGCAACGTCGTGGCTACCGCGTTCCTGATCGATGCACCACCGCAGCCGATGACAGCACGCCATCAGCATGCCGGCCGGTTTGACACGAGATACGTGGATAGCGGACCAAAACAGAACGAGTATTGTGAGATAGAAATAGACAGACCTACCAAAACACGTAGTGTTCGAAACGTCGAGTCAAAACGACCTCGACACGGCTGCAGGGCTATACGGACCGCTGATCTAGGCGAGCCAGCGATCACCGAATCGCCGAGGGCACCGACGAGGCTCACCGCGACACGTCGCGAGAGGACAACGGACCGACGGATGCCACACGAGAAGCGTTGCGGTCGCAGCCGGGGATATGCCGTGGCTGGAGCGGCCTGTGTGTTTGGGCTCGGACGGCTCGAGCAGGGTGGCAAAAGGGAAGAAACGACGGCCCGCGGGCCGGGGCTCGAGTCGCCTCACTCGACCAGCGGCGACTCGCTACCGCGGACGCTGTCGACGATGACGTCTCCGTCGGGCCGGGACGCGATCCAGAACAGTTTGTAGGCGTCGATCGACTGTTCGAAGCGCAAGTCCGGCGCGGAGCCGACGGCGACGGTCCGGAGCGTCCAGGAAAACACCGCGTCTTCGGCCTTCTCGCGAGCTTGTGCGTCGGAGAGTTCGGACGGAACGACGAGTACGTCGTCGATCGTTCTCGTGGCGGTTTCCGGCATCACATCGGCACGGACGGCGAGCCGGCGGGAGCGGTCGACGCTGACCACGTATTCCAGATCGCGGTCCGCGATTATCGGTCGCTCGATCGTCGCAACGGCATCGTAGAGACGGTACGGGTACGCGATCGCGCCGACGCGACCGGTCGAGTCGACATCCTCGCGTGCCACCGCCGGTTCGATAACGGTCAGTGTCGTCCGCTGACGGGACCCCTCGGTGATCGCGGCGGATTCGGGCGGTCGTCGACGCGTCTCGCTCATTTATTCGTCACCCGTGTCCCAGTAGTCGCTGGCCGTCACGTGTGCGCGAATGTTGTCCGTTTCCGTGACGGCTTTCGGTTCGACATCGCGACCGCCGTCGGTCACGTAGTCGGGCGTACCGGTCGGATCGTCGCCGCTCGAGACGGCCGCGAGCGGCTTATTGAACGACTCGAAGTGATCGTCGACGCCCTCCGGCGGCGGCGTCAACAGCGAGACGACGATGAGCGTCGCCGTCGAGAGGATAAACGCGGGGAAGAGCCCGTAGACGCCGACCAGCCCAGTGAGGAACGCCGATCCCTCGACTGCCCCCATGAGTCCGAAGACCTCGAGAAGGGTCGACAGCTGAATCCACAGGACCATGGTCAGGGTCCCGACGATCATACTCGCCACGGAGCCCGTCGCAGTGACCCGTTTCCACCACAGCGACGCGATGAGCGTCGGCCCGATAGCCGCGCCGAGGCCGCCCCACGCGTAGTCGAGGACGAGGGTGTAGATCGGCGTGTTCTGTGCGAGGTAGGCGAACGCGACGCTCGCCGCGCCGAGCCCGAGCGTGACGTACTGGGAGTAGCGAACGAGCGTCTCCTGGCTCGCGTTCGGGTTGACGTAGCCGTGATAGACGTCCTCGACGATGGCACTCGTCGCGACGAGCAGCTGTGAGTCGGCACTGGACATCATCGCGGCGAGCGCGGCCGCCAGAATGATCCCCGCGATCGCGCCGGGGAAGAACTCGAGCGTGAGCAACGGCATGACGTTGTTCGGATCTTCGATGCCGCCCTGACCGAAGACGACCAGCGCGTACAGCCCGACGAAGCCGGCACCGATGTAGGCGACGAACATGAACAGCTGCGCGACGAGCGCCGCGAGACGAATGTTCTCGACCTCGTCGATTCCCATAAACCGGACCATCACGTGCGGATTCCCGGGGATACCGAGTCCGATCGCGGCGTAGCTGATGATTCCGAAAACGGCGGCCCAGCCGGTCATCCCGGCCGTGACGCTCGTGTACGAACTCCCGACGGACGCGAGTTCGCCGAACGGGAGCCCGTAGTTCGTAAACGCGATGATCGGCAGGATGATGAACGCGACCAGGATGATCGCCCCCTGGACGTAGTCGGACCACGCGACGGCGAAGTAGCCCCCGAGCATGGTGTATCCGACGACGATGACACCGCCGACGAGGATGCCGACCAGCGACGAAACGCCGGTGAGCACCTCCAGTAGCGTCCCGGCGGCGACGATCTGTGCGCCCACGTATCCACCCTCGAAGATCATCAGGACGATCGCGGAGACGCCTTTGACGTACCCGGTCTCGTCCTGCAGACGCGTCTCGAAGAAGGTCGGCAGCGTGACCGCTTTCACGATCTCCGTGTATTTCCGGAGGCGCTTTGCGATCCCGGCCCACGCGAACAGGTCGGCGGGGATCATCCCGAGCCCGTTGTAGAAGGCCATCACACCGGTTCCGAACGCGTCGCTCGGAACGCCGAGCGTGAGCCACCCGCTCATCTCGGAGGCGCGTTCGGAAAAGCCCGTGACGACCGGGCCGATGCTGCGCCCGCCGATGACGTAGTCGTCGACGGAATCCATGAGACGGGAGGAGTACAGCCCGATGCCCAGAAGCACGAGGAGATAGATCGCGAAGGTCCCGAGAACCCAGATCCCGGCCGATCCGGCGAGTCCCTCACTGGCCATGCTCTGCCTCCTGGTAACGGTCGCGTATCTTTTCCTCGCGTTTCCCTTCCCACACGTAGTAGACGCCGAGCATCACGAGATACACGGCAAACGGCCCGAATAACCAGACCAAGTTAATGTTACTCTCAACCATGGAGCCATGTGTTCACTACCCATGCATAAATATACCGGAGTTCGTCATCCAGTCGATCGTCGACCGATGCGACGATGGAATCGAGAACGGACAGCAATTATCACGTCGACGGCGGAACTACGGGGATCGTTGTGGGCGGAAAACGAGTACGGGACTCCAGTCAGGGGACAGCGTCGCTTGTCGGTCGCTCGCTCACACGCCGAGGACGGCACGAGCCGCGAACAACGCGTTCTCCTTTCGTTCGCGGACTCGTCGGTAGAAGTACTGCATCCACTTGTCGCCGTAGGGAGCGTACTGATTGACCTCGTAGCCCTTCGCCGCGAGTTCGCGCTGAGCGTCCTCTCGAACACCCATCAGCATCTGAATCTCGAACGGCGTACCGTACTCTTGCTGGAGGTCGATCGCAGTCCTGAGCATCGCCGGATCGTGACTCCCGACCGCGATGCCCTGCTCGAACTCACGAAACAGGAACTCGAGGTGCGCTTCGTACGCGTCGTCGACGGCCGACTTCGAATCGAGAGCGACCGACGACGGTTCGTCGTACGCACCCTTCACCAATCGAACTGCGGCGGGGACGTCGGCGAGTCGGGCGAGATCATCGCGCGTCCGCGTGAGGTTCGCCTGAATGGCGACGCCGACGCCGTTAGGATGGTCGCGTGCCGTTGCTTCGACGGCATCCAGGGTCGTGTCGGTCGTCGTGTGATCTTCCATGTCACACCAGACGAACACGTCGTTGGCCGCTGCGGCCTCGACGATTTGCTCGAAATTGCTCGTGAAAACGTCGGGACCGACGTCGATTCCGATCTGAGACGGCTTGACCGAGAGACACCCGTTCAGGTCTCGAACCGCCAATTGGGAGGCGAGATGGCAGTATTCCTCGGTATCCTCGGCTGCGGGTCCCGGCTCGTGGTAGTGTTCGCCGAGAAGGTTCAAGATACCGCCCATACCCGCATCGTTACACTCCGAAACGTGAGTCAGCGCACCGGACGCGGATGTCCCGGCAACGAATTGGCTAGCGATCGGGGGGATCATACCGAACTGCTCGGACGGGACTCACCTAAGTTGATACCCGACCACAAGATTCGCCGCATATTTTGTGAATTAATCCGGAGACTCGTCCGGATTGAGCAATTTCGCTTCGGCGGTCCGGAGGTGCTCGAGCAGCGTCGTCTTCGAGACGTCGAGTTCCGCCGCGAGTTCGTGCGTGCTGGTCTCGCGAGGCCACGCGTAGTAGTTCCGTTCGCAGGCGAGTTCGAACGCGTCGCGCTGTCGCGGCGTGAGACGGTCGGTCCGATCGAACCGCTCGGTGGAGTCCGCGCCAGCCGGAGTGACCCTGCTGATCGAAATTTCGGCATCGGTTTCGGCGCGAATGGTGTCGAGTCGGTCCCGGACTTCGGCGCGGCCGTCGGCGACGAACACCGGCCAGTGTTCGGCCCCACCTTCGACGCGTACCGACGCGTCGTGAATGAATCCGTGCGAGACGAGCGTGTCGCTGATACTGTGTTCGGGATCGTATTCGACGAACAGTTCACGGGTCACGTTCCCAGGGTTCGGTGCCGTACCGGTCGTTCGCTGTCCGAGTTCGACCGTCGAGTACGTCAGCGGCGAGTCGTCCACGAACGCGACGAACTCGTCGAGTCGGGCCGTCGTGTCGGCGTAGACGGTAAAGTGCCCTTCGACCGTCTCATCGCGCGTTCGGTGAACAGTGTGAACGAGAAGTCCAGCGTCGACCGCCTCGGTCGCCTGCAGACCCCAGCAGTCGGGGTGCCAGATCTCGAGGGTGAGTCGTGTGCCCTCTGCCGCACCTGTCGTGGTCGTCGTCGAACTCGTGCTACTCATATGTGGGCTCTGCACAATCGTTCTCCCGTGGGGAGCATAAGCATACTGAAGACCGCCACCGCCTCCGAACGGACGCCGTGGTGTACATCCGGTTCGTCGCCGAAACGGTCGAGGCGACACGAGGGGAACATCCTCAGGTACAACGAACTCGCACGAAACCAGGGGACGAACGGCCGCGTCGACCGCGGCGAACTGGACATCGGGGAGGTACCGGACGGCCGCGAGAGCAACGCCGACGGCGATTACGACCGCGTTCTGAATGCGTGAACGACCCGCTTCGATGAGTGACTCGTTCACACGTGTGACTCCGTATCCGATCGGCGCAACTGGTGTGCCCCCTGCTGTTCACGTATTCCGAACGCTATACGATCGGCTGGCCGGTTGAGCAGCCGATATCGACGTGTCACTTTGTAATGTAGTACAGCATGCATTTTTGCGTCATATATTGAATTAGATATGCATTGTTCACCACAGACGCCGTGAAAATTATGATATCTGTGAGAGGCACCGGATTTCGTTCCCAGAGGCGTTCACACATTCCGAACGCTTATACGCCGGTGGTGCCACGGTTCGAACCATGACGGACGACGGCCCTCGCCCGGTCAAGACGACCAAAACGTCACTCGCACTCGTTCGGGCGGTTCGTGACAGCGACGGAGCGACATTGAGCGAGCTGGCCGAGCGCCTCGATCTGGCCAAGAGTACCGTACACAACCACCTGCACACGCTGGTCGACGAGGGCTTTCTCGTTCGAGATGGCGACACCTATCACATCGGACTTCAGTTCCTCCCGTTCAGCGAACACGCACGCAACCGGAATCCGCTGTACTCGACGGCCCGCCAGCGGGTCTACAGCCTCGCCGAGAAGACGGGCAACGAAGCCGATTTCATCGTCGAGGAGAACGGCCGCGCGTACACACTCGAGTACGCGATTGGCGAATCAACGGCCCGTGGGCTCTCGGAATCGAGTCCGTTCCGTGCGGGCAACCGCTTTCACATGCACAACTGCGCCTCGGGAAAAGCCATGCTTGCGCTCCTGTCCGACGGACGCGTCCGGGAGATACTCGATCGCTGGGGGCTCCCGGCGACAACCGCCCATACCATAACCGACGAGGCAACGCTGTTCGACGAACTCGAGACGATTCGACGACAGGGATACGCGACGAACGACGAGGAACTGATCGACGGCTATCGGTCCATCGGCGCAGCGGTAACAGGGCCCGATGATACCGTCATCGGTGCGTTCTCCGTCGGTGGACCGGCGTATCGTCTGGCCGTCGACGAATCATCGACCCGGGAAATCGCACAGCTACTTCTGGACGAGATCGATTCGCTCGAGTCGGAACTCGCCCTCTAATTACTGCCATATGCTTGTAAACCAACTCGAGACGTGAGCGCAACCGCGTCGATGGGGTTCTCGGAACGACGGCCGCTGGTAAGGAAATCGCTACAGTCTCAACAGCAAGCGGCCGTGGCTGTCCACTGTCAGCTAGCCGACGTACACCGTTCCAGACTGCACCGTAAGACTCTTCAACTCCTAATTCAGCGAGATGCTCACGTCTCAAACTGGCTCAACGAGACAGTGTCCGCTGAGAAGCACTTCACAATAGTGTTCAGATAAGCCGATTCCATGCAAAGGCGACTGCTCTCAACCACTCATCGGCAGTTTCTGCTTTGGCATTACTAAAACAGTTCGAGAATAATATACTTCGTCGTTCTACCTCTCGAAAGACACGTTCGACACTGTTCTGATTTCCGTGGCATTCGTCTCTAAAATCGAGGCCGTGTCGAGAACAAGCATTTTGAAGTAGTATTGCTCCATCGACAAGAAAAACGGTGTCACCGACATCGTGTTTCTCACGTAGTTCAGCGACGTAGTTCAGCGAAGAACGTGTGAGCGAAGACGTTTGTTCTCACTGGTCCAAGCTTTGTATGGAGCAAATCGTTTGTCTCAGGATCGACTGGGCGTACAGCCACTATCGCTCATCACCGAGTTGGACCACTGTCTCGTCACCCATTACGTGATTTGGACTTCGTCCATCCCCCCGACTGTAGATGTAGATTGGCTTTGTGAACCCAGTTGTGAACAGTCGACCGTGCCCATTCAATGCCGAAGACAACAATTATTGGAACTGTATTTGAAGATGATAATAGTACAAGGTGGAGCAGAATACCAAGCTTCATCAACAGTCACAATGTTGCCTCTCGCTCCACAAATCTACCTCGATTCGGTCGGTGCAACCGTTGAGGCTAGCGTTTTCCGACACGGACACTCAGAAAACGCTCCGTCTCATTGTTCAATCCTAATCTGAACACCGCCGACAGACACCCCTCTATCGATGTGTTTTCCGATGAGGTTACCAGGAGAAAACGGGAACGGCGAAACGGAAAGACTTCTTCTTTGCCGCTAATTTAGCGATTAGCCGGCCGAAAACCGTATTTATCGAAAGAATTGTTCTCGAGGAAAGCAGCAAGAACAGTCGAGAGGGATGTAACGGAGTACGAACAAGCCGAAACACATCGAACACATCGATAGAGGGGTGTGGGGGTCCCTAGTCTAGGTCTAGTCTAGTAGTATAACTAGATAGGAACCAGTAGAACGTACCGTTCAGGTTTCTCTTTGCATAAAACCCGAAGAACGCCGTTCTATCAATCGTTGAGTCTCGGTCACGCTCATTGGGTACCCCCTCCTTTCGAAGTCGAAAACACATCGATAGAGGGGTGTCTGTGTCCGCGATTTGCTATCGTCGAATCAACTCGATTCGATCCACCTCGTTTTCGAAACACTTCGTCGTTTGTTACCCTCTACTGCCACCCTACCGCTGTCTTTCCGTACAATATCGGTATTGCAACCGTGTACTCGAGGGTATACACATCGATAGAGGTGGGAACACTTTTGGTACTACCTCGTCTGGGCCATCGTATGGATGATTTCGAGGACCCTCGAGACGGAGCGGGGACGTCGAGGGATGACACTACGGAGCAATCGTCCGAGTTCGATGCATCCGAGCAGGCTACCTCCTCGAATAAGTCGTCGACGGTGGACGAATCACAGTCCATTGAGGACATGCTGCTGGAGTTCGATCAACAGGAAGGACTCATTCGCGATCGGTCGCTCCTCGATCCGAACCATATCGTCGAAGAGGATCGAATCGTCGGTCGCGACAAGCAACTTCAGGAAGTCACCAAGATGCTTCGTGTCGCTCTCGGCGATAACCGTCCCCCGAACCTTTTTCTTTACGGTCCATCAGGCACCGGCAAGTCGCTCATTACGAAAGCCGTCTGTAAGAACATCAGCAAAATCTGTGAGACACGGGACATTCGATTTGGAACGATCGAGGTGAATTGTCAGGATCTAGATACACTTGGCGTTGCAGTGTACGAACTCTCGAGTCGTGCTGCGGACGAAGCCGACGTTGCGGTCGAAGTTCCGAAACACGGCGTCGCGACGAAAGAGAAGTGGGACGAACTCTATCGTATCGTCAACGAGAACTTCGATTCAGCGGTGTTCGTCCTCGACGAACTCGACATGCTCGTCGGTCGACGGGACAAACAAGACCCCGCGTTTTCCCGGCTACTCTATCAACTCTCCCGAGCCGGCGCGAACAACGATCTCACCGCACATATCTCCGTCGTTGCAATCTCTAACGATACGAAGATGATGGAGTCGGTCGGTAGCCGAGCCCTGAGTTCGTTTACACCCGAAGATGTGCACTTCGACGACTACGACGCGAACCAACTGCAGTCGATCCTCCGCCGACGGCAGGATGCCTTCTACGAGGGCGTTCTCGATGAGGACGTCATCCCGTTGGCGGCGGCCTTTGCGGCACAGACCCACGGCGATGCCCGGAAGGCGATCGATCTCATGCGCGTCGCCGGTGAACTCGCGGAACGCGAAGGCGATGAGAGCGTTCGCGAAGAACACGTTCGCGAGGCCCAGGACAAGGTCGAGAAGAATCGGGTCCTCGAGGTCGTCCGTGGAATTAGCACGCAGAAGAAACTCTGTCTCTATGCGACCGCGGCCGTTGCTTCGGAGACGGACGACGAATCCGCTCGTAGTACGACCGGATACAGGGTGTACCAGTTCCTGACGGATGCGATCGAAGCGGACCAGTACCATCAGGAAACGTATGTGAATAAAATGAAGGAGATGACGACCTACTCGCTTGTCGACTTCGAGCGTCGGAGCCACGGTCCGAGTTCCGGGATGTTCCTCGAGTTCCAGTTCGGCGAACGTCCCGAGACGATCCTCGAAACCCTTCGTGAAGACTCGCGGATCGATATGGTGTCTCCGGACGAAGTCTCGAGCGTCGTCAAAGCACAGGTTCGAAACGAGACGTGAGTCTCCGGGCTGGGGCACCTCTATCGATGTGTATCTTTCCATGGCACACACCTCTATCGATGTGTAATCTGGATTTTGAGCCCGTGACCGCTGGCAAATAACCACCCACGAAGTTCAATACGAATCGAGAACTGTTGTCCAATATATTGGCTATCAGCGAACGTTCCGGCTATCTATAGATTTTCAATTATTGAGAATTCGGACACACCTCTATCGAAGTGTTCTGCTTTCAGTTGCCCTTCTACATGGTCTAACTGGTTAGTCTAACTCTTTGGCCTATTTAGTCTGTCTAGCTCTATACCCCTCAATCGCTATCTTTCCACCGAGGGCTCGGTGCGGTCACTGACTGTTGTTGTCGTGTTTAACTGTTCAAGCCATTCGTGGACGCCCGATCGACTGCCGACCCACGAGTTATCGAAGCGGCCGATCCACATCTGTAGTCATGAAACGACGTTCCGATCAGGACTCGCTCGGTATCCTTGCTGCCTGTCAATTCCGACTCGGTGTGGACAGTCCGATAGCCGAATTAACCGACGAGAAACGTAGCCTCTGAAAGATCGTAGTTCTCCGTGTTGCTCCAGAGACGCAACCGCTGGATCGGTGCCGTACCGACCAAACAGTGCGATGTCGAGAACGAACTTCGTCTTGACCTCTATTGTCGCATCCACCCCGACCATTCCCGCTGATTTTGACAGCGGTTTCGTCAGCCGCAGCCCGTGACGGCTTTGCATCCCCAGAACGCCTACTGTTCTTTCAAACCCGTCGCATACCTCTCACTGTACATGTCTGTGGGCAGTCTCGCCGATTCATTCAAGCATTATACCACACGAGCTAGCCTAACTTTGTAGTCTATCTCATTGGGCTGTCTGGTAACTCCATTCAGAAACGTTGCTCTGACGGATAGCGACTTCTTCGTACTCCGTTCCAGTTTGGTTAGTCTAACGAGTTCATCTAATTAGTTAGCCTATTCTAATCGGCGATCCATATGACAGATCCTGTTCTTGAGGGAAACCGTTAGCCGTTCTGTCGGAGGACTCCGTGAACACTATGTGAGTCGAGCTTGCCGTCGGCATATCGACACCCTCGTTGGGAACCGTTCGATTACCTTGCGGGATGCGGTACCCCCGAAACGCTGTTCCACCTTCACCAGAATAACTGATCAATGATCAGTAGGCTAGTTGGTTAGGTTAGTAAGAATGCCTCTCCTTAGTTTCTGGTTAGTTAGTCTAACTGATTTGGCTAATCGGTTAGGCTCCTTCTCCCTCGAGTCAGCAGTAACTGGCATCCCAGCGGGAGCTCCGATTGACTATTCTACGGCTAATGTCTATCAGTCTAATCAGTATGACTGTTTAGTTAGACAAACCGGTTAGGCTTTTTCTGTACGTTCTAGTAGAAGATACGTCGGTCACGATCGGAAGTACTCGTCCACGGCACGTTCTCAACGGCTGTGGACTTGTCGGGACACGTTTGCGGCGTTGCCGGCGTTTCATGCCGACTTCCAGCGCGACCGACGGTCCGTCGGTATCGGGTCAACCTCGACTAACTCGAACGCTATGCCGTCTCAGAGAGAGAGAGAGCACGTAGGGGCCGGCTCAGGCCAGTTCTTGATTGCGGTCGCTCTGCGGAATACCTGTTCACCCGTCTCTGAACACCTCGCGAGAACACCGCTCGGTTAGGCTAATCGGTTATGCTATTCGGAGCGTATACCGAACCATTATATTCAAGAAGGCTAACTACTTCACATGCTCACGTATACGACCTACTCGGAGGCCGGCGGCGTCGGGAAATCGACGATCGGGGCGGCGCTACTCGAGGCGCATGCATCCCACGGACTCGACGTTCTCGCGATCGACATGGACCAGCAAAACGGCTCGCTCACCTATCTCCTCGATGTCGATGCGCCCCGAGGGGACAGTCAAGCGGATAACATCGTTCGCCACCTGATCGATCGACCGAAGGGCTCCGTTCAAGATCTGATCTACCAAACGGAGTACGGCTTCGATCTCATCCCGAGTCACAACATGCTCGAGAACCTCGAGGATCTCTTGAACAGGGCCCAGCGGATGGCAGACGACCTGGGCGAGGGCGACGAGTTCGATCCGTACGATCGACTCCGGCGGGTTCTCTTGGAGTCCGGTATCCCCGATGAGTACGACGTGATCGTCGTCGATCCGCCGGCGACTGCCGGGCCCCACCTCTACAATGCTGTCTCGGCTACGCGAAGCTTGGTGATCCCCGTCGAGCCGACCGGGAAGGGAATGCAAAGCGTTCTCGGTCTGGAGGAACTCGTCGACGGTCTCGAGGATCGTCTCGAGGCCGAAATCGGCGTTCTCTCCGCCGTCCCGAACGGTGTCGGTCGAACGTCCGACCAGGAGCGGTACCTCACGGAGATTCGCGACCGCGGTTATCCCGCACCGGTCGCGATCCGCGAGCGATCGTCGCTTTTCGAGGGCTGTTGGGATCAACAGTGCCCGCCGCGACGCTACGTCGAGGCGCACCGCGACCGCCAGCGGGAGCACGAGATGGCGACGCTCGAAAAGATCGAGCGGCTGGCGACGGAGATCGAGGAGGTGAGCGACCGATGAAGAAAGGGTCCGGGAGCGATCCGTTTGCGGACACACAGGACGATGGCACGGATGCAGCGTCGACCGTCGATGACGACGCCGACTCCGAACCGGACCGCGCTGGTACCGAGTCCGAGACGGCTCGCGGCGTGGACACGGACGACGGTGAGCAGGCGGTCGTCAGCGACGCCGATTCGAGCGGGGCAGTGATCCGCGAGCCGCCCCAAACCGGCGCTGACGACGACGGTGTTCCCTGGGTCTACGTCCGGGATACCGTCAAGCAGGACCGGGGGATGGTTCAGTTTTATCTCCGCGAGTACGTCGTCGAGGCGGAAGACGAGTTCGTCGATGCGGTCAGCGACGAGCTCGGCACCGACGTGTCGAAGACCGACGTTCGGGAAGCGGCCTACGAAGCGGCGATGCACAACGTCGACGACGTCGTCGACCGACTCCGGGAGTGGGGCTTCGAATCGGACGCCTAACTGAAGCAGCGTCGCCGTTTTCGCGCCGAGAGCGCGACCGCGGGCCTACTCGCCGTTTTTTCGTCGTTCGATCATCCCTGTCACGGTATACGAGAGCACGACTTCGTCGTCCTGATTCACTACTTCTACGTAGTTGTCCACGTATCCCCGCTGTGGATCACGCTCGGAGCAGTGTTTGTCCACGACCTCGAGTCGGAGCGAGAGCGTTTCGCCCGGTGTGACCGGCCGTTCCCAGCGTAGCTCGTCCGCGCTGCGACCGCCCATACCCGCTTGCTCCTCCAAGTAGTTGTCCACGAGCAGTCGCATGGATATCGCAGCGGTATGCCAACCCGACGCGACTAGCTCGCCGAACGCCGATTCGCTCGCGGCATCCTCGTCAGTGTGGAACGGCTGCGGATCGTACTGCTCTGCGAACTCGGTGATCTCCGCTTTGGTGACGTGGTACTCGCCGAACTCCTCGGTCGATCCGACCTCGATGTCCTCGAAGTAGCGCATCGGTAGCGAGGACGCAGAAGGGAGCCAAAAGCATAGCGGACCGACGGGACGGCGGTGTTCAGATAAGGATGCGGAGTGAGGCGGACCGATTTGTGAGTAGTTTATGCACGAAACCGCCCGCTTCAATGGTGGTAGCGACTGCTTCAAGTTAGATTTTCTGGAGCGAGAGGCGACACCCGAGCCCGCGATGAAGCTCGGTATCCGACTCCATCTGGCTGGACTATCACTTTCGGATACCATCTCTATTCTCGAGAAGTTGGGTGTTGAACGCTGTCGATCGATCGTTCACAACTGAGCGCAGAAGGCAGATTGACAGCCGCTTGATGGCGCGAATCCGGATCACGTCGCGGTTGACGAGACGATGATCCAACTGACAGACGACCGATTCTGGCTGTACGCCACCGTCGATCCCGCACCAAACCGCTTGCTGCACGTCAAACTCTCACCGACGAGAAATCAAGCGATCACCGAGATGTTTCTCGTCGATTCTGCACCGTGGCTGCAAGCGGTATTCCATCGACACGGTCTCGATTACAGAGACGAAAAATACGGTAATCGGAACAGTGTCGAACGTGTCTTTCGAGAACTACAACGCCGAACTAACCCGTTCTCAAACTGCTTCAGTCATGCCGAAACAGACGCCGTCAAAAATTGACTCCAAGCGTTCGCCTTCGCATGGAATCAGTTTCTCTGAATACTCAGTACTTCACAAAGCCGTTAGTTGAGAAGTCCGCTTGCTGAGTTGTGACCAAACAAACAGAGCAAGCGGACAGTGAAATCCAC
>NZ_AOII01000111.1 GCF_000337615.1 Natrinema pallidum DSM 3751
GGAATGGATCTTCAGAACACAAATCCAGCTTTGGTTCGTCGGTAACTCACGATCCAGCATCAGTTAGCTCCGGATGCTTTGTGAGGTACTGATACTACCTTTTGCCCCGGAAAAACAGCTCGTGTTCGACGACGCCTATCGTGTCCTCAGGCCCGGTGGGCGCGTCGCCATCTCAGACGTCGTCCAAACCGCGCCGTTCCCCGACGACGTCAAGATGGACCCGGACTCGCTAACTGGCTGCGTCGCCGGTGCGTCGACCGTTGCGGATCTCGAAGCGATGCTCGACAGTGCCGGCTTCGACGCAATCGAGATCGCGCCCAAAGATGAGAGCACCGAGTTCATCAGTGATTGGGACGCCGATCGCGACCTCGGTGACTATCTCGTCTCGGCCACTATCGAGGCCCGGAAGCCGCCACAAGATCCCTAGCTAACCGAAACGTACTGGCAGCCTTGCCCAGTTGGGAATTGTGCGATCGGAGGGCCGAACGAACCCTCCGATTACGCCTACGCTACGGTTCGTCCGGATAGAACTCGTCGAACAGCATCTCGACGCGTTGCTCTATGTCGTCACGAATCTCGCGGACAGTATCGAGATCTTGCCCGTGCGGATCGTCTAGCGCCCAGTCTCGAATGTCGACGTTCTCCGCATCCAGTTCCAGCGTCGAACAGCCCATCGTGGCGACGACATCGCACGATTCGAGTTCGTCAGTCGAGACCTCCCGTGGTGTCCGGTTCGAGAGATCGATATCTCGCTCTCGCATGACCGTGATCACTTCGTCGTGAACGCTTTCAGCCGGGTGTGTACCGCCGGTAAGGATTTCGATATTGTCACCTAATTTCCGGCGATCACGTTCCCGCTCGGCGAACGCAGCCGATATCTGGCTTCGCCCCGCATTCTGTACACACACAAATCCAAATGTCACCGGTGATGCCGTATCCATAGACGATCTCTCCTTTTATATCGAGTTAAGCGCTCCTATGAGGATTCCTTTTCACTATATACCTCTCACTAGTCATCATATCGAACGTTGGCTATTATCGGTCACTGACAGCTACCCCGAAAATGTAGTTTGTCCGAACAGTGGGGAAGTCGTTCATAGACGGACTGTGTCGATCGCTTCTGTTTCCGATCACAGCTTCCGCGATCCGTCGAGGGCGACGAGGACGGCATTGGCACGCGCTGTCGCTCGATATTTCCGCCACTTCCCATCTTTTCGGCGAGTGATAAGTCCAGCGTCGGTGAGTTGGGACAGCGCATGGCTGATTGCGCTGTCGCTGACGTCAAGCAGCGGCGCAAATTCACAGACACAGAGTTCTTCGCCGGCGATGTGAAGGATACGAATGATCTTGTACCGGGTCTCGTTCGCGAGCGCCGATAGCAAGCCAACGTCCTCGTCCAGCGCAGGTCCGCCTGCGGCCGCGTCGATCTCTTCGAGTTCCGCCAGACGCCGGGATACTTCATCGTCGCCACACCCACCTCGTTCGTCGGCGAGGTATCGCTGTAGTCGCTCGGTCGATGACATACACATCGATTGAGCAGATATCGGATTAAGTATTATGAAGTATCCCCCGCACAGGGCACACTCAATAGCAACGCTGTCACTTTAGAACTCTGTAAGATAGTGCTGAGAACTCTATCGACAACAACACATCGATTCAGCGTCTTAAAGCGTTCTTGTAGTGCGTCCGTTTCGACTCGAGTGTTGAATACGTCTGTGCGAGCCGAAGAGCTTATGACTATGTTTGAACAATCCCTCAATTGAATGCGATGGAACTACGGCTACTATCTGACCGGTGACCGCCGAACCGTTGACCAGACAATTGAGCAAATCCTCTTTTCCGATCAATGACTGAACTCACCCTGTACGAAGAAGCGATGTGTTGTTCCACTGGCGTTTGTGGTCCTGATCCCGACGAAGAACTCGTCGAAGTAAGCGCCGCTCTTGACCAGCTCGAAGCGGAATTCGAGAACGTCGACGTCTCACGGGCGAACATGCAGCACAACATCGACCAGTTCCTCGAGACGCAGCCCATTTCCGATCTGGTCGAGGAACACGGTCCCTCGATTTTGCCGATCACTGTCGTCGACGACGAAATTGTCGCCAAGTCCGAGTACCTCTCATACGACGAACTTGCGGCAGCACTCGACGCTGCCACCCCGACCCAGGAGGCCTAACCCATGAGCACGACGCCCACCGACGCACGAGCGGTCGTAGAGCCGACGAACGAGGAGACCGAATTCGTCTTTTTCAGCGGCAAAGGCGGCGTCGGTAAGAGTACCGTGAGCTGTGCGACGGCGACCTGGCTCGCGGACAACGACTACGAGACACTGCTGGTGACGACTGATCCTGCACCGAATCTCTCGGACATCTTTGGGCAGGATATCGGTCACGAAGTCACCGCTATCGACGACATCGAGAACCTCTCGGCCATCGAGATCGATCCGGATGCCGCCGCCGAGGAGTACCGGCAGGAAACGATCGAGCCGATGCGACAGTTGCTCGACGACGAGCAACTCGAAACAGTCGAAGAGCAACTCAACAGCCCATGTGTCGAAGAGATCGCTGCCTTCGACAACTTCGTCGACTTCATGGATAGCCCCGAGTACGATGTGGTCGTCTTCGATACAGCGCCGACCGGTCACACTATTCGGTTGATGGAGCTCCCATCCGACTGGAACGCCGAACTGGAGAAGGGCGGCTCGACCTGTATCGGGCCGGCAGCCTCGATGGAAGAGCGCAAACAGGACTACGAGCGCGCCATCGACACCCTTCAGGACGACGAGCGTACCTCCTTCGCGTTCGTCGGCAAGCCCGAGGACTCTTCGATCGACGAGATCGAACGCAGCGCGAGCGATCTTGGCGACCTCGGGATCGAGTCCCAGCTGCTGATCATCAACGGCTACCTCCCCGATTCGGTGTGTGAAGATCCGTTCTTCGAGGGAAAGCATGAAGACGAGCAGGCCGTCATTGAGCGCGCACGGACGGACTTCGACGCCGACGCGATGGCGACGTATCCACTCCAGCCCGGCGAGATTGCAGGGCTCGACCTACTCGCGGATGTCGGCGGCGTCCTCTACGACGGCGACGAGGCGACCGTCGATGTCGGGACGGCGACGGACGGAGACACCGAAACTGCGATCGACTTTGAGTCGATGGCTGACGCCGAAGCAGTCGCCGACCAGCTTCGACCGGGCGACGAGACGCAGTATCTCTTCTTCACCGGCAAGGGCGGCGTCGGCAAGAGTACGATCGCTTCGACGGCGGCGACGAAGCTCGCCGAAGCGGGCCACGAAACGCTCGTCGTCACAACCGACCCGGCTGCCCACCTTGAGGACATCTTCGGCGAACGGGTCGGCCACGAGCCGACCTCGGTTGGCCAGGCGAACCTCGACGCGGCGCGGATCGACCAGGAGAAAGCGCTTGAAGAGTACCGCACGCAGGTCCTCGACCACGTCACCGAGATGTACGAGGACAAGGAGGACACCCAGATCGACGTGGATGCGGCGATCGCGAACGTCAGAGAGGAACTGGAGTCACCGTGTGCCGAAGAGATGGCCGCCCTCGAGAAGTTCGTGAGCTACTTCGACGAGGACGGCTACGATGTCGTCGTCTTCGACACCGCCCCCACTGGGCACACACTCCGACTGCTCGAATTACCCTCCGACTGGAAAGGGTTCATGGACCTCGGTTCGCTGACGAAGGGTGCCGCACCCGCGAAAGGCGACCAGTACGACGAGGTCATCGAGACGATGAAGGACCCCGAACGGAGCACCTTTGCATTCGTGATGTACCCCGAGTACACCCCGATGATGGAGGCCTACCGGGCCGCCGCTGATCTCGAGGATCAGGTCGGGATCGAGACCTCGCTGGTGGTCGCGAACTACCTGCTCCCCGAAGAGTACGGCGACAATGCCTTCTTCGAGAAGCGCCGCGCCCAGCAGCAGGAGTACCTCGGCGAGATCAGCGATCGCTTCGACGTACCGATGATGCTCGCCCCGCTACGCCAGGACGAACCGGTTGGATTAGATGAACTGCGCGCGTTCGGTGCGGAAATCACCGGGCTGGACGACATCACGGAGGAGACGGAACCGGAGGTGACGGCGTCGTGAGCGAATCCGTGTCGAAAGAGCCGGCCGTCGAGGAGTCGCTTCAGGCGTTCATCGAGGCGCTCCGCGACTCAGCGACCTATCAGCAGTTCGTGGACGCGAGCCAACGACTCGAGGCCGACGAGGATGCACAGTCCCTACTCGAAGCGTACCAGCAAAAACAACAGGAACTGCAAGCGGACGAGTTCGACTCGTCGGTCATGAGCGAATTACAGGAGCTACAGACCGAGGTTTCGAACAACGATACCATCCAACAGCACCGGGCAGCACAGGAGGAACTCGTCGCCCTCCTCGAGCAGACGAACGACGTCATCAGCGAACAAATCAGGCAGGAATTCGCGCAGTCTCTGGGAGGTGGGTGCTGTTGAGTACCTCTGACGATGAAGTTCTGGCCGCGGCTGAAGCGCTCGGTAAGGACCTCGATGTAGCACAATCGGAGGCAACGGCGGCTGAGTTCGAGTCGCTGTTAATCGAGTGTAATGAAGCGATCAGCGACGAGATCGGCCTCGAGTACGGTGATGTCTGCGGCGCTGGAAGCGACTGCTGCTAACACCAATTCTGTGGCTTCGACCTCTACGTCCCGGCGTGTAATCTTTCGATACTACAATCGGACCACACTGGCCGGATTTCACTCGGATGGTCGGCTCGTCTCGGAAACCTGGTTTACATATCCCGATCATGATTCGTTGACCAGTTCGTCCCCACACTTCCACTGGCCTACTTCAGCTTCGAGGCCTACGACCGGTACGCACGTTCGACACGCTATGAGATGGACACCCGACTGTTCGTCCTGCAAGGACTCCACGGGTGGGACACGAGACAGCATTTTCGTGATCAAATTCGTCCGAAACCACGGATTTCAGGCCCGCTGAACCCGCTGTGGACTCAACTTCCATATCTCTCATGGTAGTTGAGACTGGCCTCCTCAATGCATAGGCCGCGGGCACGGTTTGCTCACTGACAACCAGTACTATTTCGACCGCTTGAACTCGAACCGTGCCCCGCCATCGGTTCCGTCTGCCACCGAAACCGTCCAGCCGTGTGCCTTCGCGATGTCGGCCACGATTGAGAGCCCGAATCCGGTACCCCCCTCACTGGACGTAACACCGTGCTTGAATACTTTGTCTTGCTTCTCCTGCGGAATCCCGCTGCCGTTATCCTCAACGTAGAATCCGTCGTCCTCGTCTAGTCGACCCACGGTCACTATAATGTCGGCACCACCGTGCTCGACTGCATTCCGAAAGAGATTTTCAAAGAGCTGTGTCAGACGTCCTGCGTCGCCGGTCACTGTCGGGACTTCATCTGCAATTGTAAGCGTTGCGTCGTTGGTATCGACGTATCCCCATGCCTCGGTGGTAATTCTCTTGAGGTTAATCTCTTCTCTATCCCCGATCGTCGTCTCTCCACGTGCCAGCGTAAGGAGGTCTTCGATGAGTCGTTCAATTCGGGCGTGTGCAGATTCGACCTCTTCGAAATGCTCCTCGTTCCCGGTCTCCTCTGCGACTTCGAGAAACCCCATTGCGACTGAGAGCGGGTTCCGCAGGTCGTGGGCAACGACGCTCGCGAACTGGTCCAGTCGCTCGTTCTGCCGATGTAACTCCTCTTCTCGACTCGCTCGTGCGAGTGCTGCCTCGACAGTCGCACCGAGAATCCGAAACAGATCGATGTCTGTCTCAGAAAAGGCCTGTGTGGAAATTGATCCTGTCGAGATGAGCCCATACTCTCCTAGTGGGACGAGAATCTCACTTTGGATCTCCGTGTTCGGGTTGTGGGATTGACCCTCGGTCCGGATGTCATGATATACCTGGGTTTCTCCGGACTCAAACGCGTCCCAAGCGAGACCGTCCCCAGGAGTGAATCTGGGAGACACGTCGAATAGGTCTCGTGCTGCGGGAGTCTCTGTGATTGGGACGAGTGCGTCCTCTCGCTCGTCGTATTCCCAGATTCCAGTAATATTAAGATCAATTATCTCGGCTGCCGCATTAACGGCAATAGCTCCGATCTCTTCACTTGATTCAGCGCCGCTAAGCTGCTGTGCAGTCTCCTGAAGCGACCGAAGGCGGGTTTCCAACCGTTTCTGTTCAGTAATATCCTCCAAGACGGCAAGGATGCTCGTGGTTTCCCCGTCGGAATCTGTAATCGGCGCGACCGACAGGAGCAGGTCCAACTCGTCTCCGTCTTTCGTTTTCCGGCGTATCTCCTTCGCCCGAATTCGCTCGCCGCTCAGGGCGCGCTGCTTGTGTGATGCAAACTCGGCCTCCTGCTCGTCCGGGACCATCGGATTGAACTCGCCAAGTACTTCTTCCCGCGACCAGCCGAACATATTTTCAGCCTCACCGTTCCAACGAATGACGGTGCCGTCAGTGTCGATCTCCATCACGGTGAGTGGCGTGGCCTCGATGAGTGATTCGAGTCGCTGGTTCGTCGCTTCGAGTTCGCGCTCTCGCTCGACCTGCTCGGTGACGTTTCGAGCGATGCCCACAACGCGAACGGTCTCGCCATCGACAACGACCGGTGCGAGGCTCGTCTCCCAGAACCGAGCATCGTCACTGATATCGAGTTCTTCACGATACGAGATTGGCGCACGCTGATCGACGCAGCGAGTGTAATTGGCTTCGAGTTCAGAACCCTGTTCGTCGCCGAACACGTCCTGCGGCGTCTTGCCGCGAACTTCCTCAGTTGTGAGTCCGGTCTGTGTCTCGTATCCGGGACTGAGCCGGGCGAACTCAAACGACGAGTTCTCACCAGCGGTATCGACATTGAGCAGGAATATTGCGTCTCCGGATGTTTCGAGCAACGCCTCGTATTCCTCCGCGAGTTTTCGATACTCACGGCGTTCCGCTTCTCGCTCCGTTACGTCCTGAAAAACGCCCCGAAGTGCTGAGTCGCCGCGCTGTGTGTCGTCGACGTATTCTCCCCACGCCCGAACATCACGCACCTCCCCGTCGGTGCGCACGATCCGGAGGTCAAGGTCGTACGGTTCCCCGTCTTCGATTGCCTGGTCGACTGCTGCGGTAATCATCTCCCTGTCGTCAGGATGATAGAATTCGAGCCCCTCCTCAAGTGATGGCTCGTAGTTCTCGTCGACACCGTGTATCTGGCGGACCCCATCAGACCATGTGAGCTCGCCGCTCGATGGGTAGTACTCCCAGATACCGACATCCGCAATATTCTGGACGCGGTCGAACAGGAACTCTTGGCGCTCGAGTTTGGCACGGTCACGACTGCGTGAAATTTCGGCACTCACGAGTTTCGCTAACAACTCGACGAACGTTCGTTCAAGCGCTCCGAACGGAGCGACTCGCGTCGTTGGACTCGAGAAATTGACTGTCCCATAACGGGTATCATCAACGACGAGAGGCACGCCGATGTACGACTCTAACTCGAATTCACGATAGGCAGGGTGGGCCTCTTTTCCGTCGCTCACGGCGTCTGCGAACGAACAGACCGAATCCGTGCTAACGACTTCCGCACAGTACGTCGCCTCGAGATCGAACTGATCACCAGCTTCGATATCGGCCGCTGGTGCGTGAACTGCTTGGACTGTGTAGTCGCTCTCCTGGATCCGTGAGACGATTCCGATTTCGAGCCCGAGAGTCTGGCAGCCGACTTCCAATAGGCTCTGGAGCCGTGACTCGACCGAGATATCGCTTTCTCCCATGACGGTCTGGAGGTCTCGGAGTGCGTCTCGCTCTCGTTCCAATTGACGCTTCACCTCGCTTTGTTCGGTAACGTCTCGAGCGACGACGAGCACTTGCTTGTTCTTTTGACTCTGGAACGGCGTGATCTGGACGTCGAGCGTTCGTTCACCGGCCCCGGACAGAATGTTGAGTTGCAGGTTTGCATCGTCCAGACCAGTGAAACCACTATCGCCCTCTATCCCGTCGAGTCCCGATTTGACTGCCCGGGAGAATCGCGTTGCATCGAACTCGCTAATGCGGCCACCGACGACCGTTTCAAGCTGTTGTCCCGTGAGCTGGGCCGATCGATCTCCTGCTAACAACTGCTTCGCAGCCGTATTCGCGAATTCGATATCACCCTGTTCGTCGAGTATGAACACGACATCGTGGATGTTCTCTAGAATCGCGTCACTGCGCTCTAGCTCCAGTTTTCGTTCTCGCTCAGTAGTAATTTCGCGTGAAAAGACGGTCAAGCCGTCGTCATCTGGGAACGCTCGCACTTCGACCCAGTAGTCGAACGGCTCTCCCAGACGCTGTTCGAACGACACGGACTCTCCGGTTTCCACCGCCGTTCGATATCTCTCTTCGAGTTCCGTCCCGACGATCGACGGGAACTCTTCCCAGAGGATTCCGCCGACGACCGCCTCTGGTTCACGATCGACTCGCTCGGCCATTTTTTCGTTGATATACTCGATGCGCCAGTCGCCATCGACAGCGTAAATCGCGTCAGTAGCGCGTTCGAGCGTTCGTCGAAAGCGGCGTTTCGTTTGCTCGGCCTCCTGTTGTTTCCGTGCAGCGCTCGCAAGTGTTCGAATACGGGCCGCAAGTAGTGTGAAGTTATCACGTTCCGACCGTATTGGCAGATAGTCCGACACGCCCGCACGAGTCGCTTTGCTCGCGATTTCCTCGCTCCCTTGTCCGGTAAAGAGGATGATCGGAATTTCATCGTTCTGCTGCCGAATCGACTCCGTAAGCTCGATAGCGTCTGAATCTTCGAGCGAGTATGCCGTGACGATACAGTCGATTCGGCCCGCACTCAGATTGTGGATTGTCTCGTCGATACCGTTCGCAGATCGATAGTCGATTTCGGTACTCGTCTGTTGTAACTTGGTTTGGACCAACTCCGCGAACGCGGGATCGGAGTTCACGTAGAGGACGCGGATTGGATCGTCTAGTTCGCCAGCGAGATCGAGCACAGTTATAGGGGATTGACTGCCTAATTGGTTAAACATTTCTTGAGCAGTGCTCCGAGGAGCTATTGAGTTCTCTGCCGACCGACAAAGTGCAGTACTCAAAGTGGGGCACTGCTGGATTGAGGTTGAACTGAGCGGAGTTCTTCGAGGGAAATGGGAACATGCTGTTCAAAGAACTCCACGTCGATGTAACGGGTTCTTCTGATGTGGAATGTTTGGATACCGATCGGACGCGAACGCCAGCCTGGCTGATCAGGCTGGCGTGCGCTGCCCATGCTGGAGCAGCCTCGTTAGCGGAGTGTCGAGACCTCTGTGAGTAGTTCGGCGTCGAACGACGCCGAGCCACGATTCAGCACTGGTACCAAACCTCAGTACCTCACAAAGCATCCGGAGCTAACTGATGCTGGATCGTGAGTTACCGACGAACCAAAGCTGGATTTGTGTTCTGAAGATCC
>NZ_AOII01000112.1 GCF_000337615.1 Natrinema pallidum DSM 3751
TTCGTGGATTTCACTGTCCGCTTGCTCTGTTTGTTTGGTCACAACTCAGCAAGCGGACTTCTCAACTAACGGCTTTGTGAAGTACTGAACCTACGCTGATTATTACGAGCAAGACTTCACAGTACAACCGGACGGTGTTGCGGTCGATGAGAAACAGATTCAACTCGGAAACGAAGAGAAAGCGTGGCTCTACGCTGCGATTGATGTCGATTCGAAAATCGTGCTCCATGCACGACTCTCAGCTTCCATTCTCTCATGTTTTGTATAGCGGATATTGGTTCACAAAATCGAAATACCCATCCACAGCACACTTATACTGCTGATATTACCGGAATTGCTGCTTCTGCGGTTCACACTTGATTAGTGAGATAATCACGTGTAGTTTTATGAACGTCCACGCCCTCCGTGAATCACGAACGATGGAATCAAGCACGAACCCGGTTCCCGAGGGTGACCGAGCGTGACGGCCGAATCGACGACGGTCGCCGAGCCGCTCGCCGCGTTCCTGCGGTCCAAAGCGAAGGGCGGCGAGGGGAGCGGGAACTATCGACGGAACCTCGAGCGCTGTATTGATGACTTTCTCGACTGGCTCGAGGTGGAGACTGGATCGGACGTGACGTTCGAGGAACTGGACGAACGAACGTTCAGACGGTACGCCCGAGCGCTTGCGGGACGGAACCTCGCACCGGGGACGGTTCGAACCTATTACGCACACGTCAGTGCCTATATCGGGTGGTGTGTTCGCGAGGGACTCCTCGAGGCGAACTACGCCCAGCGGAACGTCGCGACGGAACCCCTTCCGGAAACCGACGGCCGACGATCCGGTGAGCAACAGTCGTGGACGGACGATCATCGGACCCGGATCACGCGCTACGTCGACGAACGAGCACACGAGGCCGCCGACGAGAAGGGGTGCGACGCGATTCAGGAGTTTCGCGATCGAGCGCTCGTGTACGTCCTCTGTTACGCCGGCGTTCGCGGCGGTGAGATCTTCGCGGACCCGAAGGACGACCGTCGAAACGGCCTCGAGTGGGGCGATGTCTCGCTTGCGGATCGGACGATGACCGTCCTCGCGAAAAAGCAAGACTGGTCCGATCGATCGCTGACCGAGCAGGCTATAAAGCCCATGTCGCGATACAGAAGAATACTCGACCCTGCCGGAGATGACTGGCCGGTGTTTCCGACGTTCCACCTCCCGACGCTGTACGAGACGCTCCGAACGGGACTCCGGGACACACACGGCTGGTCAGCGGACGAGATCGAGGGCTTCGTCGAGAGATGTACCGGTCAGTCGGACGTTTTCGACGCGCTTCGCGAGTACGAACTGACACCCTCCTCGATCAACACTGATGGCGCTCGTCGGATCATGCGCCGCCTGTGCGACGCGGCGGAAATAGACCTCGACGACGAACACGGCTATCTCGTCCCCCACGGTGGACGTCGCGGCGTCGGCGAGGTGATGGTTCGACAGCATGGCTTTACCGCCGCCGCTCGTCTGCTGGATAACAGCGAGGCAGTGGTCCGGACATCGTACTCGCATATCGAAGCAAAAGAGATGGCCGAAGCTGCTGGTGACGCCTTCGTGGAGCACGATTCGTGAGAGTGACCCCCTGATGTCGGTCGTGGGTCGTCGGTTCCGCGGGCAGGCACCGATCGTGCCCGCGACCACGCTCGCTTCCGGTGGCGAGTACCGGTCGCTTGGTTCCCGTGCGGGATTCGGTATTCTCACAGCGACGGCGTTGTCTCCGGGCTCTATCTGCCGATGTCCCGTTCGGCGAGGAACTCCTCGAGCAGTTCGAGGCAGACGGACGGACGATCCCGGAAGATCGTATGTCCCGCGCCGTCGACGCTTCGGACTGTGGTTGTTTCGGTTGCCCATCGTCGGTCCCGTGAGGGAGCTGCGTAGGACGCGACGGCGGGGTCGGGACGAAGGAGCAGCGTCGGACAGGGTGGCTCCGGGAGGACGGTTTCTAACGGCTCGAACCCACGCTTCGTAATCCCCAGTACCTGAGATCGCACTTGCTTTCGAGCGGTGGCCAGTACGTCGGCAAAACGGGGATACTGTGGTTCGAATTCGTCGCGGAGCGATTCGTGAGTGGCGGTACTCCACCGGTCGAGCTGGTTTCGTTTGTTCGGGAGGTGATCCTCCCCGAGCGCTTCGAACAGCTGTGCGGGGTGGTCCTCCAACACGAGCGCTCGAGGCTGGAGCCCACCCCGGGCAGCGCCACGAGCGAGCGAATCCGCACCGAGCGAATGCCCGTACAGGATGGGGCGCTCGACGTTCAGGGCGTCACAGAGGGACAGCAGATCGTCGGTCATCGTGTCCGCGTCGTAGCCCGTCCCTGGGGCTTCGCTCAACCCGTGGCCTCGGGCATCGTACAGTATCACCTCGTGCTCGTCGGCGAACCGTGCGGCGAGCGGCGAGAGGCACTGCCAATTGTCCGTGAACCCGTGTGCGAACAGCACGGGCGGCCCCGCTCCCGTACCCGCCTTCACGAACCGATGTCGACAGCCGTTAGCTACGATCTCGCCGGACGCCCAGTTCGACTCGAGATCAAGGTCCGACGGGTACGTGAGTCGGCTCATTGTCGATGGCCGATCGCCGACTTCCCGTCCGGTCGGTCGATGGAAGACATGCGTTCGGTCACGGCGTCTTCGACGCGGTTTGACTCGATGTCAGTCGTCTACTCATTACAATCATATGCTCGTAACTGTAAGCCGACGGCTCGCTGGCCCGAGGGGGCGGCCGCGTATCGTTCGACTGTGAATAGACGGTCGAATCGGTTATACTCTCCCCACGACATATCGTGGTTTTAATAGTGGGTCGTGATACCATTCCGGTTACGCCACTCACGACGGCGCTTCGTTGCGGTCCGATGGCGGGATCGCCCTTCCTGCGGTCCATAACACCGCTGGCGTCTCTCGACCGTCGGAATCGCAGTCGTTCAATCGAAGCAACTTATTTACGTGATGCTTCGGTACTACGATCATGGCCTATAGTTACGAGCCACATCACTTCGAAGACTTCGAGCCGGGTCAGGAGTTCGTGAGCGTCGGTCGGACGGTCACCGAATCGGACTTCGTGATGCATTCGGCGCTGAGTGGTGACTGGACGGAACTCCACACGAACAAGGAGTACGCGGCGGAGCAGGACTTCGATGAGCGCATCGCACACGGACCGATGACGTTCGTCCATGCGACGGGGTTCGTCTACCGAACGGGTATCGTCGAACGAACGGCCTACGCCTTCCTCGGCATGAACTACATGGACCTGCCCGAGCCGGTCCACATCGGCGATACGATCTCGCTCGAGATCGTCGTCGACGAGACAAAGGAAATCGGGGACCGCGACGATGTCGGTCTGGTCGTGCTCGATACGGAGATGACCAATCAAGACGGAACCGTCGTCTTCCAGGGCGATATGAAGTTCCTGATCAAAACGAAGCAGTAGCGGAACGCGCTCAGGCGAACTTCTCGAACGGTTGCTGGCAGTTCTCGCAGAAGTACATCGATCGACAGAGCGAGGGTCCCTTGGGATGGTCGCGTCTCGTCTCCGCCGACCCGCAGTAGGGACACCGTGCGTCGGTTTCGCCGGTCGTCGTCGTGCTCGGATCGTTCTCCGTCATACGCTCAGCCCGAAGTCCCGAAGGCTGTCTTTGCCGTCCTCGGTTACCATGTTCACGTTCCACGCCGGCGTGTACCGAAGCTCGACGGTCGCCTCGTCGACCTCCGGGACCGTTTCGGCCGCACATTTCACGTCGTTCAGCAACATCTCTCGGGCGGGACAGCCCGTGTAGGTGAGCGTCATCGCCACGCCACAGCGACCGTCCACGATGTCGACGTCGTAAATCAGCCCGAGATCGACGATACTGACGGGCATTTCGGGGTCCTCGACTTCGTAGAGGGCCTTCCAGACTTCGGCTTCGATGCCGTCCGCCTCCGATCCGGTTTTGGGATACTCGCTGGACGGGTCCCCGTCGCTGAACTCGGTGAAGGTGCAGGCCTCGGACTCCGTCGGTGTGTTCGTCGGCATCGTCATTCCTCCGTCGCGCGGAGCTCGACGGGCGTTTCGAAATCGACCTCGCGATACGTCGCCGTGACCTCGTCGTAGAGGTCGTGCCACGCATCGGTGTGCGTCCCATAGCGACCGCGACCGTTCGATTGCGCCACCTCGTCAGGGTCGGGGACGGCCAGCCCCAGCGCCTCCAGCGACGGCCCGATCGTTTCGAGCCACTCGGTACGCATCGCCGCGAGCGATTCGGTCCGGAACCCGAACGCGACGATATCGTCCTCGCGCGGCCCGGGATCGAACAGCGATAGCGCAGCGGGAAAGAGGTCGTCGAGCGCGTCCTGCATCCGGGCCTGCCCATCGTCGTCCGCAGTCAGCCGCTCCAACCAGTTGGTGGCGTGTTCCCGATGGTACGCCTCTTCCTCGAGGGCTTTCCCGACGCGATCCGCCAGCGGTGCGTAGCTCGTGTCGGCGACCGCCTCGAGTCGAATCCGTTCGGCGACGTCGTAGAGATAGCCCCGGAGAACGGCGTCACCCCAGTCGCCCGCATCGAAGGGACGTTCCACGAGTAGACTGTGAGTCCACTCGGTTGGGTCCCGTTCCCAGATACACTCCGGCTCCGTGTAGCCGAGTTGCTTGAGCAGGTCATACCACAGGCGAGCGTGACCGAACTCGTCCTGTGCGATGTTGGCGATCGCGAGGTCAGACTCGAGAGTCGGGGCGTAAATCTGCCACTCGGTCAGGCGCTCGGCGTGGACGAATTCGTCGTCGGCCAGTCGGAAGAGCAACTCCTCGACTGCGGCCTGCTGTTCGGCCGATAGTTCCCGTCGGTCGATGGTGTCGGGTCGCGGTGTCTCGCTCATGCTTCGTTCTCCTCCTCTCGGAGCGCCTCCCGGCGCTTGCGGGCCGCTTCGCGTTGTTCGGACTCACTGTCAGCGACTTCCTCGGCGAACGAGGCGTCGATGTCGTTGTACGTCATCGCCCAGCGGTATGATTTGTCGGTTCGACCGCCGAACGCGGCTTCTTCGGCGGTGACCTCTCCGATCTCGTCCCGTGGCGTGACCCAGAGGGAGTTCGTTTGCATTCGCCGGGCGTGTTGAATCCGGGCGAACAGCGTAGCCATTTCGCGATCCGGTGCGTGGACGTTGCCGACGTGCTCGTGGGAGTCGCCCGGTTCCTCCTGTCTGAATACTTCCCAAATCATCGGTTTTAATCGGCCGTCTGTGGGGTCGGTCCGGCACTGGACTCCCACGTCTCAAGCGATTCGCGTACCCATTCGACCGCGTCCTGCCGGCGACGACGCGAGCCGATCTGTTCGGTCGAACCCTCGTATTCGTTCCTCGAGATGGTCCAGAACTCCTTCCAGTCGAGGTCGTCCTCACGAACGGCCATCGTTCCGTCGTCCCGCTCGTAAATACGGGGATACTCCGGAATCTCCAACCCGTACTTTTCGGCCTTGGGGATATACATATTGAGGAACGACGTTCGGAGTTCGTCGTTCGTCGCCGTTTTGAGGCCGACGGCCTGGGCGAAGTCGTCGTGTACGCTCTCGTCGTTCGTCGGACCGAAGAACTGGAGGATGCGCGGCCACCACACGTCGAAGGTTTCCTGCATGCGCTCTTGGGTCGCCTTGGAGCCGTTCATGAGTTCTCGGAGGATCGACTCGCCGTGTTTCACGTGGAACCCCTCCTCGAAGCAGACCTTATCCATCGCGTGTGCGTACGGCGTCCAACTGGTCGACTTCAGCGTCGCCTGCCGACGCATCGCACCGCCATCGACGAAGAAGTCGATCATCGGTGCCTCGTACCACGAATCGACGGGATAGTGAAAGCAGTTCAAGAACTTCCCCTCGCCGGTCGCGAGTTCGTCGAGCATCTCCGCTCGCGTTTTCACATCCAGCGTCTCGGCAGCGCGATAGAGCAACTGTGCGTGGCCGATTTCGTCCTGCACTTTCGCCGTGTTCGCCAGTTTTCGATCGAGCGAGGGTGCCTTTCGCGTAAACGTCTTATCGAGGTACCCGCCCATGACTTCGCTGTTGGCGTGAAATTGGATCATTCGAGTCGCGGCTTTGCGATATTTTTCGGGTAGTTCGTCCCCCGGCCCGAACTCCCTGGGCCCTGCCCGTTCCATGACTGTCTCGAGGTCCATACGCGATGTATCGTGGTATGGTACCTTACCGGTTGACCCGCGTATGTCGGGGGTTTATATTTGGGTCCGCCGTACCGACGCGTAATGATCAGTGACTGTCTGATCGTCGAGTTCCGTATCACGGGTGACGACTGCCCGCTCGCGGAGGCGACGCGGGTGACGGGGACGGATATCGTTGCCCAGCCACCGCAGTTGCGAAGCGATGGGAACGTGCTGTTGCAGTTCAGTGCCTCGCCGCACGACGAACTCGCCGAAACGCTCGACGGTGACGACCGAATACGGTACCTCCACCGTTCGCGAACGGACAACCGGGATAATTTCCGCTGTCTGTCGAAACAGCCCTGTATTATCCACCAACTCATCAGCGCCGGCCTGCTAGTCGACTCCATCGAATACCGGGCCGGCCAAGCGCTGTTAACCGGGGCGGTCGTCGGTCGAGATGTCCTCGACGGCGTCATGGAAACAGCCGGCGAAACGGTCGGCGTTCGGTTGGAACGCATCTATCAACTCCACGGCGAGGACGATGAACCGGTCGCCAGTCGATGGGATCTCACACCCACCCAGGTCGAGAGCATCCAGTACGCTCTGGAACTGAATTACTTTACCGTCCCTCGAGAGGCGGATGCGAGCGACGTCGCCGATGCGATCGGCATTAGCAAGTCGGCGTTTCTCGAACGACTTCGCCGAGCGCAGGCTGCCTTGTTCAGGGATCTTTTCGGTTAGTGTCCTGTCCGAAACTGCGGATATCGACTCGTGTGTTTACAGCCGACTCGGCCCGGTCGGACATGGTTTCCGGACCCGTCGTTCGGAACGTGCGGTGAGACCGGTCCTACCGATAGAGCAAAGTCGTCGGATCGTGAGAGGTGACATGCATGATAACGGTAGTCGATGTCCTCATCAGAGCGGACGGCTACACCCACGAGGAATTCGTCGACCGCTGGCGAGGAGAGCACGTGGCGATCGCGGCCCAACTCCCCGGACTGAAACGCTACAGCACGTCGGTCCCGACGGAACCGGACGAGGCCGAGTACGACGGCGTTCTCAACCTCTCCTTCGAGAGCGTCGAAGCGATGAACGAGGCGTTCGCCTCGGCTGTCGGAACGGATGTCATGGATGACGCTGCCGAATTCATCGATGTCGGTGCTGGGCCGCGAATGGTCGTCGAGGAGACGATCCACGTGACGGACGAGTAACTCGGAGACGGATCGACGGTCCGATCGAAGCGTATCCGCTTTCACCGTCGCCTCGATTCTTTCGCGATGGCTGGTCCTGTCCTCATCAAAGGGGCCATCGGTACGTCCTCGGTAAACTGTCCGTCCGGGCGTCGACCGGTCGGGTGGATGGGTTCGGCTCGCAGCCACGGATCACCGAACCGGTAGTTGTTACGCCGCTGATTGTCTTACGTTCCTATTGTTGTAAGGATAAACCAGCCGCTCGGCGGGGTTCCCGGCTCAGCACCGGCATCCCGGATCGTCCCCCGTTCTGAGCGGGACGATCCGCCCCGAGACGGACGCTCATTCCCGCGATTCTGGCGTGCGAATTCGTCGTCGACCGAATGGTGTGTGGGAGTCCCAATATAGATTCACAACTATATATCGTGGCTTTATAATTCGATCCGGACCGGTTGCGGCCGGGTCTCGGGAGAACCGAACGGCCAGTACAAGAAAGGATCGCGCCCGTGACTGTCCCGCCCCAGTGTGACCTAGAGTCCGAAAAACTCCGCCGCGTTCTCGAAGAGCAGTCGCCGCTGGGTCGCCTCGTCGTAGTCGGTATGAGCGGCGAACGACTCGAGCCACTCGTCCGGGTGGATCATCGGGTAGTCCGTCCCGAACATGACCTTGTCACTGAGGACCGAGCCCGCATACTGCAGTACCTGCTCGTCGATGTACTTCGGCAGCCACCCCGAGAGATCCATATAGACGTTTCGTATGTGTTTAGCCCGAGCTGATTTCGGTACTGTCTCGTAGGAAGCGTTCAACGGACGCGACATGAACAGGCAGCAGACATCGGAT
>NZ_AOII01000113.1 GCF_000337615.1 Natrinema pallidum DSM 3751
GATCGTCGTCGAAATCGAGATCGGCGATGTCCGCTGGCGTGTAGAGCCGATCGACCTCGTGGTTCGAAACCGTCGCGAACCGCTCCTTTCGCTCGCCGTGAGCGTCGAGCGTCGGCTCGAGCGTTTCCGCTTTCCACTCCGCTCGCCGCTCGCGGATATCGTCGAGCTCTTGAGTGTCAAACATGAGTGTGAATATCTCTGCCAGTGTTCTAAAGTCTTGCTGTCGACCGCGTGACCCGGCCCCGGTGGGAGCGGGAGTCGCTACCGGCCGCTTGGATCGATTCCGTCCCGATTGCCGAGCGGCGCTTTCGGCGGTTGAACCGCCCCGAGACCAGTCCGTTCCGGCAATGCGATCTGGAACGACAAAACACTAAAGACGGTATGGTATGATTGACCACCCATGGGAGTAGATTACAAGGATGCGGTCGGGAGCTTCGAATGGGACGTTCCGGAATCGTACGCGATCCCCGCAGTCGTTGCCGACCACGCCGAATCGTTCGGCGACCGCGTCGCCGTCCGCTTTCTCGACGAGGACGGGGCCCGCGAGGAGCGGACGTACGCCGCCCTCCGCGACGGCATGAACCGCTTCGCGAACGGACTCGAGGCACTCGGCATCGGGTCCGGCGACCGCGTTATGCACCTCTTCCCGCGACATCCCGACGCGTTCGCCGTCCAACTCGGCGCTCTCGCGACCGGGTCCCTGCTGGTTCCCTGCTCGTCGATGCTGCGGTCGAAGGACATCGAATTTCGGGCGACCGACTGTAACGCGTCGACGATCGTCGTCCACGAGTCGCTGACCGACATGGTCGAACCGATCCTCGCGGAGACGCCCCTCGAGCGGGTGATCGTTCTCGACGGCGATGGGAGAGACGACGACGGCGACCAGTGGACGACGTTCCGGTCGGTGATCGACGGCCAGTCGACCGAGTACGACGGTCCCGACCTCTCCGCCGACGATCCGATGTCGATCAACTACACCAGCGGGACGACCGGCCAGCCGAAGCCGGTCTTGCACAAACACCGCTGGCAGTACTGTTTCAATCGGATCAACGCGCCCTACTGGTGGGGGATCGACGAGGAAACCGATCTCGAGGACGAACTGCTGTGGGCGACGACCGGGACCGGCTGGGCAAAGTGGTTCTGGAGTCCGGTCGGCGTCGGGCTGACGACCGGTGCGACGCAGCTCATCTACGACGGCGCGTTCGAGCCCGACACCTTCCTCGAACTGTTGTCGTCGGAGGGCGTCACCAAGCTCTGTGCCGTTCCGACCCAGTACCGGATGCTCGCCAACGCCGACCTCGAGAGCTATGATGTCGATCTCAACGATACGCTCTCGGCGGGCGAACCGCTCAATCGCGACCCGATCGAGCGCATTCGAGACGCCTGGGGCGTCACCCCACGGGACGGGTACGGTCAGACCGAGACCGTCGCCCTGGTGACGAACTATCCCGGGATCGATATCAAGCCCGGGAGCATGGGTAAGCCGACGCCCGGCGTCGGCGCGACGATCATCGATGTCGACGACGACGAGGAAGTCGAGACGGGCGAGATCGGTGAGATCGCGGTCCCGGTCGACTCACCGGCGATCTTCGATGGCTACTACGAGAAGCCCCATCTCGACGCGGAGACGTTCTCCGGGGAGTACTATCGGACGGGCGATCTCGCCTCCCGCGACGAGGACGGCTATTTCTTCTTCGAGGGTCGGGCCGACGACATCATCATCTCGTCGGGCTATCGGATCGGCCCCTTCGAGGTTGAGGACGCGCTCGTCAGCCACGACGCCGTCGCCGAGGCCGCCGTCGTCGATAGTCCCCACGAGGAGCGCGGCAGCGTCGTCAAAGCCTACGTGATCCTCGCTGACGGCTACGAGGCGAGTCCGGAACTGAAAGACGATCTCCAGACGTTCATGAAGGAAGAGACGGCTCCCTACAAGTACCCCCGCCGGATCGAGTTCACCGCGGAACTCCCCAAGACCTCGAGCGGGAAGATCCGCCGCGTCGAACTCCGCGAGAAAGAGCAGCACAAACACGGCTTGTAACGGGGACAGCGTCGCCTCACGCGGCCGGATAGAACTGATCGTCCGGTCGGTCGTCGAACTTCGGCCTCGGCACGGACACCGTCGTGTGCGTCCAGTCGTGAGATATCGCTGTGTCGAACGGCGATCATCGGTGCGCGACCACAGTCGTCGCCGCTGACGAGAGTCGGGAGCTTTACTACGACCGTCCGAGCATCACCGAACGATGGCTCCACAGCTAGAGACGATCGACCGCGTCGGCGTCGTCGGCGCGGGGACGATGGGCAGCGGTATCGCACAGGTCGCCGCAACCGCGGGCTACGACGTTGTGATGCGTGATATCGAACAGGAGTACGTCGACAACGGCTTCGAGACGATCGCGGACAGTCTCGACCGGCTCGTCGCCAGAGAGCAACTGACCGACACGGAAGCCGCCGACGTTCGCGATCGAATCACCGGCACGACCGTCCTTGACGACCTCGCGGACTGTGACATTGTGGTCGAGGCGGCACTCGAGGACCTCGAGGTCAAGCGCGACGTGTTCGCCGACCTCGACGCGATCTGTCGCGACGATGCCGTCCTCGCGACGAACACGAGCACGCTCTCGATCACGTCGATCGCGAGCGCGACCGAGCGGCCGGACGCCGTCGTCGGCCTGCACTTCATGAATCCGGTGCCGATCATGGAGGGCGTCGAGATCGTCGTCGGCGAGAAGACGACCGACGAAGTCACCGACCTGGCACACGCGTTCGCCGAAGAACTGGGGAAGACGACGTGGGAAGCCGACGACAAGCCCGGCTTCGTCACGAACCGCATCCTGATGCCGTGGATCAACGAAGGGATTCGCGCCTACGACGAGGGCGTCGCCTCGAAGGAGGATATCGATACGGGGATGGAACTGGGTACGAACGTCCCGATGGGACCGCTGACGCTGGCGGATCACATCGGCCTCGACGTCTGTCTCCACGCGTCCGAGACGCTCCACGAGGAACTCGGTGACCGGTACAAGCCCGCCTACCTCCTCAAACGGAAGGTCGAGGCCGGCGACCTCGGCAAGAAAACGGGCGTCGGATTCTACGAGTACGAGTAACGCTACTCCGACAGGTGGCGTGAGATGACTTCCTTCTGTATTTCCGAGGTCCCCTCGTAGATCGTGGTGATCTTGGCGTCCCGGTAGTAGCGTTCGACGTCGAAGTCCTTGGTGTAGCCGTAGCCCCCGTGGACCTGCACCGCTTCGTTCGCGACATCGACTGCCGTCTCGCTCGCGAAGTACTTGGCCATGCTTGCCGCCTGCGGATCGAGTCCGTCGTCGTTCTTTCGGGCGGCGTCGCGGGTCAGCAGCCGTGCGGCCTGTACGTCGGTCTGCATGTCCGCGAGCTTGTGGGCGATCGCCTGATGCTCGATGATCGGCTCCCCGAACTGTTCGCGTTCGTTGGCGTAGCTCACGGCGGCGTCGAGGGCGGCCTGAGCGACGCCGACGGCCTGGCTGGCGATCGCGATCCGACCGCCTGTCAGGATCGAGAACGCGGCCTTCAGTCCGTCGCCGACCTCCGTCAGCCGGTTCGCTTCCGGGATGCGTACGTCGTCGAAGAGCAACGTTGTCGTGTCGCTGGCGCGCAGTCCGAGTTTGTCCTCCTTCTTGCCGACTTCCAGCCCCGGCGCGTCTTTTGGCACCAGGAACTGCGTCACGGTGTCGGGATCGTCGCGATCGGTCTTCGCGAACAGGACGACGACGCCCGCCCGCTTGCCGTTCGTGATCCACTGTTTCTTCCCGTTGATGACGTACTCGCCGTCCTCGAGTCGGGCCTCGGTGCTCATCTCCGCCGGGTTCGAGCCGGCGTCGGGCTCGGACAGCGCGAACGCGCCGACCGGGCGGCCGTCGACCATCTCGGGCAGCCACTCGTCTTTGTGCTCCTGCGTTCCGAACTGGCGGATACACGATGTCGCCAGACAGTGGACTGACAGGGCCGTCGCGACCGCCAGATGTCCCCGCCCCAGTTCTTCGTTGACGATGCTGTACGTCACTTCGTCGGCGTCGAACCCGCCGTACTCTTCGGGAACCGTCAGCCCGGTCAGATCGAGCTCCGCGAGCCCGTCCCAGACGTCTTCCGGAAAGGTCTGGTCCGCATCGTGCTCGTCGATCCCCTCGAGAACGTCGGTCTCGACGAACTCTCGAACCGTGTCCCGTATGAGTTGCTGTTCGTTCGTCAACTCCATACGTGGACTTTCGTGAGCGGGATAGTAAAGCGTACGATTCCGCTGGTCACCGTCCCGAGCCGTCCGATCGAGCGACAGTCCAGCGTCTCCGCTCGGTGCGCAACAGCAACAGCGGGTTATCGACTCCCCGAGCGCACGCTCCGAGACCGGTGTTTCGGTCGATGCGGCGGCTCGAGAGCCGGCGATAGGTAACTAAAAATAGCGTCCCTTGCGAGGAGTAGGTATGACAGTTCGGCAGTCCAGAGAGGCGGCTATCGAACGCATCGACGACGGCGATACGATCGGCATCGGCGGCTTCGTCGCCGTCGGACTCCCCGAGTACGTCCTCGAAGCGCTCGGCGAGCGGTACGCCGAAACCGGCCAGCCCGGCTCGCTCACCTTGTATCATCCGGCCGCGGAGGGCGACCGACAGGGGCGTGGCCTGTCACACCTCGTTCAGGACGGGATGCTCGAGCGGACGATCGCGAGCCACTGGGGCTTTACCCCCGACCTGATGGAGCGAATCGTCGCGAACGAGATCGAGGCCTACAACCTGCCGTTCGGCGTGATGGATCACATGCTTCGCGACACCGCTGCGGGCAAACCCGGGACGATCACCCACGTCGGGCTGGGGACGTTCGTCGATCCGCGACAGGAGGGAGCGAAGGCAAACGACGTCACCGACGAGGACCTCGTCGATCTCGTGACTCTCGACGGCGAGGAGTACCTCTACTATCGCTCGGTGCCGATCGATGTGGCGCTCATCCGGGGGACCACGGCCGACGAAGACGGGAACGTCACCATGGAGCGGGAAGCGCTCGATTCGAACGCGCTGGCGATGGCTCAGGCAGCCCACAACTCCGGTGGGACGGTGATCGCACAGGTCGAGCGCGTCACGGCTTCGGGAACGCTCACCGCTCGCGACGTGGCCGTCCCCGGCGCGCTGGTCGATTCCATCGTCGAAGCGCCGCCGAGCCACCACCAGCAGACGTACGCCGAGGACTACAACCCGGCCTACAGCGGCGAGATCAAGCGACCGGCTGACGACGAGAGCGATGCCCGTCCGCTCGATGCCCGCGCGATCATCGCCCGCCGCGCCGCGATGGAACTCGAGCCGGATTCGGTTATCAATCTCGGGGTCGGCGTCCCGGAACTCGTGCCGGCCGTCGCGGCCGACGGCGGCGTCGACGACGAGATTACCCAGACCGTCGAGTCGGGACCCGTCGGCGGTGCCGCGTCCGGCGGGATCAGCTTCGGGACCGCGGTCAATCACGAGGCGCTCGTCTCCTCGCCCCAGCAGTTCGATTTCTACGACGGCGGCGGACTCGACATCGGCTTCCTGGGCATGGCACAGGCGGATGCCACGGGCAACATCAACGTCAGCCGGTTCGGCTCGCAACTGCCCGGCTGTGGCGGGTTCATCAACATCACCCAGAACGCCGACAAGGTCGTCTTCTGTGGAACCTTGACGACCGACGGCCTCGAGATCGCGACCGGAAACGGGACGCTCGCGATCGAACGCGAGGGAACGAGCCCGAAGTTCGTCGAGTCGGTCGAGCAGATCACGTTCAGCGGCGAGTACGCCGTCGAAACCGAGCAGCCGGTCGTCTACGTGACCGAGCGCGCCGTTTTCGAACTCACTGCGGACGGCCTCGTACTCACCGAGGTCGCGCCGGGGCTCGATCCCGATACGGATGTCCTCGACCAGATGGGATTCGAGCCGCTCGTGGCCGACGACCTCGCGGAGATGGAGCCGCAGCTGTTCGTCGACGACCCCCTCGATCTGACCGACGCGGTCTAGATCGGCTTCCCCAGAACCGGCCGGGTCCGATGCAAAGCGCAAACCGTTAAGCGAGACGGCCGCGAACGCCAGATCGATGGTCGCATACGACAACCTCTCGATCGAGCACGACGACGGCGTTGCAACGGTGACGCTCGATAGCACGGCCGGGCGAAACGCGCTGACCCTCGAGATGGCGAACGAACTGGTTTCGGTGGCGACGACCCTCGGCGAGGACCCGGACACGCGGTGTATCGTGCTCACGCACGCGGGCGATTTCTTCGGCTCGGGAGCCGATCTCACCGCCCTCTCGGGTGACGACTCCGACGCGGCACATATTCGGGAGCTAGCCGGGCGGGCCCACGAAGCCATCGTCCAGTTCCACCGTGCGAAAACGCCGGTCGTCGGTGGCGTCAACGGGATCGCCGCCGGGATCGGGTTCAGTCTCACGCTGTTCCCCGACCTGCTCGTCCTCGGCGAGGACGCGACGCTCACGTTCGCGTATCCGGGCATCGGACTGACCGGTGACGGTGGCGCGACGTTCTTCCTGCCGCGACTGGTCGGTCTCCGGACCGCCAAGGAGATCGTCCTCCGAGACGAGCCCATCGGCCCCGAAGAGGCCCGCGAACTGGGGCTGGCAACTGAGGTCGTTCCCGCCGACGAGTTCGACGACCGGCTGGCCGACGTGGCCGCCGACCTGGCCGACGGACCGACCCACGCGTTCGGGACGACGACGCAACTGCTGACCGACAGCTACGACCGCTCGCTCGAGCGCCAGCTCGCGGCGGAGACGGACGCAATCGCGGGCGCGACACGAACGGACGACTACGAACGCGGACTCGAGGCGTTCTTCGGCGACGGCGAGCCCGACTTCGTCGGCCGATAGGTTGCCGGCGGCCACCGTCGGCATTGCGGGCCTCGGTCGGCCGCGTTCGGACGGCGACACGTGTGGCCGGTCCCGATCAGACGTAATCGAGGTTGACCTGTGTCACGTTCGCCGCCCGCTGGACGATCTCGGCGATCTCCTCGCGCCTCGCCTCGTCGATGCGGCTTTGGGGGCCACAGACGCAGATCGCACCGCGGATACGGTCTCCCTTGTCGAGTACCGGCGCGGAGATACAGACCATACCCGCGATTCGTTCGCCCTCGTCGACGGCGTACCCCTGTTCTCTGATCCGCTCGAGTTGGTCGAAGAGCACGTCGGGGTCCGTGATCGTTCGCTTCGTCATCTCGACGAGTCCCTGGCGGTCGATGATCTCCCGAACGCGGTCGTCGGGCATGTGTGCGAGGATCGCTTTCCCGGGGGCTGCCGCGTGAAGCGGCATTCTCGCGCCGGGGTACGCGAACAGATTGACCGCGTCGGGTCCTTCCTGTACCGCGACGATCACGCACTGGTCGTTTTCCTCGACCAGCAGCGTGACGTGTTCGCCCGTTTCCGCCGCGATATCCTGGAGTTCGTCGCTGACGGCCTTGAACACTTCCAGCCGGTGGCGCTGTCGGTGCCCGACCTCGAGAAACCGTGTCGTCGTCGCGTATTCCTTGTCCTCGACGGCGACGTAGCCCGTCGAGACGAGCGCCTGGAGGTAGTTGTGTACGGTACTGACGGGCATATCGAGGCGCTCCGCCAGCTCGGAGACCCGCCCGCTCCCGTTTGCCGCGAGTTCGTCGACGATCCTGAACGCCCGTTCGACCGACCGGTTCGATGTGCCCGTCATTACGAGCCCGTTTCGTTGCGGCCATAGTAAACGTTCGGCTCTGTCGAAGAGTTCTTCGAGGATCGTCCCACGCCGAGGAGGGGGAGTTCGAGGTCGTGGATTCGGTGTGGGACTGAAAAAATGGCACCAGCGGGCGAGTCCACCGAACGATCACGCAACGCTTCCGAACGTGATGAGTAGACGGTTCCCTCCCGAGCCAGTGGGGACATGACGTTTCGGAGGAGTTGAAACGGCTCTCGAGCGGTGAACGGATCGTAGACGACAAATCGGCCGATGACAGACATACACGCCCCATAGACATGCGATTCGGCACTGTCGGAACGAGTAACAGCGTCGGTGAGGGAACCCCCGGCGGAGTAGCATGGTCCGCGGGGTAGGTCGACAGATCGTTTCGAGCGAGTCGGACGCTCCCGTGCTCCCGTCCGCGTGTCTCCCGTCCGCCGTGGAGTTACATTCGTATGTGTGTAAACTTTTGCCGCCGGGGTCGATCGACAGTTCCGAACGGTGACTCACTGCCGTCGGTGTGGCAGCGAACACGACTCGAAACCGTGGCGAGCATTTCTATTTTCGTTAAATAATCGGCTCTAGAGATACTCTCTATTCCATAGAGGTTCGTCTCGAGCGGGTGCATTCACTGACTCGAGAACGGAGCCGAGAGTCGGCCGACAGCGGGACCCAACCGGCTACCAGTGCGATCCACAGGGGAGGCCGGATCGATACTTATACCGGCTAAAACGGCCGACATTACCGACTCTGGATCAGTCGCGAGACCACAGCGGGCGACAGCCGCCGTGCTTTTCGTTGCTCTAGCATCGTTCTCACGGCGGTACTTTATCGTCATGGGGCCGGTCTCGAGCCGGAATACATAGAAACCGATACGTGTTGGAACCAATCATATATGGGATTTGTTTTCTAATCCATCACTTTCAAACACTTTCGGGATACTCATCAAATGATCGTTGCTCCCGCGATGAACACGACGCGTGTCACTGGCATCGGATCGGGTGACCGATGCGTACGGTGACCTCGGCGTGGTGTACGGTTACGGCAGAATCCATACGAGGTCGATGAGTCGGTCTATCCATGATCGCTCCGCGTCGTCGTCCGTCTCGTCAGTCGGCATCTATCCGTCCCAATTCGGGCTGTGATCATATTTCTATCCCACGTACCGTTGCGTTCCGTGTCACCCGCCCTCCGGCTATTCCGGCGCAGCCACGGGAGGTGGGCCCGGACGGTCCGACTCCGCGATCGGACGAACCTATCCTCTTTAGGGGGAGAACGAGAATAGCAACGCGTACTGGCTCGTGCAACCGCGAGACGCGGGCCGCGGAAACGACAACGTGGAGGCCATGTCGAACCACTACATCACAGCAGAAGAGCATCTGCCCGACGACGAGCGCACAGAAACGACACTCCAGATAACCGATGCGGAGACGAAGCGTATCTTCGAGGCTCGAGTCCGGATCGCTCGCGAACCCGACGATCTCACCGATCCGTCCCCGCTGACCGTCGTCGCTGGACCACACGAAAACGTCAGTAAGGAGCGCTATATCGAACTTATTGACGAGATCGATTCCGCGGGTATCAACGAGGACCTCCTTCGTCGACTCGCGAGCGATCAAGAAACGACCTCGAACATCGTTAACACGCGATCCGACGATCTCAAAGTGGTGTTGCGGTATCTCGTCGAATCAGGGCAGTACGATTCAACTGCCGAGGCCCTTCGGGAACTATCGTTTCAGTATCTCGCGGAGACTCAGCCCGCCTTGCTGGATGCATACGAGAACGTTCGGACGGAGTTCGAGGACGATCCGCTCCGACGCGCCCGCTCGGAGCACGAGTCATGACGGGGCCGTCGTTCCGGGAGTTCCTCCAGTCTCTCGACGATGCGGCTGCTCTCGTCTCCTTCGGCGACGACAGATCGTGGGATCTCGAGGTGAGCGCGATCACGACGCTTGCGAACCGTTCGGACGGTGAGGTACCGGTTTTCGAGTCGATCGGGGAGACCGCGATCGACGCGTCGCTCGTCGGCGACCCGTATCGTGGCCCGCGGTGTCGACCGTGGGACCACCTCGCCCAGGCGTTCGGGCTGCCGTCCGGGCTGTCCGGTGCAGCGTACTACGAAGCGGTCGTGGATCGGCTTCGATCACCCCGGGAGCCGCGGGTCGTCGACCGCGACGCAGCCCCCTGTAAGGCCGTCGTCGATACCGGGGCGGATGTCGACCTGTTGTCGATCCCCTGGCCGTATCTCCATCAGGGCGATGGCGGGCGCTATTCCAACCTCCACACCGTCGTCGCGCCGGACCCGGAGACCCAGTGGGGACACTGGTCGAACCATCGGATGATGATCCACGACGACGCCCTCGCGAGCCTGTTGTTTCTGGCGGGCGAACAGGCACCGAACCTCTACTACTACGACTACGAACCGCGCGAGGAACCGATGCCGGTCGCGGTCGTCCTCGGCGCTGAACCGGCCGTCCAGTGTAGCACGGAGATGTGGATTCCGACCGGCCGGAGCGAAGCGGCCTTCGCGGGCGGCTTGAAGGACGGCCCGGTCGACCTCGTCGCGTGCGAGACGAACGACCTCTACGTCCCGGCGACGGCGGAACTCGTCCTCGAGGGGCGGGTGCTTCCGGGCGAGCGACTCGACGAGGGGCCGTTCGGCGATTACTTCGGGTACATGAACGGGCCGCGGCGGTCCATGCCGGTGTTCGCGGTCGACGCGATAACCCGCCGCACCGAGCCGCGGGTGCCGTTTTGCGTCGAAGGAACCGGGGTCGGATACGGCCAGAACTCGAGCAGCACGCTCCAGACCGCTGCGGCCGGCCCCGACGCGACCCTCGGCCTTCGCGCGGCCGGCTTCGACGTCACGATGGCCGTCCCGTGGCGCTTTACCTCTCGGACCGTCTGGGTCATCGCGACGGACCGTCCCTATCCGGGCTCCCTGCACGAACTGGCGAACTTCGTGTTTACGACCTGGGGGATGCTTCACATCGATTTCTTCGTGTTCGTCGACGCCGACACCGATCCGCTCGACCCGCGGGCCGTACTGACGGCGATCGCGCTCGAGGCCGATCCGGACGCGGACTTTCACCAGTTCGGCGTCGAGCGGATGCCGAAAGTCCCCCTCAACATCTACCAGACCCCCGACGAGAAGGGCAGCGCCGATGTCGGAACTTCGAAAGCCAAGACCGCGAAGGCGTACATCGACGCGACCAGCGACCGGCCGGCGGCGGACGGTCCCGAAGACGAATTGCTGCGAAAGCGAGCGCAGCAACGCCTCGTCGAGGCGGGTGTCTCGCCGGCACCGTTCGACCTCCTCGAGGAGCGAACCGGTGAGTCACGATGATTCCGTTCGCACAGTACCTACGGGGGTTGGCGGGCGACGATGACCTCGTGACCCTCGACGAACCTGCTGATGTCCCTGTAGACGTGGTCGCGGCGGAAGCGCTCCGCGCAAGCGGGCCGGCGCTCCGATACGAACGAGCCGACGGTGTCGACCTCGCCAGCGGGACGTTCAGCGGTCCCGATCAGATGCGACACCGGGACTCCTACCCGTGGTCGCGGCTCGCCTTGGGTCTCGGACTCGATCCCGACGCGCCGTTCGTGACCCTGTTGGAAACGATCACGGCCCTTGGTCCGGCTGCTGGTGTGGAACCGACGTACGCGGGCCAGGCTGCTTCACGCACCGTCGACGGCGTCCAGGAGTTGAATTTGCCGCGGGGAACCGACGACGTCTGGCCCTCGCTGACTCTGGGAATCGTGTCGGTCTCGACGGCCGACGGATCGCACTGGGCACCGATCTACGGGTCCGTCATCAGCGACGACACGCTCGGCGTGTACACGCCCGCCGCGGTCTCGTCGCTGCTGGACGACGGTGGAACGCTTTCGATCGCTCTCGGCGTGCCGCCGGCGGCGCTTACGACCGCCTATCTGCTCGCCGTCACGGGATGTATCGAACATCCGGTACAGGACTGTGGCGTCGCGGACAACGTCCCGCTCGTCCCGACGAACGGCGGTCTCGTCCCGAGTGCGACGGAACTGGTCATCGAGACGACGGTCGAGGATCGACACCCCGACTTCCAGTCGGACCGGCAGGAGGCGTGGGAGCACGTCGTCGCGAGCACGCCGTTGGCTCTCTCTATCGAGCGAGTGATCGCGACCGACGACCCGGTGCTCCCGTTTGCCCCCGTCGGACGGCCGCTCGCGGACGACGTACAACTCACCGGGGTCTCGGCGGCAGCGTCGCTGTACCACCGGGTCAACGATTACTGGGGGATCTCGCCCGTCGAGTGGGTACTGTTGCCTGCGGAGACCGAACTCGGAATCTGCTTCGTCGCCACGGATGTCCTCTATGCCGGCTTCGAGTGGCAACTCGCCAACATCCTCTTTACGTTCTCGTCGCTGTTCGATACCGTCGTTATCGTCGACGAGGACGTCTCGCCGCGGGACCTCGGGCGCGTCCTCGGCGATATCTGGGTGAAAGCGCACCCGTCTCGAGACTGGGTCTTCAGCGAATCGGCCGCGCCGGCGGCGAAGCGGCCCCGATACCGTCAGGACGGGGAAACCGGCTCTCGGTTGTACGTGAACGCGGCCTGGGACCCCCGCTGGGAGGATTCCTACATCGCCCCGCGAGTCGCGTTCGAACAGTCGTTCCCGGAATCCGTTCGTGACGTTGCTCGACAGGCCTGGAACAGCCGTCACGACGCGGAAAGCGACGACGAACGCGACGAGAGCTGAGAGCCGGACGCGAAGCCGAACACTTTCGATCTGACATATCTGTACTCTCATATACTGTAAACAGATACGTTTACGCAAGACGGTATCGCAAAAGAGCCCCCAAATAGATACTATCATGTATAGTGTTATGCTATTCTCAATGCAGAATTTACCGGTACAGATATATATGGTGAGGGAATTGCGGGGCGGTGTATGGTGTCCAGCCACAACCTGTCCGACTACGAGGCCGAACGGGAGCAATTCTCGTGGGACGACATCTACGCGGAAGCCGACTGGGACGCACCAGGGGAGCTCAACATCGCACACGAGGTCGCCGATCGGCACGCGACCGAACGCGAGACGGTCGCACTCTATCAGGTTGGGACCGACGGGGAGTTGACGAAGCTGACCTTCCGGGAGTTGGCCGACCGCTCGAGCCAGTTCGCGAACGTCCTCGAGGGGCTGGGCGTCGAACAGGGTGACCGCGTGTTCTCGTATATGCCACGGATTCCCGAACACTACGTGGCGATGGTTGGGACGCTGAAGCGGGGGGCCGTCTGGGGGAGCGTCAACGAGCGGTTCGGACCGGACGGCATCTCCTACCGGCTCGACGACTGCGATGCGAACGTTGTCGTGACGACGACCGACAACCGCGAGACGGTCGCGGACGCCCTCGCGGACGCGCCGACGGTCGAACACGTCATCACGGTCGACCGCGGTGGCGGCGCACCCGCGGACGATGTCGTCTTCAACACGGCACTCGACGGAGCGAGCACGGCGTACGACGCCGCCGAAACCGGCGGCGAGGACGACGCGTTGCTCTATTACACGTCGGGGACGACCGGGTTGGCGAAGGGCGTCCGCCACAAACAGCGCTGGGTGGCCGGCGTGGCGGCGACCCAGCGGTACGCCGTCGATCTCCAGCCCGGCGACCTCTACTGGAGTACGGGCGATCTGGGCTGGCTGACCGGCGTGATCAACACCCTGGGTGCCTGGTTCTGGGGGGCCTCGCTGTTCACCTACGAGGGCGAGTTCGACCCCGAAACGTGGGCGGCTCTGCTCGACGAGTATCCGATCACCGTCTTGTTCTCGGTCCCGACGGCCTATCGGATGCTCCGCGAGAACGAGTCCGTCCTCGCCGATGTCGACCTCGACCTGCGCCACGCGCTCTCGATCGGCGAGCCGCTCAGCGCCGGCGTCGTCGACTGGGGTGAGGACGAACTCGGCGTCACCATCCTCGACACGTACGGTCAGACGGAAACGGGCAACATGATCATCAACAACTACCCGACGATGGAGCTGCGGCCCGGCTCGATGGGCAAGCCGCTCCCTGGCATCGAGGCCGACATCGTCGACCCCGAAACCGGTGCCGTCCTCGAGCCCGGTGAAACGGGCGAGATCGCCCAGCGCGGGGACTACCCTTGCTTCTTCGACGAGTACTGGAACAAACCCGAGAAGACCGCGTCGTGTTTCGTCGACGGACCGGACGGGGAGTGGTACCTCTCGGGGGACCTCGCACACAAGGACGAGGACGGCTACTTCTGGTTCGAGGGGCGTGCGGACGACGTCATCCTGTCGTCGGGTTATCGGATCGGCCCCTTCGAGGTCGAGAGTTCGCTCGGCGAACACGAGGCCGTCGCCGAGGCCGCCGTCGTCCCGAAGCCACACCAGGAACGTGGGAACATCGTAAAGGCGTACATCGTGCCCAGCGAGGGGACGACACCCACCGCGGACCTCGAGGAAGACATCAAGACCCACGTGCGCGACGAGTTGTCGGCCCACGAGTACCCCCGGGAGATCGAGTTCCGCGAGGAGTTACCGAAGACGGTCACTGGGAAGATCCGCCGAACCGAACTGCAGGACGATGCAGCCGAAGAGACCGAGACATCGACGTAAGCGACTGTCTCTCGAGACGATCGATCACGAATATACAATCCGACAAACCACAGAATGAATTTCGAAGCTACCAACGAACGTTCGATGATTCAGTCGACCGCGGAAGCGGTCGCAGCCGAATACGGACCGGAGTATTGGCGAGAGAAAGAGGAAGCCGGCGAGTTCGGCCAGGGGTTCTGGGACGAACTCGCGGATGCCGGCTTCCACGGCCTGTTGATCCCGGAGGAGTACGACGGTGCCGGGATGGGCATGCAGGAGATGGGGCTGGCGATGGAGACGCTCTGTGCCGAGGGTTGTGGCATGGCCGGCACCTGGTATCTGGTGCTCACCGCCGGCATGGCAGCCGTCGGCATCCGCGAGAACGGCACCGAGGCCCAGAAGGAGCGGTATCTCCCCGACATCGCGGCCGGGGAGCGGAACTTCTCGATCGGGATCACCGAGCCCGAGGCGGGAACGAACACGCTGAACGTCGCCACGCGAGCGGAGAAAGACGGCGACGAGTACGTCCTCAACGGGCAGAAGGCGTGGATTACCTTCTCCGACCGGGCGGACAACATGATCATCGTCACCCGGACGACGCCGCTCGCGGAGGTCGACCGGGGGACCGACGGTATCAGCCTCTTTATCGTCGACATGGACGCGCCCGGCATCGACGTCTCACCGATCTCCAAACACGGGATCAACTACTCGAAGTCGTGCGAAGTGTTCCTCGAGGACGTCCGCGTGCCCGAGGAGAACCTGTTGGGCGAGGAAGACGAGGGCTGGTGGGCGCTCGTCGATATGTTGAACCCCGAGCGCATCGGCTTCGCCGCGGCCGGCACGGGGATCGGAAAGCTGGCCGCGAACACGGCCATCGAGTACGCCACCGACCGCGAGGTGTTCGACGCACCGATCGGGAGTCATCAAGCCGTCTCGTTCCCGATCACGCAGGCCTACGCGCGGATGGAAACGGCGTCGCTCATGCGCGAGAAAGCCGCCTGGCTCTACGATCAGGGCGAGGAGTGTGGCTACGAGACGAACGTCGCGAAGGCGACGGCCGTCGAGGCCGGCATCGAGGCCGTCAAGCAGTCGATGCAGGCGTTTGGCGGCTGGGGCTACGCCACGGAGTACGATGTCGAGCGCTGGTGGCGTGAGATCAACCTTACGAGACTCGCGCCGGTCTCCCAGCAGATGGCCTACAACCACATCGGCCAGGAACTCGGCTTCCCCAAATCCTACTGACCATGTTCGACAAAGTTCTCGTCGCGAACCGCGGCGAAATCGCGGTGCGCGTCATGGCTGCCTGCGAGGAACTGGGCTGTGAAACGGTCGCCGTCTACAGCGATGCCGACCGCAACGGCGGCCACGTCGATTACGCCGACGAAGCGTACAACGTCGGCCCGCCGCCGGCCAGTGAATCGTACCTCGATCAGGAGGAACTCATCGATGTCGCCGAGCGAACCGGCGCGGATGCGATCCACCCCGGCTACGGGTTCCTCGCGGAAAACGCCGACTTCGCCCGCCGCGTCGAGGAGACGCCGGACGTCACGTGGGTCGGCCCACCCAGCGACGCCATGGAGACCCTCGGCGAGAAGACGAAGGCCCGAACCGTCATGCAGGACGCCGGCGTCCCGGTCGTCCCCGGGACGACCGAACCGGTCGACGACGCCGACGAGGTGCGAGCGCTCGGCGAGGAGTTCGGCTATCCGATCGCGATCAAGGCCGAAGGCGGCGGCGGCGGCCGCGGCATGAAGATCGTCCGCAGCGAGGCCGAAGTCGACGACGCCCTCGAGAGCGCCCGCCGCGAGGGCGAGGCCTACTTCGGGAACGACTCGGTCTACGTCGAGAAGTACCTCGAGGCACCCAAACACATCGAGGTCCAGGTGCTCGCGGACCGGCACGGTTCCGTCCGCCACCTCGGCGAACGCGACTGTTCGCTCCAGCGTCGCCACCAGAAGGTCATCGAGGAGGCCCCGAGTCCGGCGCTCGACGCCGATCTGCGTGACGAAATCGGCGAGGCCGCCCGGCAGGGCGTCCGCGAAGCCGGGTACACGAACGCGGGGACGGTCGAATTCCTCGTCGAGAACGGCGAGTTCTACTTCATGGAGGTGAACACCCGCATCCAGGTCGAACACACCGTCAGCGAGGAGGTGACCGGGATCGACATCGTCCGCTGGCAGCTGCGAGTCGCCGCCGGCGAGGCACTTGCCTTCGCCCAGGACGATGTCGAGATCGACGGCCACGCGATCGAGTACCGGATCAACGCCGAGAACCCGGCCGCCGACTTCGCGCCCACTCCAGGGCAACTGACGACCTACCGGCCGCCGACGAGCATCGGGATTCGCCTCGATCACGCGGTCGCACAGGGCGACGAGATCGGCGGCGACTACGACTCGATGATCGGGAAACTGATCGTCAGTGGCGACGACCGCGAACACTGCCTCGAGCGCTCGAAACGCGCGCTCGAGCACTTCGCCGTCGACGGCGTCCACACGACGATCCCGTTCCACCGGCTGATGCTCGACGACGAGACCTTCGTCTCGGGCGATCACACGACGAAGTACCTCGACCGCGAACTCGAGGCCGACGCGCTCGAGTCGGCCGTCGAGCGCTGGGGTCCCGCAGCGGCCGCCGACGGCGATGGTACGGGATCGACGACCAGCGAAGTCACCGTCGAGGTCGACGGCAAGCGATTCGATGTCGTCATCGAGGATGCGCTCCCGCGGTCGACGGCCGGGAGTGCCGACACCGGCGGCGGGTCCAGTGGCGGAGCCGCAACGACGGATACCGCCGAGGTTGCGACCGCCGACGCCATCACCGCGGAGATGCAGGGCACGATCCTCTCCGTCGCCGTCGAGGAGGGTGACGAGGTCGCCGCCGGCGATGTCGTCTGCGTGCTCGAGGCGATGAAAATGGAGAACGATGTCGTCGCCGCCACCGACGGGACGGTCGAGTCGGTCCCGATCACGGCGGGCGATTCCGTCGACATGGGCGATACGCTCGTGACACTGGAGTAACACCGATGCGAATTCGAATTTCAACGGACACGACCGACGCGGAGGCACAGGCGATCGCCGAGGCGATGGCGTCGCAGTACCGAGACGACATCACCGTCGTCACCGACGGCGGCGAGGAGATCGGCAGCGCGTCCTACGACGGCGGGACCGACGCGACGGCCGAGGCTGACCCGGACTCGGAACTCGGCCCGACGGCGCGCGAGGAGACGCTGCGGGACGAGATCGACGACATCCTCGCGGGCGGTCCGGAGAAGTACAAAGCCCAACTGCCGGACCAGGGGAAACTGTTCGTCCGCGACCGGATCGACCTCTGGTTCGGCGACGACTGTCTCTTCGAGGACGGCAAGTTCGCGGCGTTCGACGACTGGCATCCGGACGGTGCGAACACCGACGAGGACGACGACGACCGGTTGCCGGCCGACGGTCTGATTACGGGTGCTGCCGAGTTCGAGGGGCGAGACGTCCACTTCATGGCCAACGATTACACGGTCAAGCGCGGCAGCATGGCCGCAAAGGGCGTCGAGAAGTTCCTGCGAATGCAACAGCGCGCCCTGAAGACGGGCAAGCCGGTGTTGTACCTGATGGACTCCTCGGGCGGGCGGATCGACCAGCAGACCGGCTTCTTCGCCAACCGCGAGGGCATCGGGAAGTACTACTATAACCACTCGATGCTCTCCGGTCGGGTGCCCCAGATCTGCGTGCTTTACGGTCCCTGTATCGCCGGCGCAGCCTACACCCCCGTCTTCGCGGACTTCACGGTCATGGTCCGGGACGTGAGCGCGATGGCCATCGCCAGCCCGCGTATGGTCGAGATGGTCACCGGGGAACAGATCGATCTGCAGGAACTGGGCGGTCCGGACGTCCACGCACAGCACTCCGGGAGTGCGGACCTCATCGCCGAAGACGAGGAACACGCCCGCGAACTGGTCGCCCAACTCATCGGCTACCTCCCGAACAACAGCGACGAGACTCCGCCCCGAACGGACGGGCAGGCACCTGCCGCCTCACCCGATGGCATCGACGCCGTCGTCCCCCAGGAACCCAACAAGGGCTACGACATGTTCGATGTTATCGACCGGATCGTCGACGCGGGGTCGACGCTCGAGTTGCGGTCCGAGTACGGCCCGGAGATCATCACCGCCTTCGCCCGGATCGACGGCCGGCCGATCGGGATCGTCGCCAACCAGCCGGCCCATCGGGCGGGCGCGATCTTCCCTGACGCCGCCGAGAAGGCCGCCGAATTCATCTGGACCTGTGACGCCTACGACATTCCGCTGCTGTACCTCTGTGATACGCCCGGCTTCATGGCCGGGTCGCAGGTCGAGAAAGACGGGATCCTAGAGCAGGGCAAGAAGATGATCTACGCGACCTCCTCGGCGACGGTGCCGAAACAGTCGGTGGTCGTCCGCAAGGCCTACGGCGCGGGCATCTACGCGATGTCCGGCCCTGCCTACGACCCCGAGAGCGTCATCGGGCTTCCGTCGGGCGAAATCGCTATCATGGGCCCCGAAGCGGCAATCAACGCGGTCTACGCACGCAAACTCGCAGAGATCGACGACGAGGAGGAGCGCAAGCGGATGGAGCAGGAACTCCGCGAGGAGTACCGCGAGGATATCGACGTCCACCGGATGGCCAGCGAGGTCGTCATCGACGAAATCGTCCCGCCGAGCGACTTGCGGGAGGAACTCGAGGCGCGGTTTGCCTTCTACGAGACCGTCGAGAAGGACCTGCCCGACAAGAAACACGGCACCGTCCTCTGATCACCTTTCGAACGTTTCACAACCATCAATGACAGGACGCTACTACGAGGAGTTCGAGGTCGGCGAGACCATCGAACACGAGAAGCGACGGACGATCAGCGAGCGCGACAACCAGCAGTTCTGTGACATGACGATGAACCAGCAGCCGTTGCATCTCGACGCCGAGTTCGCGTCGGAGACGCAGTTCGACGGGCGGCTGGTCAACGGGCTCTACACCATGAGCCTGGCCGTCGGGCTCACGATCCCCGATACCACCGACGGCACGATCGTCGCGAACCTCTCGTACGACAACGTCGAGCATCCGACCCCGGTCTATCACGGCGATACGATCCGGGTCCAGTCGACGGTCACCGACAAACGAGAGACCAGCGACGGCGAGCGCGGCATCGTCACCATGCACGTCGAAGTGTTCAAAGTGAACGATCCCGAGGAACCGCTGGTCTGTGAGTTCGACCGGACCGCGCTCTCGCTGAAACGCGACCACGCCGACTGACATCCCCCTCGGCGTGAACGCCGGGGGACCATCAGTCGACGACGCCGACGATCCATCGCCACCGCTGTTCGACGGTACCCTCGAGGCCGCCAAGCAGATCCCGCGCCGTCGCGACGCGCTCCTCGGCGGCGAGTTTCGGGTAGAGGCGCGCCGCCATCGCCGGAATCGCGTGGAACCGCCGCACGTCGGCGGCCGTCGTCGCGAACCGCCACGTCCCCGTCGTGACGGTGAACTCGTCGGCGAGCGCCGTCTTGACCGCGTCGGCACCCGTCGGCGATCGCGATTCCCGCTCGAGGTCCGCGAAGACGTCCGTTCCGTCGGCGTCGACCCAGCCAAGCGGCGCGACGGCACCGACGACCCCGCCCGGACGCAGGACCCGGGCCGCTTCCCGCGTTGCGACCGTCGGCTCGGGACCGAGAAAGAGCGACGCGGTAAACGCGACGCCGTCGAACGAGCCGTCGACGAACGGCACGTGATCGAAGTCCGCCTGCACCCGCGGCGCGGCCTCGAGTTCACGCAGCATCTCGCGGCTGATGTCCAGTGCGACTGTGCGCTGTGCCCGCTCGGCGAAAACGCGTGTACTCGCGCCCGTGCCGGCACCGGCGTCGAGGACGGACTCGAACGGGCCGTCGACTCGAGCCGACAACTCGGCGGCCAGCAGCTCTGCGAGTGCGGTGAACCGACCGGTTCGCTGCTCGTAGGCGTCGTAGGCGGTGACGCTGTCGTCGAAGTTCGCTCGGACGACGGCCTTCATAGGCCCGGCAACGATCGGCGAGGGAATACGTGTTCCCATCGGCCGACGCCACTCGCATCGACGTATCGCCCGCCAACCAGCAGTTCCACTGCGGAAATAAACGACGAATGACAGAGCTATCGGAGATCGACGACATCGCACACGAACCGAGCCAGGAGTTCGTCGAATCGACGAACGTCCGGCAGTTCATGCAGGAGTACGGGATCGACGACTACGAGGTACTCGTCGAACGAACGACGACCGACATCGACGGCGTTCCGGAATCCGGCGTCGAGTGGTTCTGGGACGAGATCATCGATTACCTCGGGATCGAGTTCGACGAGACCTACGACGAGGTCAGAGACGACAGCGAGGGGCCACAGTTCACCGACTGGTACCCCGGCGGCGAACTCAACATCGCCCACAACGTCGTGGACCGTCACGCGGTCGACAGCGAGACGCGTGACGACGTTGCCTGCCTCTGGGAGGGCGAAGACGGCGAGGTTCGCGAGGTTACCTACCACGATCTTCACCGCCAGTCGAATCGGGTCGCGAACGCGCTCGAGGAACGCGGCGTCGGCACTGGTGACACCGTCGGTCTCTACATGCCGATGGTGCCAGAGGTGATCTCGATCCTCTATGGCTGTTTCAAGATCGGTGCAATCGCGGTGCCGATCTTCTCCGGGTTCGGCGTCGATGCGACGGCGACTCGGATCGCGGACTCGGCGTGTTCGATCCTGTTCACCGCCGACGGCTTCTACCGCCGCGGGAGCGAGGTCCGCCTCAAGGAGGCCGCCGACGAGGCCATCGCAGCGGTCGGCCACGTCGACACCACTATCGTCTACGATCGACTGGGTCTCGCCGAGGCCGAGGACACTCCCTGGAACGAGGGTCGCGACGAACACTGGCACGAGGCCGTCACGTCCCAGGACGACACGTACGAGACGACGTCGTTCCCGAGTGCACAGGAATCGATGCTGCTGTACTCGTCGGGCACCACCGGCAAGCCGAAGGGAATCGTCCACACCCACGCCGGCGCACTCGTTCAGCCCGCCAAGGAGGTCCACTTCGGGATGGANCGGTTCTTCTGGGTGTCGGACATCGGCTGGATGATGGGGCCGTGGACGGTGATCGGGACCCACACGTTCGGCGGCACCGTCTTCATGTACGAGGGCGCGCCCGACTACCCCGAGCCGGATCGCTTCTGGTCCATGATCGACCGCCACAAGCTCACCCAGTTCGGCATCTCGCCGACCGCGATCCGCGCGCTACGCAAACACGGCGACGACTGGCTCGAGGGCCACGATCTCTCCTCGCTGCGCGTTCTGGGNAGCTCACCCAGTTCGGCATCTCGCCGACCGCGATCCGCGCGCTACGCAAACACGGCGACGACTGGCTCGAGGGCCACGATCTCTCCTCGCTGCGCGTTCTGGGCTCGACGGGCGAGCCCTGGGACCCCGAGTCCTGGCACTGGTTCCACGAGAACGTGGGCAACGGTGAGGCTCCGATCATCAACATCTCCGGCGGCACCGAGATCTGTGGCTGTTTCCTGATGCCCCTGCCCATCCAGCCGCTGAAACCCTGTACGCTCGGCGGCCCCGGCCTCGGCATGGACATCGACATCGTCGACCGCGAGGGCAACTCCGTCAAAGCGGACACCGAACGCGGCTATCTCGTCGCCCGCGACTCCTGNCGGCGGCCCCGGCCTCGGCATGGACATCGACATCGTCGACCGCGAGGGCAACTCCGTCAAAGCGGACACCGAACGCGGCTATCTCGTCGCCCGCGACTCCTGTCCCTCCATGACCAAATCCCTGTGGTCGGGCGACGAGCGCTATCTCGAGGAGTACTGGTCGACGTTCGACGACCTGTGGGACCACGGCGACTGGGCCCAGACGGACGACGACGGCTTCTGGTTCCTCCACGGCCGCGCCGACGACGCCCTCAACGNCTGTGGGACCACGGCGACTGGGCCCAGACGGACGACGACGGCTTCTGGTTCCTCCACGGCCGCGCCGACGACGCCCTCAACGTCGCCGGCCGCAAGGTCGGCCCCGCCGAGGTCGAGGGTGCGCTCATCGACCACGAAGCCGTCACCCAGGCCGCCTCCATCGGCGCACCCGACGACACCACCGGCACCGCCGTCGTCGCCTACGTCGTTCTCGAGGACGGCTCCGAGGAGACCGACGACCTCCGCGAGGAACTGCGCGCGCAGGTCGGCGAAGAACTCGGGAAGCCGTTCCGCCCGCGAGAGGTACTGTTCGNAGACCGACGACCTCCGCGAGGAACTGCGCGCGCAGGTCGGCGAAGAACTCGGGAAGCCGTTCCGCCCGCGAGAGGTACTGTTCGTCGACCAACTTCCCAAAACGCAGTCCGGCAAGATCGTTCGGCGTGCCGTCGAGGCGCTCTACACCGGCGAGGACCTGGGCGACATGAGCAGTATCGAGAATCCCGACGCGCTCGCGGGGATCAGGGACGCGCGGTAACAACGGGGCGTCGCTTCGCTCCCGGATCGGTCACGTCGACCGTCCGGCGCGCTCGAGGATGCGTTCGGCCTGTGCGATGAGTGGCGCATCGATCATTTCCCCGTCGACTTCGAACACGCCCGCAGCGGTCCGATCGCGGGCATCGAGGACGCGCTCCGCCCACTCGATGTCCTCGTCACTGGGCGTGAAGGCGTCGTTGATGACCGGCACTTGATCGGGATGGATCGCCATTTTGCCGTCGTACCCGAGCTGTGCGGCGAACGCCGTCTCCTCGCGGAGGCCGTCCGTGTCCGCGTAGTCGGTATAGACGATGTCGATGGCGTCGATCTCGGCGGCGCTGGCCGCGAGCACGGTCCGTTCGCGGGCGTACAACACCTCCGTTCCCTCGCTCGTCCGCGTCGCGCCGATATCGGCCGCGAGATCCTCGGCCCCGAACAACAGCGCAGCAGTCGCATCGGCCGCTGCGATCGCATCGGCCCGGAGGACGCCCGCTGCGGATTCGATGAGCGACAGAACCGGGATCGAAGCGTCGTGTTCCGCGAGGAGCCGGTCGGCCGTTTGGATGTCAGCGGCTGACTCCGTTTTCGGAAGCATCAGGCTGTCCGGGGGTGTCCCCTGGAGGATCGCCTCGAGATCGGCGGCAGCCGACGTTCCGATCGGGTTCACACGAACGCAAATCTCCCGCTCAGAGTCGAAGTCGATCTCGGCGAGCACTTCGCGGACGGCCTCGCGTGCATCCTGCTTGTCCGCCGGTGCAACTGCGTCCTCGAGGTCGAAGACGACGACATCGGCCTCGCTCTCGGTCGCTTTCCGCATGAGCTCTGGTTTGTTACCGGGCGAGAACAAAACGCTTCGACGAACCATAGTATTCGTTGGCAGGTCTCCCGATTAAGCCGTCCGGTTTTCCGAAACGGACGAGTCGATTAGCGGGTGGGTTCGTGATGGTCGCTGTTCGCTTGGGTAAAGAATTAGTTAGAATATTATAACACCTCTATAATGGGATGTGCTTGTTTAATTTTAATAGTCTGACTGGCAAGTACTATGGTCTGTGTTCAGATTAGGATCGAAGAATGAGGCGTAGCGTTTTCTGAGTGTCTATGCCGGAAGACGGTAGTCTCAGCGGTTACATCCACCTGACCGGATTGGATTCGTGGAGCGAGAAGCAACTACGAAACTGACGATGAAGTTTCACATTTTCCACTATGATAAATTATAATTTTAAATATTTTTATTTTTGAAATGCTCAATATTGGATGAACATATCCAATTGTTCACAACTGGGCTCACAAAGGCGATCTACAGCCGGAAGACGGACGAAGCCCGGATCACGTTGCGGTCGACGAGACAGTGATCCAACTTGATGTTGAGCGATATTGGATATCCGTCGCAGCCGCTTCTAAAATAAATTGTTTTCTCTATACAAACAGTACTATAATGAGAAAAGACGTTTTCGCTCACACGTTCTTCGCTGAACTATGCGAGACACACGATGCCGATGACGCTGCGTTTTTCGTCGATAGAACAGCCTCACTTCAAGATGCTTGCTCTCGATACAACATTGTTCAGACTCGCTGGTTCCAGCAGTATGCGTAGCTCTGCAACCATGTTTCAGCGGTTGCTGGGTCGGCGTTTCTGAAACAGTTTCTAAACGGAAAGGTACACCGTTTTATCACTTGAGATGGATGTTTGACGGCGTACCGAGTTCTATGTTTTTCGTATCAAAATCGGAGTCCAAGATGATGGAGTACAGCTTTGAGCCATGAGGCTGAATCGATGAGAAACACGGAGTCTTGGACATCGTGTTTCTCCTTCAGAAACATCTCAGTAAGATCGGTTGTACGTAGAATAGAGTTTGATGTGTGGAAATTCGTTCGCTTCGGGAGCAACAGCAGCATATAGTCAGTAGCGCTGATCGTCGAGTTGGATCTCCGTTTCGTCGAGCGCAACGTGGTCCGATTGTTTCTCGTCTGTTGACTGTAGATTGGCTTTCTGTACCCAATTATGGACTGTTGATCTCGACACTTGACACCGAAATTCTCCAAAGAAAAACAGTATTCGAAAGTGATGGCTCTGGCAAATGGAACTGGATACTCAATCGTATCAGTTCGTGCGATGTCGCTTCTCGCTCCACAAAATCTAGTTGAACGCCGCTACCAGAGCCGGTGAGGCGGCTGAATTCGTGGATAAACTCCTAAAACTCTGATCGCCCCACTTTTCAGACCTTATGTGAACAGCGTCCTCGATACGGCCTCGAGTTCAGATACGAATGTCATGGAAACCGAACCAGTGTCAAACATATCTTTTAGAAGGATAAAATAATGAATTGTACCATATTTCACCTGTTTTGGTAACGCTAACGCAAAAACTGTTGATGAGTGGTTGTGATCATTCGTCTTCGCATGGAGTCAGCTTATCTGAATACTGCCCTCCGAACGCGGCCCGTTTGGGACCGTATCTGCAACCGCATCGTGGAAACGGTCGTTTCATGATGTGAACCGAGGTAATCGACACGGACAGCGCCGTCGCGAGTTTAGATAGGCTTATGAGTATGAATTAAAAACCTGTGGACGACTGTCCACTTTGCAAAGTGGCAGCGCGGGCGAGTTCGGGGTCGTGATCCGCTACTGTGCAGGGAGTCGATTGCGAACTCCGCTCCCTCTCGCTCGTGCCATCGCTGGCAAGGTCTGAGAGCACCAAGCGTGCCGCGTCGATGCGGACGCTACTGACGTGACTGAGATGAATCAACCAACTTCCGCGAACGAAGGGCAAGTGTTCGTCTCGGCACTGCACCGAGTACGTCGAAATCACGAGTCACAGCTTCGAATCATGGGTGACACAGTATGTATATAATTATCATTGGTGCGGGCAGTATTGGATCGAATCTGATAGATATGGCAGTTAAGGACCGAAACAATGTCGTTGTCATCGAAAAAGACCCACAACGTGCATCCGCCGTCTCCTCGGAACACGACTGTCTCGTGCTTAACGGGGATGCAACGAACAATAGCGTGCTGAAAGACGCCGATATCGATCGTGCAGACGCGGTTATTAGTACGACAGATATCGGTGCAACGAACATCATGGTCATGTTACTCGCACAGGAACACGGTGTTCCGAACTTAGTTAGTGTCGTCCACGATCCGGAAAACCTACCAGTATTCGAAAAAACCGGTGTCACATTGATCGAGAATCCACAACGGCTCATTGCGGAATATCTCTATCACTCCGTTCGCTATCCCGGTGTGAGTGATTTCATCGATCTCGACGACGAAACCGAACTCGTGGAATTAACTGTCAGCCAAGACGCACCGATGAACGGTCAAATCCTCAATGAATCGCACGAATCGGGTGTTCTTCCGGATGGCTGTCTCGTTGTTGCGCTTCAACGGAATGGTGATATACGGGCCCCACGAGGGGAAACGACCGTTCGTGCAGGAGACAACGTGACAGTATTCACTGACGATGCGACACTGTCAGATGCTGTCACGGCATTCACTGGCAATTCGACATGAATGTTCGACACGATACGATCGGTCGGGACGTCGGCCGGATCTTGCAGGTTGTTTCGCTCATGGCGGTCGTCTCGATCGTGGTTGCGATCGTTAACCGGGAATTCTACGCCGTGCCTGCGTTCGCCGTTTCGGCTGCGATAATGGCCGGGATCGGTATCGGTCTTGCACGGTGGTTTGTCGGCGGACCGTCGCCTCGAAAGCTCGAGGCGATGATTACGGCGGCGGGTGCCTGGGCGATGATCGGGGTTCTCGGCGGGTTACCGTTCCTGCTTATCGCGTGGACGATTTCCCTCGATCCGTTGCCGGCGTGGACGAATACGCCACCGACAGACTAGACAACCATGATCTTCCTCGACCCACTCGACGCGGTTTTCGAGAGTATAAGCGGGTTTACAGGAACTGGCCTGACGATGGCTGCAGTCGAAGAGAAGTTGCCCCGTTCGCTACACTGGTGGCGATCGTTCACCGAGTGGATCGGTGGCGTCGGAGTGATCGTTCTCACGGTTGCCATTCTCGCACGCCCGGGGAGCGGTTCGCTGACACTCTACGAGAGCGAGGCTCGGTCCGAGAAGACCCATCCAAGTATCATCAATACAGTGATTGAAATCTGGCGGATCTACCTCGGCCTGACCCTTGCGTCGATCGCGCTGTTCGCCATCGTCGGCATGCCGTTGTGGGATGCGATCAATCACGGAATGACCGGAATCGCAACGGGAGGGTTCTCCGTCCACGCCGACTCAATCGGCCACTACGGCCGCCCACTTATCGAGTATGCGGTCGTTCCTGTGATGGTGGTGGGGAGTATCGCGTTCCCGATTCACTACCTGATCGTCAAAGGCGAGTTACGGAACTTCTATGCGGATCTCCAGACTCGATGGGTGTTCCTCTGGTTCGGCCTCGGCTCGCTCGCACTAACCACGGTATTGGCGCTCAACGGAAGGTATAGCACGCTCGAGGAGGCATTTCGCGTCTCGCTGTTCCAGTTCGTCTCCGCGACCTCGAACACGGGTTTCGGAACGGCCACGGTCGGTGCAGGAGCGGAACGGGTCTGGACGGCGGGACCGGTGCTGGTGACGTGTCTCGGGATGCTCACCGGTGGGGCGGCCGGCTCGACGGTTAGCGGGCTCAAACTCATCCGCGTCATCACGCTCGTCAAGGGGACACTGTGGCAGATCAGCAGCGTCTTTGTCCCTGATACTGCGGTACGACACGTCCAGCTCGGAAAACGAACGCTGGACCGGGACCAGATCGAGCGGGAGTACACGGAAGCGGCGGTCGTGTTCTTCCTGTGGATCGTCTTCCTTATGATCGGCATCGCCGTCCTTTTGCGAGTCCTTCAGCGACGCATCCGTTAGAATACGTTCCCTTCGACGTGATGAGCGCCCAGAGCAATGTCGGCCTCGATTCCGGGATCACCGGACCAACCATGCCTGAAACGGCGAAAGCGATGCTGATCGTCAATATGTGGGTCGGAAGACTGGAAATCATTCCGGTCGCCGTCTTACTCGGGGCGGTTTTCCGTCGGTTCGATCTCTACCGCTGACCGCTTGGGATCACTACATCGGTCGGTGCATGTGAGAAACGGCCGTCGGTGCCGTGTTCAGACCCGACACAGCGGGATAATTTTCTTATTGGTTCTGTATCATTTGATGGAACGGTCCAGCGATCAGCAGCGGTCATTCCGGCGACAGCGCTGGACCACAGCGATCACTATGATCACTGAAACTCGGATCGGAATCGAAATCGTCGACGGGCAGGTCCAGGCCGACATGCCGGACGCACAGCACGGTTCGCGACATTCGATTCAAACCGCTCGAGACCGAGTTGCGGTTCCGATTGGTCTCGATCAGAACGACTCGATTCTGCTGGTCGGTATGTAGGCTGCCCTCCCGCCGGCGACGGCTATCGATGGAACGACGGTCCGCGAGCCGATCCCGGAGTGGCTGCAAACCGCTCGAGAAACGATCGCGGGGATCCGTACGCGAGCCGACGCGGTTGGGACTGTCCCAGTTGGCGGCGTTGTTGCGCTCGGACAAGCACCTGCATGGACCGGTCGCTGGACCTGCTTGAGGCACGACTGCACTGCGATCGTACTCGCACTGGACTCGCGGTCCAGTAGCGGGGGTCGTCTGTCCCGTCGAGCGGTCGACAAAATACGTCAGGGGACGGACTGTTCTATTATTACGGAGACCATCGACAGTGACTGGGACGACGGCGGAGCGAAGGCGGCAGCCGGTCTTTCGCCGGGTGAGACCGACGCGGTTTTACTCGCAGTTGCGTACGGCCCGAACACGATTCTCGCGGCGGAGACCGTGCGAGCGATCGCCGTCGCCGCCGATGTTCGCCTCGATATCCGTCACTTCGTTCCGTCCGGGACTGCTCGAGCGGATCGCGAATACGGCGACGACCTCCCCGAACTGATCGAGTACGTCGGCTCGCCGATTGATGAGTAACGACAGGGGTGACTCTGACGTCGAGTGTTCCGATGGTGATCAGTCGAACGTCCGGTCCGAGAACGGGCCAGAAACCCCGTTCTCGTCGTCGAGCGCCGGTCCGATAGCAGTTTATCGCTGTACTATCGACGGAAACGACTCGTGGATGACGCGAGCGATTGAGACACATCTAATTTTTACAAAGTATATTCCGTAAAGCTCGTTCTCGTCCCAATTTTCTTCTATTCGTATGTGCTGAAAATATAACAACACTTTACAAAACAAGTGTTGTAAAAATTTGGGTTCGTCCCGGTACCTTTTTGTCCTCCTAAGCAACCACCCACTCTCGCATGGCAATCGGACAACTGCTGTTGGCAGTCGTAACGATCGGCGTGATAGTGTATCTCACGTACGTACTGCTCTATCCGACGAGGTTCTAGCATGGCGAACCCACATCCACTGCTTGAGTACGCGGTCTTCTTCGGGCTCGCCGCCGTCCTCATCTACGTGGTCGGCGAGTACCTGGCCTGGATCTACCGCGACGAGGCGCACAGCACGCACACGCTCCCCAGACACTTCGAATGGCTGGAGCGGCTCGATGGAATCTTCGGACGCATCGAGGGCTTCATCTATCGAGTGGCTGGAATCACCCCCACTCGAGAGATGAACTGGAAACAATTCGCGGCGGCAGTGGTGCTGTTCAACGCCGTGATCTGGGTCTGGCTGTACGTTGTACTGTTCTTCCAGGACGGTTTGCCGATGAACTACGTCGGCGTCGACGGCCAGAGCTGGGATCTCGCGTTCCACACGGCGAGTTCGTTCACCTCGAACACGAACCAGCAACACTACGGCGGCGAATCGCTGTCGGTGTTCACGCACACGTTCGCGATCGGTATCACGATGTTCCTGACGCCGGCGACCGGGCTCGGGTTGATGCCCGCGTTCGCTCGAGCATTCAACAACGAGGAGAACCCGTTGTTGGGTAACTTCTACGTGAACGTCGTCAAGGGAACCGTGCGGTTCCTGCTTCCCATCTCGGCCTTCATCGCGGTTCTCCTGATATCACAGGGAGCCGTACAGACCATCCTGAGCGGCCAGATGACCGCGGAGACGCTAACGATGGGGATCCAGAACATCCGCGTCGGTCCGCACGCGGGTATCGAGGCGATCAAGATGTTCGGGACGAACGGTGGTGGGATCAACGCCGCGAACGCGTCGACGGCATTCGAGAATCCGACGCCGTTCAGTAACCTCGTGTTGACGTTGGCGATGCCGGTCGGGACGTTCGCCGGCATCTATGCGTGGGGTGCATGGGTCGGCAAGCGAACCCACGGGATCGTTCTCGTCGCGGCGTTCTTCCTCATTTTCGCAGCCCTTGCCGGCGTCGGTATCGCCGGTGAAACGGGCGCGAACCCGGCAATGGATGTCGAATCCAATGGCCTGACCGTCGACCAATCGGTCGGCAATATGGAAAGCAAGGAAGTCCGCTTCGGTCCGACCGGGAGCGCTATCTGGGGATTGTCGACGACATCAACGACGAACGGCGGTGTCAACAGCATGCACAATAGCTGGACATCACTGGGCACGTTCTCGTTGCTGTTCGCGTTCGCGATAAACAACGTCAGCAACGGGGTCGGGACCGGGCTATTGAACATCCTAATGTTCGTCATCGTCACCGCTTTCATCGGAGCGCTGATGATCGGTCGTCGACCACAGTACCTCGGCAAGAAGTTGGAGTGGCAGGAGATACGATACGTCTTTCTGGTGATTCTGTGGTTGCCGATCATCGTACTGATACCACAGGCACATGCGGTCACGTCGTCGCTGGGTACTGAAGCGATCGCGAACCCCGGGTTCCGTGGTTTCTCCGAGATCCTCTACGAGTTCTTCTCGGCGTCCGCGAACAACGGGAGCGGTCTCGAGGGACTTGCCGACGATACACCCTATTACAACATCGTCAACGGACTACAGGTATTGCTCGCGCGGTACGTCCCGATCGTAGCACAACTGGCGATCGCGGGCTACCTCGCGGAGAAGAAGATCAGTCCCGAGGGCATTGGATCGCTCGATACGGAGAGCCCCGCGTTCCTCGTCCTGCTGATCGGAATCGTCGTCATCGTCGGTGCATTGACGTTCCTCCCGGCGCTGGTGTTCGGTCCGATTGGCGAGTTCTTCAGTGGTGCAGATGTCTTCCTGAACGGAGGAGTGTAACATGAGCGAAATCCGGATAACAATCGATACGACACAACAACGTGAGGCGATCAAGCAGTCGGCAGTACGCCTCGATCCGCGACACCTGGTAAAGAACCCGGTGCTGTTCGTGGTCGAGGTTGGGACGGTTATCGCGTTGCTGTTGACGGTGTACCCGTCCCTGTTCGATGCGGGCGGTTCGAGGGTCTACTACGGCCTTATCACCGTGTTGCTTGCAGCGACCGTCCTGTTTGCGAACTACGCGGAGGCGTACGCCGAACTCGAGGGCGAGGCACACGCGGATAGTCTTCGCGAATTACAGACCGAAACGGACGCGAAACGACTCCGGAACACAGGGGTAGACGTCGAAGCCATCACCGACGACGACTACGAAACGGTCGATGGTGGCTCGCTTGAGCAGGGTGACATTGTCTACGTCGACGAAGGTGATGTGATTCCCCGTGACGGCACGGTCGTCGAGGGCAGCGCGTCCGTCGACGAGTCGGCTATCACCGGTGAATCCGACCCGGTCATCCGGCAGAGCGGCGGCGACCGAACGTCAGTCGTCGGGGGGACGGAGGTCCTCTCCGACCGCATCAAGGTCGAAGTGACCTCCGAAGCGGGCGAGTCGTTCCTCGATAAGATGATCGGTCTCGTCGAGGACGCGACGCGACAGAAGACGCCAAACGAAATCGCGATGACGATCCTCCTGTCCGGCTTAACGCTCGTGTTCGTCGTGGCAGTCGGTACGATGTACTTCTTCGGGCAGTATCTCGCGAGTTTCGTCACTGGATTTTCCGGACTCGACGTGGCGGAACTCATCGCGTTGCTCATTGCCCTCATGCCAACGACGATCGGTGCGTTGCTCGCAGCGATCCGCGTGGCCGGGATGACTCGCGTGACGCGACGGAACGTGATCGCAAAGTCCGGTCGGGCCGTCGAAGCCGCAGGCGACCTCGATACGCTCGTCCTCGACAAAACAGGAACCATCACGACCGGCGAACGGGTCGCACAGGAGTTCCACGCGCTCGGCGACACGACAGACGAAGCGGTCGTTCGGGCGAGCTATCAGTCCTCGCTCTACGACGAAACGACCGAAGGGCGCTCGATCATCGAACTGGCCGAGAAGATGAACGGAGAGGCTCGAGCCGACGGCGGCGACGCCGGCGATATCGGGGCGGCAATCGACTCGCCCCGATGGGTCGAGACCGACCTCGAAGGTGAGCGACTCAGTGAAGACGACTTCGTTCCCTTCTCCGCGGAGACGCGGATGAGCGGGATCGACCTTCCGGACGGCACCGAGGTCCGAAAGGGTGCAGTCGATGCCGTCGAAGCGTACGCCACGAGTGTTCCCGGGAAGCTCCGACAGGTATCCAACCGTATCAGCGAGAGTGGTGGTACGCCGCTGGCCGTCGCGGTCGACGGGGAGGTCATCGGCATCATCGAACTGCAGGACGAACTCAAGCCCGGTATCGCGGACCGGATCGCGGAGATTCAAAAAATGGGCGTCGAGACGATCATGGCGACCGGCGACAACGCGCGAACCGCGCAGTGGGTCGCTGACCAGGTCGGGATCGACCGGCACTACGCCGAGTTCGACCCCGAAGAGAAGATCGAACTGGTCGAAGAAGTACAGTCCGAAGGAAAGCTTGTTGGCATGACCGGCGACGGGACGAACGACGCCCCGGCGCTGGCGAAGGCGGACGTGGGACTCGCGATGAACGCGGGGACGAACGCCGCCAAAGAAGCCGGCAATATGGTCGATCTCGACTCGAATCCGTCGAAGATCATCGAGGTGGTCGGGATCGGCAAGCAGTTGCTGATGACTCGCGGGGCGCTGACAACGTTCAGCGTTGCGAACGATGTCGCGAAGTACTTCGTGTTGCTGCCCGCGATACTGGCGGCGGCACTGCCCGGCCTCGCAGGCATGGACATCTTAAACCTCTCGAGTCCACAGAGCGCGGTCGTGGCGACGCTGGTGTACAACGCTGTCATCATTCCGTTGCTCATCCCGCTCGCGCTTCGCGGTGTCGACTACGAGGCACAGAGCGGTTCCGCGCTGCTCCGGAAGAACCTCGTCGTCTACGGGTTCGGCGGTCTCATCGCACCGTTCGTGTTCATCAAAGGTATCGACCTCCTGTTCGTCGCTATGGGGGTGTTCCAATAATGAACCGAGACGACCTCACCGTCTCGGTGCGACTCCTACTCGTGAGTTTCCTGCTGTTGGGACTCGTCTATCAGGGATCGCTGATGGCGATCGGTGCGACCGTCTTCCCGCATCAGGCGTCCGGGAGTCCCGTGACCGACAACGGAACTGTCGTCGGCTCCGAGCAGATCGGCCAGGAGTTCGGCCCGGATGACCCGGAGTACTTCTGGTCGCGGCCGTCGTCGACCGATTACGACGCGATGACTTCGGGGAGTGCAAATCTAGGGCCGACGAACCTCGCCCTCTCCGATCGCGTTCGTGCGACGCTGGAAAACATCTCGAGATACGAGACGCCGGATGACGAGGTCCCGGCTGATCTGGTCGCCGAATCCGGCTCAGCCTACGACGTACACATCTCACCCGCGGCCGCCGAGTATCAGGTCCCTCGAGTCGCCAATCAGACCGGCATCTCCGAAGACCGGCTGTACGGGATGATCGACGAGGCGACCGCGGAGCCATGGCTCGGAGTATACGGCCACGAGCGGGTAAACGTCCTCGAACTCAACCGCATGGTCCATGACGAACTCGAAGACTAGCGGTCGACCACACGGGATCGCGACCGAACGATTAGACCCACACATATGACACCCAAGACTCACATTGGATACGAACACGTACTCGTCCCGGTCGGTGACAAGTCGGATCCGAACATGCTCACGGAACTTTCGAGTGTGCTCGTCGATCCGCGGATCGGTACCGTTCGATTCACTCACGTTACGACCGGTCGGAGTTTCGTCAGCTCTCAGGAGAACTGGCGCACTGGCTCGGAAAGCGTCGCGGAAAGTCAACATGCACTCCGAGAGGAAGGTATCGAGAGCACCGGCACGATCCGGACCGGCTCAACGGCGGTCGGCGGCATCCTAGAAGAAGCGGCTGCGTACGACGCGGATGCCATCCTGATCGGCTGGACGAACAAAGACTCGGTCTCGAGTCTCGTAGACAAACTGCTCCGAAAGGCGGACTGCGACGTTATCGTCTTCAGTGCGGACAGGGACCCGTCAGATATCGAGTCGATACTGGTACCAGTGGTCGTCTCGCCGGACGAGAGTCGGCTGCAACTGATCGCCATCATGAGTCAGCGGACCGGAGCGTCGGTGACGACTGCCTACGTCGCTGGCGGCGACGGCTCCGAGCAAGCCGGGCGCGACATCCTTGAGGAGTCGGTCGATCGACTCGCCGAATACGGCGTGCAGGCCGAAACCGAACTCACAAGAGCGAGTGATGCCATCGCCGAACTCGGTCGGCTGTCCACCGGCCATGACATCATGATCATTGGCACCTCGCGTGGGTGGTGGCTCAGGAAATCGTTGTTCGGACGGAAAACGGACAAGATCGCCACGGAAGCACAGTGTTCGGTGCTGATGCACAAATGGCAGGGGGAGGTTCCTCCTGAATAGCGGCCGGCCCGGTCATGTGCGCGGGGCGATCGTCAACACCGCGCCCTCGCTGGCGGACGGGCTGATTCATCGAAGGGGAAACGCCATACCGCTGCCCGTTCCGACAGAAGACCAGCGGTAGGAGAGCCCAATTTCCGTTTATCGCGGATGGGATCCGGTCCGAGTCGGTCGGAACTCGCCAGCGTTATGTGACAGGGAACGTTATTTTACATTCAATAGATTGTAAACTCCTTGGCGGCACCGATAGCCTGACGGCGGTCTTCAATATCGGGCCGAGTTCGACTCGTAGAACGGGCCGGTAACTGTACTCTCCGTCGGAGGACGTCTCCTCTGTAGCGGAGACGTTGCTGCCGGCAAGACGCATAATAGTTATTGTGTTCGGGTTGAATGGAACCGTATGGAGCGTTCAGCCCCACCGACCGGTATCAAAGTCATTTGTACCGTTTGGGTCATCATTGCCCTTCTCGACAGCAGCAGCGTCCTGTATCTGGCTGCCACGGGAGCAGTTCCACGACACCTCTTGGTGCCAGTCGGAACGATCGTCGTGTTGGCTCTCGGCTACGTGGTCGTCGCCGTCGGACTCTGGAAGTTCAAACCGTGGGCGTGGAACGCCGGACTCGGACTCGCCGTGCTCGGGGCGATCAGTGCGTCCGTTCACCCGCCGATCTCACTTCCGGTCGTCACGGTCATGGCCCTCACTGCGATTTACCTCGTTGCAAAACGCGATCTGTACCGACCGCACGAACAACCGGTATGACTTCCACAGGCCCAAGCCACGACGCATCGTCACGAGAAACACCGACGAAACTGATCAACTACTGAGACACGACGATGAGTACCAATACTCGTTCGATCCCGATCGAGAGTATCAGTCCGAGACAGTCCGCCGATCACCAACTGCCGGAGACGGCGTTCGGCTGGCGCGACGATTTATCCCGGATCGTCGTCCCGGTCCCCATCGACGAATCCCTCGACGAAGCGGCGACCCTTCGGCAGCTTCGAGTCGCGAGTGCGATCGCAATCGAACGACGCGAGCCCATCGTCCTCGTCGGGATCTGCACCCGGAGCCGATCAGAGTGTGGTCGCCCCACCGCTGTCGATACCGTTGGCTCGGTGGTTGACCTTCAGCCCGAATGCCGTCGACTCGAGCAGGTCGTCGCGGAACTCCCGCCCGAGTTTCGCTCCGTGACGGCCAGTTTACTCGTCGCACCTCGAGTCGAGACGGCGATCGACGCGCTCGAGAGGCATCAGTCGGTCGGGAAGATCATCTTGCGACACCGAATGCCAATAGCTGGCAGACCTGCCCGCGACAACGCTTCGAAACACATCCCGTGTGACGTAATCGTGTCCAGTTCGACCCGTGCGGACGATCCGGTCTATGTCCCGCGTCTCGGCGGCCACGGAGTCGAGTTAGTCTCAGCACAATCGCAACCGGACCGTCTGCTGCTCGCCGTCGACGAACCACTCGCGAACGTCCCACTGGCCACGAACGTCGGTCGGGGGATCGCCCACAAGTACAGGGCGTCGCTCGATATCGTCTACCGAGATGACACTGCGTGTCGGCCCCAGGAGATCGAACGGACGGCGCTCTCACAGTACGTCCGGCACATGACTACGGCGACATCACTGACCGACGAACTTGGGGCGATATTACGTGACGGTGACTACGATGCAGTCGTCGGTCCGAAAACCGTTATCGATGGCGTGAGACGCGAAGCCGAACGAGCTCATGTCGAGATTATTGCTATCCTTCGGAATGCGTCCAGCGATGACCGAACCGAGTCGGAAATCATGGGTGCAGTCGATGAGGCGGCGACAGGACCACTGTTCGTCATCGCTGACACGTCGACGGATGATGCATGGGTTTCAGCACCTGTCTCGGATAGTTACACCGCACATGACTTCCAGTAGCGCTGCCGACTCGAGTAGCGGAATCGGAACGGACAACTCCAGCGATGTGCTACCGACCGCGAGTAATACTCGCGGTCGGATAGCCGTTCGAAACGGTCCCACAATCCGACGTTCGAGTGTGGTAGATCCGTTCGGCACCGAACGAGCGATGCCAGATGACGTGAGGAACAGATGAGCCCATCCATGTTCGAGCCGTTCACAGTCGCACACAGGCACCCGTTCGGACGATACGTGTTCGTCACGGCGAGCGTCCACGGTCTCCTCACGGGCGTCGGTTTCGCTATCGGGTTCTATACGACTGCAGGGCCACTGACCGGACGGGGAGCCGTTCGACTCGGACTCGCCGTCGCAACGGGCCTCGCTATCGGCCACCTCTGGACGGCCTGCTCGCCAGTCGGCGACGATCTGGAACCGAACCGACAGGCTCCGTCCCACTCCGATCAACTCCGTGAGACGGCGGAGGCCAGTATCCGTCCCGGCTGGATCGGACCGATCCGTGCTCTTGGTACCCTCGCCGGCATCGGAGCGACGACGTGGCCCTATACACTCGACGGAGTGCTCTTCGGGATACGGGGAGCGATCGGCCTCGTTGTCCTGATCGGACTGACGTTACTGTTCGGAGCAGGAGCAACCATCGGCTCACTGCTCGAGGAGTCCGAATTCGTGCTCGGTGCGCAGACGATCACAGCCGGTATCGCCGTCGTCGGGGTCGTGTGGCTGCTCCCATAACCCGTCGGCACGCAAGGTCGAAACTCGATCGTCTACGTCCACTCTTCGAGTGCGTCGAAGACTCGTGTACGGACTGCTTCGACTGTCATCTCGTCGATGATATCGGTGTTCGAATGGTTGGCGGCGAACAGGCCGAGTGGAACCTGTCCGCCTGCCATCTCGCTGTGTCCGCCAGCGCTCCCGATGTCGTCGAACGTCTCGGTCATCAACGATCCGATATCCAACTGCGGGTTTCTGGTTCTGGCACTGAGGTGAGCGGTATCGTCGACGATGCCGGATACCACCGTCGTACTCACGCCCTCTAACTTCAGGAGATAGTCCGCAGCCTGCGGTAGGGTATCGCGTTCGGTCGTCCGGCCGACGGTCGAGACGAGACAGGAGCCACGGACTTCCCGGTTGATGATCGCCTCGCCGATACCGCTGAGCGTCTCGGGTGTGAAAACCGAGTCCAGTAAGGTCTGGATCGTATCGTGATCCGCGATCGGATGAATATATCTGGCCATCTCGTGTTCGGCCGGTGTTGTCCCGCGTGTGAATCCGAGTGTCTCCCGATGGATGGCGAACAAAAGCGCCGTTGCGAGCCGTTCGTCGGGCTCGAACGGGAGTGCGGAGAGAGAACGCGAAACGATCGTCGCAGTCGCGCCAACGCCCGGCCGATGATCGACGTACGTAGCCGAAACGTCATCGACAGCGTGATGATCGAGAACGATATCCAACTCTGTGTCCGAGGGGATGGGATTGTTTCGACCCGGAACGCTGTGATCGACGAACGCGAGTCGATCGAACTCGTCGAGAGAGACGGCGTCAAAGTGGTGCAGGTCGATATTGAGCGTGTTGATCATTGCCCGATTCTGCTGGTGGGATATTTCCCCGCCGAACGTGATCGCAATGCGATCAACACCGACGAACTCCGCAGCACGCTGTAATCCGAACGCACTCGCGATCGAATCGGGATCGGGGTTGTCGTGGCAGACGATCAGCAGTGACTCGGTTCGCTGGAGAACGGAACGAAGTTGCTCTGGATCCGACTGGAAATCGCGTCTCATAACGGACATGCGTCGGAGATCGAATTGATCGATCGATCGAATCGCATCGCCATCATCCGTGTCGCGATATGCGCCGTTTTCGCCGTCATCGTCGGATCGACACTAAGACGCGAGTCCACTCGTGAGCGTTCATTATCACACGACATACGAGGGAAGATAAAGAGAATTCCGGTTGGACGAGTATACAGCAGGGCCACGGTCCATCGACCGCGTACGGAGGACGATTTCAGGAGTATACGACAGCCAAAAGAAAACCCAGGCTTTAGCCGTGGGTCGCTCAATCGGTATTGTTACCGAGACGCGCCCGGTCGTAACAGTCACACGTCTGCTCCTCGAGAAGATCGTTTAGCTTATACGTTCGATTGCAATCGGCACACGTGACACGGACCGTCTGTGTGATGTGGAGCGATCCGGTTTGGAGTTCGTTGGCTTGCTGTAACCGGTCGATCGACTGTGTAATCACCTTTTCACACCGCGCCTGTGACCATTCGATCGTCCCGCGTTCGCGCTCGAAGTCGACGGTCGAAGCGCGACTCGTGTCTATCTCAAGACACTCGTTGAGATGCGTCTTTATGGTCTGGTGAGAGACGAAATCAGATCGGAGTTGCTCCACGTCGACATCCTGTTGTCGCAGTTTCGATTCGAGTCCCTTCCGCTGACTCGGTCGAATTTCGTCAGCAGTGAGCGTCTCGTAGATGTCGGCCGGATCGCCGATGAGGTCGACGCTTGCCTCCTCGAGTGCCCGTTCGACGACGCGTGTGTTCGTGAATTCGGCCAACCCTCGCAGACTACTGCCCGTCGTTCTCCGACGCTGTAGTTCCGCGTTGAAGTCGAAGAGGTCGTAGCTGGTGATCGTCCGGCCGACTTTACAACAGTCGGGTGTTGCGTCTTGACTCATTAGATACAGCTAGCGGGCACGAGACCAAAAGCTAGAGGGATTACAACAACCCTCCCCACTGATCGACTGCGGGCTGAACCCCCAGTCCCATCCTACTTCACGGCTCGAGTTCGTGCTCGTGTTCGATGGCCTTCCACTCGAGATCGACGTTGTAACTGTCGTTCGGTTCGGGAACGGGCGATCCATAGCTGACTTCGAGGGATTCGTGGGCGACACCACCGCGTTCTCGAATCCGGTCGCGGAGGCTCTCGTACTCGACATCGTGGCCTTCGATCGTGACCGCGATGAAGCAAACCCGCTGCTCCGCGTGTAGCAGACTGGTGGTGACTGCTCCGATTCCCGTCGACTCCGTAAGCTGTTGTGTGAACTCGACAATCGTCTCGCTTTGGGGCAGCAGTACTGCCAGTTCAAGGCGTCTAATTCCGGCCATGCACCTTGGTCAACCCGATTGTTTCACGTACGTGCTCACGACGCTCGGGTGTGATTCCGCTGTTCAGGCTGCGTTTCGTCTGCGATGAGGTGGGGGGTTCGGAAGACGGATCTGGCGGATTTTGCGACCGAAAATAGACCAGCGGTCATGGTTCCGGTCTCGCGTCAGTGAACGGGGACACGATCTCAGCGGTCGCTCCGTCGCTCGAAAAGACAGTGAGCAAGTCGCCTTCGAGTACTTTCGTTTGGCCGCGAGGGATATGTAGTCCGTCGTCGCGTTGGATCGCGACCAGAATCGTATCCTCGGGAAGTAGTCCCTCGCTATCCGCCTCGATGAGCGTCCGCCCGGTGATCGGCGCGTCCTTCGAGACCGTGATTTCGAACACCTCCGCACCGCCGCCGACTTCCATGAAGTCCTTGATCGCCGGCCGTTGGACCGCGCGATAGAGATACCGTCCATTGAGTTCGTGGGGACTTTCGACGATGTTCACGCCGAGTTCGCGAAACACATCGATGTTATCCGGATCGTTGACCGAACAGACCAACGATTCGACACCGAGTTTATCGGCGAGCATCGTGACCATGAGATTAGTCGAGTCGTCGGAGGTCGTCGCGATAGCCGCGTCCGCGTTCGACGCGCCCGCGTTCTCGAGGACATCGAACGAAGTCGCATCGGCATTGAGAACGTCACAGTCGAATTTCTTTCTGACTGCTTCGATGACATCGGGATCGTCGTCGATCACGACGACATCGTGTCCGTCTACCGTCGCCAGGTCAATGACGGCACTCCCTGTACGTCCGGCTCCGACGATGATGATGCGCATATGATTACGTGTCTGACAATCAGCAATAGGTGTTACGGCATACCCTGATCGTCGTCACGGGTGTGTCCGTCGGCACTACCGGGAGTTTCTTCTCAGCCCGCCCGAGGACCCGAATGGTAGGGGTATACACGAAATCGCATTCCAGCGTGTCCTGTCGTTCCGTTGCCGGGACGTTTCGGGGTGATCTTTACGAACAATGTATTGTAAAGGAATGGCGGGACGCTGTGATCCTGCCGACGGGGAAACAGGCTCGACCCACTGTCAGGGAGAGAGGCGATCGGCCGGAAGCCGCGTATAGGTGTCATCGAGCGCCGCCGCGTCTTCCGGTAGTAGGGCCACGAGCAAGTACGGTGAATAGTCGCTGAAGTAATCGACGAGCGCGGCGATCCGTTCCGAATCGATCGCTTCGAGCGAATCGAGCGACATCATTGGCACCACTTGATGCACGTCGTGAACGAGATAGCCAGCGAGCGCAACGACGAGTCCCACGACGTTGCGTTCGCTCTCGCTGAAATTCTCGATCGAATCCTCGTACACCGACCCGGTTTCGGTCTCGCGAACCACGTTGAGGTCGAATTTCGTCACGGAGCCACCGCGGTAACCCCCGCGACTCGAGTGAAACTCCGCTCCCTCCTTGCGCTGAATCCACACTCGCTCGATGTTCTCGTATCCTAGCAACTCGAGAACGGCGTTCATGTGTTCGTTGAACGCGTCGATCGCCTCCGTTTCGAGGTCGGTGATCTGCGTGCGCTGGGACTCGAGCTCGTCGCGAACTTCGTCTTGTTGGGCCTTGAGATGAGCAGTTTCCTGTTTCAGTTCCTCGAGTCGGTCGATCTCCTCCGCTACGTCACGGAGTTCCGTTTCCCGCTGCCCGCGTTCGTATTCCAGTTGGCTCAACCGTTCGTACGAATCCAGGAGATCGCTGTCCCGGAGTTCTTCGGTCCGCTCGACGCGCTCTCGAGCGACGTCCTGCTCGTCGGCCAGGTCCTCGATCGTCGCTTCGAGGGACTGTAACTTCGTTTCCTGGCGCTCGATTTCGCTCTCGACTTCCGTGAGTGACTGCCGGATCGATGTCAGTCGCTGTTCGTGTTCCGTCCGCTTCGTTCGCTGCTGTCGGAGTTGTTCGATCTCGTCCGTGATCTCCTGGTGGTCTTGGTGTTTCTCGGAGACGACCGTTCGAAGTTCGTCGAGTTTCTCCTCGAGCGTGTTTCTCTCGACCGTTCTCCCACACGTCCAGCACTCGACGGATTCGCTTGCGGGATCGAGTTTCGCAGTCACCTTCCGTTCCTCGTCCGGAGTTACCGGATTCATGTCGCCGGAGAGAATGCTCTGATTGAACTCAACGATCGCGGAGAGGTCGGAGATCGTATCGGAGAGTGACCGTTCTTTGGTTTGGAGGCGATCCAGACGATCGTCAATATCGGAAAATGACTGGGTTTTTTCCTTCAACTCCGAGAGTTCGTCCTGGAGTTCGGTCCGTTCCTCTCGAAGCGCGTTGAGACTGTCACGCTGTGTCTCGGCTTGTTCTCGTTTCCGCTGGAGTTCGTGGCGTACTTCCTCGAGTTCGGTGACGGCCTCCCTCGCGGCATCGGCATTGGCAGGGTCGAGTTCGTGCTCATCGACGGTTTTGCGGAGATCACGAATCTCGTCGTCCAAGTCCGCGAGTTCGGACTGGAGTTTCGTTCGGCGCTCTTCGAGCGCGGGCAAGTGTTCGATTTCCTCGGACAACTCTGCGATGCGATTGCCGAGCCGTGATCGTTCTTGCTCAAGTTCGTTGATCCGTTGTTCGATCGCTTCGGTATCCACAGGACGCATAATAATATCCCGAAGGTTGCTTCCTTGATCGATCGCACGTCGTGCTGGGTTCGATTCGAGAAGCGCGGCAAAGAGGTCGACGAGGTCGGTGTTTTCGGTAAAGGGATCCCCGTCGACCGAGACCGACCCGTTCCGTCTCGTGAATCGTCTATAATATTTCGTTTCGCCGAGTTGTAACTCGACACTGCCCGCATCCGCATCGCTCTTCAACGTCGCTGCCGATCCGCCCAGTACACTATTCAACGCCTTTAGAAGGGATGTTCGATTGGTTGCGTTTCGCCCTGTCAGAACCGTAACTCCGGGAGAGAACTCGACTTCGCATTCGTCGATACCTCCCACGTTTTCCACTCGGAGACGTGCCGGTTCAACTGCAGCGTGTTGGTCCATTGCTAGCGTATAATTGCTGCGGAGTATAGTATCCCGTGGTTTCCTTCATCTCACGTACGGAAGTGTACAGCGTACACTACGGACAAAATATATGATCTGCTTATCAATACATCGTGTTTCGTTAGTTGAGTTACGCCAACGGGCAAAGGATTGGAGGTGCGGTTCATCTGTTACCGCTCGTGGTGACTGAAATAACTCCCAGCCTAATATTTATAATATAATTAAATGAAATTCACATTTTTTGATACTGTCGACTATCAAACTTCCCGAGTAGTGTTCAATTTAGACAATACTCTCACACCTGTTCGACTACCAATTAATGAGTTATCGAAGCAGTTGATCCGCTTTTTGAGCGTGTAAAACCACTTTTCGATCGGATTTCGGTCGATATAGTTCCCCTGATCATTCAGCCTAATCGAGAGATGCGGTACAGTACCCGAATCGATACGAAAATCATCGGAGTAACTATGATTCTCGCGAAATTTCTGCAGAAGCACGGCTATTGAACCAGTACTGAAGTAATTAGATAACGTACTGTTGAAAACTAGACATCTATTCAATATTGCATTATATCATCAAGACTGGTTGTCGTTGATCCCGACAGTCATTTCGTCAATGGTGACCCGCAACGACGCTTATCCGATCGTTCCACGCCTCCAACTCTAAAACAGCTACTATTATAAAACTCACACTATTGTATTTATATAATAGGGCCGAATTAAATACGCGGCTGACCCGTTCGTTGAACCGGTCTAGCGAGACGCTGTCCAGTCGTCACTCACGGACGATATGGCATTTTGCGCGTACTGGCCCGAACTGACGTTGGTCGGGATCGGTCTCCGCACATTTCGGCTCGGCCATCGGACAGCGGTTCCGGAAGACACACCCGCCCGGCGGATCGACCGGGCTCGGACGATCGCCTTCGAGCGAGGTCCCCGTCGAACCGCCTGGGTCGAGCGACGGAATCGCCTCGAGCAGCGCCCTCGTGTACGGGTGGGTCGGACAGTCGAACACGCGGTCGGCGGGGCCGACCTCCATCAGTTCCCCGAGGTACATCACCGCAACGCGATCCGCGATGTGTTCGACGACAGTCAGGTCGTGTGAGATGAACAGATACGCGAGGTCGAGGTCGGCCTGGAGGTCCGCGAGCACGTTGAGGAGACGGGACTGGACGGAGGCGTCGAGCGCGGAGACGGGCTCGTCGAGGACGACCACCGACGGATCGAGCGCGATCGCGCGTGCGATGGCGACGCGCTGGACCTGGCCGCCCGAGAGTTCGTGCGGGTAGCTCGTCGCGTGGCGGTCCGCCAGGCCGACGCGCTCGAGCAACTCCTGAACACGTTCCCGACGACGGGACCGGTCCCAGCCGTTGCTCCGTAGGGGTTCGCCGATCGCCCGCTCGACGGTCAGTCGGGGGTTGAGACTGGAGCGCGGGTCCTGAAACACGACGCCGACGTCGGCGAGGGTCTCGGCATCGCGGTCGGCGGCGGTTCCCACCGGCGTGCCGTCGATTCGAACCGTGCCGGTCGTCGGTGTCTCGAGGCCGGTGAGCAGCGAGGCCAGCGTGGACTTGCCACAGCCGCTCTCGCCGACGAGCGCGAGCGTCTCCCCGGCCCGGATTTCGAGGTCGACGTCGTCGACGGCTCGGAGCGTGTCGTCGGTCCCGAGGAGGCGTTCGATCGGCCCGTTCGCGAGCGAGTAGCGTCTGGAAACTCCCTCGAGTTCGACGAGCGGGGCTGTCGACCGGTCCGGACCGCCGCCGGGAGCGCTCCCGGTGGTCGCCGAACCGGATTCGGGGGCTCCGTCGGATGTGGCCGTCCCCGAACGCGCGGCGTGCGACTCGAGCGCGCTCGACTCGCCACAGGTTACGGTTCCGCGAGCGTCGCCGAGATCGACGGTCGGGATCTCACCGTCCCGACAGGCGTCGGTCGCCCGGTCACACCGGGGCGCGAACGAACAGCCCGTCCGGTCGCCGGTCGGTTCGGGAACCGATCCCTCGATCGTCGGCAGGCGGCTGCCGCGATCGACGCGCTGGGGGAGACATTCGAGCAACGCCTTCGTGTACGGATGGCGTGGGGCTTCGAGGATACGGTCGGTCGGGCCGGTTTCCATCACCTCGCCGGCGTACATCACGACGACGCGGTCGCAGATGTCGGCGACGACGCCCAGATCGTGCGTGATCAACAGGATCGCCGTTCCGCGCTGGGCGTTGCGCCGCCGGAGTCGCTCGAGGAGTTGTGCTTGCGTGGTCACGTCCAGCGCCGTCGTCGGTTCGTCGGCGATCAGCAGGTCCGGATCGGATGCGAGAGCGATCGCCATGCCGGCCCGCTGGCGTAGCCCGCCGGAGAGTTCGTGCGGGTAGGCGTCGACGCGGTCTTCGGGGTTCGCGATGCCGACCTGCGCCATGAGTTCGATCGCCCGCTCGCGGTACTCGCGCCACTCCGATCGGCTGCTGAACGGCGGGACGTGGAGGTACTCGAGCAGGGACTGGGAGTCGAGTTGATCGTGGACCTTGAGGGATTCGGCGATCTGCTCGCCGATGTCGAAGACGGGGTTAAGCGTCTCGGTCGGGTCCTGAAACACCATCGAGACGGTGTCCCCCCGGAGCCGGCGGAGCTGTCGGTCCGTCGCGTCGGTCACGGCCACGCCGTCGAGGTGGATCGATCCCCGGACGATCTCGCCCGGGTCCTGCAGGCCGACGATCGAGCGTGCGGTCACGGACTTGCCGCTCCCGCTCTCGCCGACCAGGCCGACGATCTCACCCTCGTCGACGGTAACCGAGACGCCCTCGACCGCGTGGACGGGGCCCTCACTGGTCCGAAAGCGCGTGTGGAGGTTCTCGACGGAGAGAAGTGCGGAATTTGGTGGTTGTGCTGTCATCGTCGTGATCACGTTGGTTTCTCGAGGGTCGTATCGTGGTTCGGATCGAGTACGTCGCGGAGCCCGTCGCCGAGCAGGTTGAACCCGAAGACGGTGAGCATGATCGCCGCACCCGGGGCGTTCGCGAGCCACCACGCCCCACGGAGGTGGTGGCGGCCGGCCGAGAGCATCGTTCCCCACTCGGGCGTCGGCGGCTGTGCGCCGAGGCCGATAAACGAGAGGCCGGCCGTTCCGAGGATGACCGTCCCGAGATTCATGGTGGCGAGGACGATAACAGGGCCGACGACGTTCGGAAGGAGATGGCGGACGGCGATGCGAATCCGGGAGACGCCCATCAACCTGGCGGCCTTGACGAACTCGCGTTCTTTCGTCGAGAGAACGCTGCCGCGGACGAGGCGGGCGTAGGAGGCCCAGCCGACGACCGCGAGCGCGAGCATCACGTTTCGCAGGCTGGGGCCGAGGATGCCGGCGACCACGAGCGCGAGCACCAGGCCCGGGAACGCGAGTTGGATGTCGACGAGTCGCATCAGGAACTCGTCGACCCAGCCACCGGCGTAGCCCGCGAGCAGACCGATCGCCGTCCCGAGGACGAGCCTGATCGCGGTGACGGCGACGGCGATACCGAACGAGAGTCGGGCCCCGTACAGGAGTCGCGAGAAGACGTCCCGTCCGAGCTGATCGGTTCCCATCGGATGGGCCAGCGTCGGGGGCTGTAACCGGTTCGCGAGGTCCTGACTCGCCGGGTCGTACGGGGCGGCGACGGGGCCGAGTACGGCGGCGATCGACAGGGTGACGACGATCGCGAGCCCCGCGACGTTGAGCGGGTTCGCGAAAAACGCCGCGAGCGCACGGGACGTGCGGACCGCCCGGTACCGGCGTCGAAGGCCCGTCACGATGGTATCGAGAGCGGCGATCACGCCGTCTCACCTCCAAGTTGGACGCGGGGATCGAGATACCGGTAGGTGAGATCGACGAGCAGGTTCGTCGCGACGAAGACGATCGCGGTGACGAGGGTGACGGCTTGCACCACCGGGTAGTTGCGTTCGAACACCGCGTCGACGAGCAACGAACCCAACCCCGGCCGCTGGAAGATGATCTCGACGACGACCGCCCCGTTCAGCAGCGTCCCCAGTTGGAGCCCGAGGATCGTCACGACCGGCACGAGCGCGTTTCGCAACGCGTGTTTGTAGACGACGATCCGCTCGCGCAACCCCTTGGCACGGGCGGTGTCGACGTACGCTTCGTCGAGGACCTCGAGCATAGAGCTTCGGACGAGCCGCGTGACGACGGCGGCCATGCCGGACCCGAGCGTGATCGCCGGCAACACGAGATGGCCGACACTGCCGGCACCGGCGACCGGGAGAACGCCGAGGGTCAGCGGGAACAGCAGGATCAACAGGTACGCGAGCCAGAAGTTCGGCATCGAAACGCCGAGCAGCGCGCCCAGTTGGCTCGCATGGTCGATCGGAGACCCGCGGTTGACGGCACTGACGACGCCGGCGGGGATCGAAATCACGAGCGCGACGAGCATCGCGGCGAGGGCCAACTCGAGGGTAAACGGTACCACTTCGATAATGAGCGTCGAGACGGGCATGTCGCTGTAGTAGGAGGTCCCCAGATCGCCCCTGAAGACGTCAGTCAGCCAGTTCAGGTACTGAACCGGGACCGGATCGTTCAGCCCGTGTTCCGCTCGGAACGCCTCGATCTCGGCCGCCGAGGGCTGGCGGTCGAGTTGCTGGGAGAGAATGATCTCGGCCGGGTCCCCGGGCGTGAGGAAGATCAGGCCGTACGTGACGACCGAGACGCCGAACGTAACGGCGAGTGACGTCGCGAGCCGGGACGCGAGGTAATCGTAGCCGATCATCTCTTCGTCAGGCCGTTCGCGTCAGATCGCGCCACTCGGCGAACCGTTCGATCGGGTGGAGTTCGAGGCCTTCTACCGCGGCGTCGGCGGCGACGACGTACTCCTGGTAGAACAGCGGGACGACGACGGCCGCGTCCATGATCCGCCGCTGGGCTTCGACGTAGGCGTCGCGCTTTGCGGCCGGATCGTACGACTGGTAGCCGGTCTCGATGAGGTCGTCGACCTCGCCGCCGAGGTTGTACAGCCCGGTCCCCTCGGCCTCGTAGAGGTCCTTGTTGTCGACGCCCATCGTGTGGAAGTTCTCCCACATGATGTAGTCCGCGCCGGGACTGTTCGAACCCGTACTCCCGACCTGGAGGTGGAACTCGCCGCGGTCCGTCCGATCTTTGACGGACGCGTTCTCGAGCAGTTCGATGGCGACGTCGACACCGATCTCGTCGAACTGGGACTCGAGGACCTGGCTGATCGTCCTGCCGTCGTCCATGTCGGCGCTGACGAGACAGGTCAGTTCCTCGCCGTCATAGGCAGACCGATCGACGAACTCGCGGGCGGCGTCCTGATCGCGCTCGTAGGTCGGGAGTTCGTCCTCGTCGACCCAGTCGATGACCGGCGAAATCGGGCCGCGAGCGGGTTCGCCGACCCCCTCGAGCACCGTCCTGACGAGTTCTTCCTGGGAGATCGCGTGATTGAGTGCGCGCCGAAGATCCACGTCGTCGGTCGGTTCGCGGTGGATGTTGATCCAGGCCGATATCGCCCCCGCGGACTGCTGGGCGTCGACGCGAACGTCGTCGCTCTCGCGAAGCGCCGGGAGACGTCCCTTTGACGGGTTATAGATTAGATCGACCTCGCCGCTCTCGAGGAGGTCGGTTCGGGTCGTCTCGTCTTCGGCCGCCCGGAACGTGAGTGCCGTCGGGGTCGGGTCGCCACCCCAGTAGTCAGCGAACCGTTCGACACGGATGTGCTGGCCGCGCCGGACCTCCTCGAGGGTGAACGGTCCGGTGCCGATGATCTTCCCCGCCCGCCGATCGGCGTCCGGGTGCTGGATGTCGATCATGTTGTGGGCGATCGTTCCGGGGAACCCGGGGAACGGGTCCGTCGTCTCGAATTCGACGGTGTAGTCGTCGATCTTCGTGACGCTGCCCGGCTCGAGGTGGAGCCAGCCGTAGACGAAGTCGCCGCGCTCGGTGAGGATGTTTTCCTCGAACGTGTGGACGACGTCGTCGGCGGTCAGTTCCTCGCCGTTGTGGAAGGGGACGCCCTTCCGGAGGTCGAACACCCAGGTGGTGTCGTCGGTCGCGGTCCAGTCGGTCGCGAGCCACGGTTTGGGTTGCATGTCGTCGGTGCCCCAGACCAGCGGCTCGATGACGCGCGTCCAGTACGGAGCCATGCCGCCCCAGTTGTCGTACCGGCTGGTGTCGGTCGGATCCGATGCGAGCCCGATCGTAAATGCGGTCTCGTCGGCTGCTCTGTCCCCCGCACACCCGGCGAGGGACGCGAGTCCCCCACCGGCGACGCCGGCGAGCAGTCGTCGACGTGAACAGTCCATCAGTATCGTCCCGTCGAATGCCGGGTTCGACGGTCGTCACGGGAGTCACTCCGTCGAAAGCGCCCCCCGGCGCGGGACGCTCGATCAGCCGACGGTACCGATACGCCGCGGCAGTCGCGGCTGACACTCCGTGCAAACGGTTCGATGCTGGCCATGTGAAAGCTGAATTGTTCTACTGAAACTGTGTTTGTAAGAATTCTGGTTTGGCTCCGTATCGATCACCGGCCAGGTCCAGGGCCCGCGATCACCGCTGCGTCGACACCGATTCCCGTGGAGTGGGGAGAAAAGTCGATCGCGTGCCGTCTCACTCGCCGCTTCACTACTCACACCGCCTCGCTCGTCCATGCAACTGTCGCCGGAGAGGGGACCACTCCGTTCGCTCGAGTTCCTTCGAGTATCGCACCAAACGATTGACACTCGTCCGGAGAAAAAAACCGCCGATGACAGCGGATCGCACCTCGAAACGGGGAATCACGATCACGAAAAACAGGGTCGTCCGGTACCTCGTTACGAACAAGAACGTACAGCACGCCGTCAACCTGCTCACCGTCGCGGTGTTCTTCTATGCGCTCTACCGAGCTGCGGTCGGACCGACGGATTCCGGGCGGAACTTCGGTAGCGTCGTGTTCTTCGGGTTCTGGTGGGCCCCGATCATGATACTTAGCCTCCTCTTTTTCGGCCGGATCTGGTGTTACTTCTGTCCGCTGGGAGCGATCGTCCGGTTCACGCAGCGGTTCGGTCTCCAGCGCCATTTCCCGATGTATACACGATCGAAGCGGGTCGCGTTCGGCCTGTCGCTCTCGATCCTGTCGCTGACGACGCTTACGTTCGTCCTCGCGCGGTGGGGGATGGCCGACCTCGGCGTCTCGTATATGCCGCGTCGCGTTCCGTACTACTGGCTCGCGATCGTCGGCGTCGCCGTGGCCGTGAGTCTTGTCTACCAGCGACAGGCGTTCTGTCGGTACGTCTGCCCCGCCACGGGCGTGATGAGCGTCACCGCGAAGTTCTCCCCGCTCGAGGTCGCCCAGAACACGGAAACCGGCGTCAAATGTGCCACGCTCGAGTACAAGAGCGACTATCTGAGCACCGATCGCCGGTGTACCGCCTGCATGAGGTGTACGTCGGAACAGCCGGACGAAGACGTGGAACTCCGGGTTCGCTGGCCCGGGGCCAAGGTAATTACCGAGCGGATCCCGCTGGTCGACGAAGCGATCATCGCACTCGTCATCTGGGGTGCGATCCCGATCAACTTCGTCCTCGGCAGCGCCATCCTGACCGCCCTCGGTGGACAGTTGCCGGGCTTGCTCGTCTCGACGACGGCCTATCTCGCGAGCGTCGTCGTGGCACTCGTCGGGTTCGCCGTCGCCAACAAGTTGGCGAGCGACTGGAGCGGCCTCGACTGGGAACCGTCGTTCACGAAGTTCGGACTCAGTTACGCGCCGCTGGGTCTAATGTGGGCGCTCGGGGACTTCGTTATCGCGGGACTGTTGGAAAACGGCGGCCATACCGTGAACGTCGTCGCGCAGGGGCTCGGGATTCCTCTGTCGCTCCCCCCGGGAGCGAGTTCCGGGATCGTTTCGGCCTGGGTATCGTTCTTCGTCACCGGCTGGCTCTGGCTCGCAGTCCTCTGGAGCGGAGCGATCGCCTGGCAAGTCGCGACGGCGTTGACCGACTCGAAACGGCGCGCGGCGAAGGCGTTTGCCCCGCACTTCGCGCTGATGACGATCAGCACCTTCGGCCTGGTCGTCGGCGTGGTAACCGGCGTTTCCTACCCGATCGCCTAGCGACCGTCCGTTCCGTCGAGTACCGTCCCGGCCGCCGTTGTGAGAGTTGCACCAGAAGGGTTATAGCACTAATTGTTGGCTGGGGAACCATGACAGGAACAGTCGAATATACGCGAAACGGACTCCTGTCCGTGACGACCGAACAGGCGGGTCGGACGGAGGAGCCGTCGCTACTGGCCGCTGACCCGCTTGCCACCCGAACGTTCGAACTCTCGAGCGCCGAGATCCTTCGTGGTCTCGACGAGATAGACGGGCGGTACTCGAGAGAGGACCTCGAGGAAACGCTGCTGGAGACGCTCGATCTCTCGGCGGACGCCGCCGCCGACCTCGTCGCGGACCTGATCGACGCCGGCTTTCTCCGTCCGGCAGACCGGCACGGAAGTCGAACCGCCTCCTGGGAGGCCACCGGCTGGCGGGCCGCGCTGGCGTATCACGAGTACGTCCGCGACTATCCGTTCATCGACGAGGCAGTCGAAAACTCCGAGTACGAGGGCGTCGAGGGAATGGAAACCGAACTCATGCGGGAGTACCGGGCGCGAGAGGACCCGCCGGCGATCTACAAGGATTACGACGTCGACGAGCGGATCGAGTTACCGCCGATCGAGGATGCCGAACGGGTGTCCGTCGCCGACGCCCTGTCGACATCGCTGTTCGGACGCGCCGATTCGACCCGGGGCGCGCTCGACGCGCGGACCCTCTCTGCGATCCTGTACTTCGCGTTCGGAGAGACGGGCAAACTGCAGACGGAACACCAGGGACCGAAGCTCAGAAAGCCGGTCCCGTCGGGCGGCGCGCGTCACCCGACAGAGGGGTACGTGGCCGTGTTCGAAGCGACGGATCTCCCCGCCGGCATCTACCACTATTCGGTTCGGGAGCACGCGCTGGAACGGCTCCCGACCGACACCGACCTCACAAAGCCCCTGCTGTGGGGTATCGACTCCGACCCGGCGGCTCTCATCGGCTGTACGTCGGTCGTCGAACGAAGCATGTGGCGGTACCGCGAGCCGCGAACGTATCGCGTCCTGTTACACGACCTCGGGCACGTCCTCGAGACGCTCAGGATCACCGCTCGAGCGTACGGGTTGTCGACGATGGCCGGGTTCAAATTCGACGACGAGTACCTCGAGGACTGCTTCGGCGTCGACCACGCCGAAGAACCGCTGCTCGCCTACGCTGCGCTGTCCGCCGATCCCTGACACCCGTGCTGGCCGAGTCGCTGCTCGCGAATACCGTCGAACGCGCTCGAAGCGACGTCCGCCGATACTATTTCTATCGGGCGACGATGAGTCAAGGGTTCATCGCCCCGGTCATCATCGAATACGTTCGGTACCGCGGGCTGTCCTATTCGGCGATCGGACTCCTGACCGCGCTCTTTACGCTCACGACGTTGCTCGGCGAAGTGCCCGCGGGCTATCTCGGCGACAGGCTGGGCCGACGGAGCATGCTCGTCGCCGGAAGTGCGCTCACGATCGTCGCCATGCTTACGTTCGGGGTCTCGGGAACGTTCGCCGGCTTTCTCGTCGCGTACGTCGTGTGGGCGGTCGGCATCGTCTTTCGCTCCGGAGTCGCCTCCGCCTGGTTGTACGACACGTTGACTCGAGCCGGGGAGGGCGATTCGTTTACCGCCGTTCAGGGGCGGGCGAAGGCGCTCGAGTTAGCGGTGAGCGCCGGTACGGCCCTGCTCGGCGCGTGGATGGCGACGAGAAACTGGTTCTATCCGTTCGTCGGAAACGCCGGGCTCTATCTCTGCAGTATCGTCGCCGTCTTCGGCTTGTCGACATCGGTCGGCGACCGGGCCGACGCCGAGTCGTTCACGCCGTTGGACGCACTCCCGGTCGTCCGCGAGTTCCTGTCGACTCCGGGTCTCAGGTCCTTCGTCGTCTACAGCGGTCTGTTTACCGCGTACCTCGGTCTCGTCGCGACGTTTACGCAACCGATCGCGACGGGCATCGGTATCGACATCAGCAAACTCGGCTGGCTCTACGCAGGGTTTTCGCTCGTCTCAGCCGCCATCACGTTCTTTTCGGGAACTCTCGAACGGATCGTCGGGATCAGGTGGTGGTTTTTGAGCGCGCCGCTTTGCGTCGGCGTCCTGTTCGTCGTCGCCCCGTTGTCTCCGCTCGTGGCGCTGTCCGCCCTGTTCGCCTGTCGGGTCGCTCGAAACGTCAGTAAACCGCTTCAGGAGCAGTATTTGAACGCCCACGCCGATTCGATCGGCCGCGCGACGATCCTCTCGACGGTCGTGATGATCTCGATGGCGTTTATGATCGGATTCAGGGTTCTCGGCGGGCTGATAGCGGATGTCACGTCTCCGATCACCATGATCGCGGTTACGAACGTCGCGATGCTCGTCGGACTGTGGCTCCTCGTCGCCGTCGAATCGCCCGTCCCGAAGGACGTCGTTCCGTCCGCCGGCTCCGGGGACGGAGCGGGCACCGAAGCCGGGTAACCGAGTACTCGAGTTCGCGGGCCGTAACACGCGGCTCAGTACGACCGGATGTCGACTTCGGTCGTCCGCGAGCGCGGCGGTTGACGGGCGAGGTGCCGGTAGGTCGTCGCGATTTCCTCCGGATCGAGAAGGGACGAGTGATCGATATCCGGCATCGCCCGTCGGGTACGCGGCGTATCCATTCCGCCGTGGAGAACGACGTGAGCGACGTGAACCCCGTCCGGACCCAGTTCTTTCGCCAGTCCCTGGGCGAGTCCACGGACGGCGAACTTCGCGCTGCTGAACCCGACCGCGTCCGCTCGAGCACGCGTTCCGGCGTCGGCACCGGTGAAGATAATCGTGCCGTCGTTCCGATCGCGCATGTTCGGGACGACCGCCCGCGCACAGAGGAACGCGCCGAAGGCACACCCCCGCCACATCTCCTCGAACTGTGGGGCGGTGACATCCGAAACGCCCCCGGCATAAACGGTGGCTGCGTGATTGACGAGGGCGTCGACGGCTCCGAGTTCCGTCCGAATCTCGTCGAACGCCCGTTCCACGTCCCCGGGGTCGGTCACGTCGGCCTGGACGGGAATCGCCGCGGTCTCATCGTCTTCGATCTCCCGGGCGAGCGAGTCGATCGTATCGGTGGTCCGGGCGAGTAAGCCGACCGACCACCCGTGATCGGCGAACTCGCGAACGATGGCGGCGCTCAGTCCCTGTCCGACGCCGGCGACGACCACGACTCGCCTCATCGCGGATCACTCCGAACGCGTCCCCGCATGTCACTCACCGATCGCGACCAGGTACGTGATCGCCTCGTCGTCCCCGTCGACTCCAACGAGCGCGTCGATCCGCTCGTCCTTGAGCGCCGGCGTCACGAAGTTCCGCAATCGCAGTGCCGTCGCGACGAGGACGAGTCGGTGCGCGTGTTCCGAGACGTGAAGGTAACTGTTCCGAAGCCCGCGGGATTTCGGACACCACCGCTGATCGTGGTCGAATACCGAACCGAAAACGAACGAGACGGCCGCATCCGTGTGGTGATTCTGCCGGTGTGCAGCATCGGTAACCGCGTCGTCGGCCGTTTCAACGGTATCGAACTTGCGGATTCGGAACAAGGCGTGCTCTCGAATGTCGTACTCGTAGACGCCAGGCGGAACGTCCCGACACCGTTGGACGACGGGATACACGCGCAGTCCCGCTCGCCGGACCGCACCAGGCTCGGTTTCGGCGAGCGGCGTTTCTTCGAGGTGATCGAAGGCGGCTCTCACCGGCTCGAAAGAGTGGTGTAAGACCGTCGAGAGCGTCGTCAGGTCCATCTCGGTACCGCTGAAGTTTCGATGGGTGCGTCGCCGCAACGCGACCGCTCGAAACGACTCGTCTGGGAGGTCGTCGGGGTCGGGAACGTCGATACGCGGCCCGTCTCGAGCCCTCGCGGACGGCGGCTCGAGGGACTCGCCGCACCGGGTCGTTCCCTCTCGGTCGTCAGGGGGCGTCGGCCGTTCGACGTTCGCCGTCCGGGTACGGAGATGGTAGAAAAGCGCCCGTTGCCAGCCCTTTTCCATCCACGTCCGATACGCGACGAAGTTCTCGTGATCGTCCGGCAGCAGGAATCCGGTCTCGATCAGCGTGTCGAGGAGGTCGTCGGCCGCCGTCGTATCACACCCGAGGGAGTCGCGAGCGAACGTTCGAAGGTCGTCCCTCGAACGGGCCGTCAACGCGTACTCGAGGAGTTCGACGACGTCGATGTCGTCGAGTTCGTACGTGTTCGTCGTTCCGTCGACGAACACGGTCCCGCGTATTCCACCGTCCGCGGGTCCGTTCCAGTCGAACTGCACGAGGTTGTTCGTTCTAACCTTCATACGTATCGTCGAATCGTTCAGTTTCTCTCGTCCGGTCCCGAAAATCGGACACCCACGGGCGCTACCGGGCCGACGTCATTCCGCCGGCCGCCGGCGTCCGATGACGCCCGGTAGCGTCCCCGTGGATCGTCCGAAGGTCGTCAGTCGTCGGATTCGACGACCTTGTGATGCTGATGGAGCGCCGGTGCTTCCTCGTCGTCGACCTCTTCGATGTCGTATTCTGTCATGGGTGTTACACCCACTCGATGTACCGACGATTTCGGTATAAAAAATTCTGGTGCGGTTATGAAAAATCGGCGTTCAGGGTATCAAGCGCACTCCTGATAGGAAACTAGCGAATGAACGCCCGATCCGCACTATCGGTCGACGAAGCGACTGATCCGTTCGCCCCCTCGAAGGCGTCTTCCCGGAACGGTCACTGCTCCTCGGTTAGCGACGTGCGTCGGTCCGATCGAGTGTTCAGCGCCCTGTCGGGTTGGTCGTCGCCGCTCGCGAATCGGCCCACGACGCCGTCGTCGAGTACTTCTCTCTCGTAGTCCGGGAGGGTGAACCGTACGCCAGTTCGAACGTTCTGTAGTCGATGTCGTGATCGCGCAGGCACGCGATGGTGGACGTTCGCGTCAGCGCGTAGTGGCACGTGGGAAGCCGGACCGAGACGCCACACTGCCGCCAGCACAGACCGGCCATCACCATCGTCGAAGTGGCCCACCTGAGCGTTTCGAGTCGGGCATCCGGCTCCAGGCGAGGCGTGGCGAACGTCACCTCCTCGAGAGACCCCGTACAGTGGGGACAGCCGTCCCAGGAGACGGAGTCGAGGTACCGCAGCGCCCGCCGTTGGCCGGCGCGAACAGTTCGTCGAGGTCACGGCCTCGGTGAGCAGTGAACGAGAGCCGCATGTCGAACAGGACGCCGTGATTCGGACACAGCCGATCTCACTCGGAAAGAACGGTCGGAGGGCTGTAGCCATCGACGAAACGGCCGACCGTCCGTCGGCGGACGCTCAGGCCCGGGTCGGCGACGGCGACGACAGCGCGCTCGTGAGGTAACTGACGAGGACGATGAGCACGCACCCGATCGGTGCCGCGACGATCACCGCGTCCAATCCGTACGGGCTGCCCAGAACCGTGTCCCAGGAAACCGCGAGCACGGCACCGGTGACCATCCCGGTGAGCCCGCCGATTTTCGTCAGCCGATCCCGGAACAGGAAGATCGAAAGCAGCGGCGGCGTGATCGCGGCCCCGTACGCCGTGTACGAGTACATCTGGACCTCGAGAATGGTCGGGAAGTACTGGCCGAGGACGAACGCGAAGAGCCCGAGGACGATCACGAGGACCCGCGTCAGCCAGAAGATCCGGCCGTCCGGCGCGTCGGGATTAACGAACCCCTTGTAGAGGTCCTGGGAGAGGTTCGTACAGGCCGACAGCAGGTAGGAGCTCCCGGTCGTGATAATAAACGCCGTCGCGGCGGCGAGAAGGATACCGCCGACCCACGTCGGGAGCGCGGTCGTCGTCGCGATCAGGGCCATTCCCGGGTCGAGTTCGGGAAACATCGCCCGCGAAGCGAACGCGATCAGGGGGACCAGCGTCATCGTCGCGATCGCGCCGACGAACCAGGCGATCAGTCCCGCGTTCGTTCCGTCGTCGGTTTCGCCGGCGATGATCCGCTGGTACATGTTCTGGTCGGCGAGGATCAACAGGAGCGGCGGTGCCCAGAGTGCGAAAAACTCGACGAACGACAGGTCCCCGAACGTATCGAGGTGGGTTGCGGGAACGTTCGCTGTAATGCCCGACCAGCCGCCGGCCTCGAAGAACACGAACGGCACCGCGATGACGAGACCCACGAGCATCAGGAACGCGCTGATCGCGTCAGTATACGCGACCGACATGAGACCGCCCATCGCCGCGAGTGCGATGATGAGGACCGTTCCGAGGAGCGTTCCTTGCATGACCGAGAGCCCGGTCGTCACGTTCAACACGAACCCGATACCGATGAATTGGTAGGAGACGATCCCGACGTACGCGAACGCGATCACGAGCAGGCTGATGATCCGCCCTTCGTCGCCCAGCTCTTCCCCGATCATTTCGGGGACCGTGAGCTTGTCGAACCGCCGAATACGCGGTGCGAGCATCTTCAAAACGCCGATACCGATGAGGGAAGCCGTCCCCATAAGGATCGCGGGAATCAGGCCGTTATCGTACGCGATCGAGTTCGCGCCGCCGGTCACCGTCCCGGACCCCATCCACGTCGCCAGCAGCGTCCCGGCGATGACGACCGCGCCGAGGCTTCGACCGGCAACCATGAAGTCCTCCGCCGTCTCCGTTTCGCCGTACGCCCAGACACCGACGCCGAGCATTACGGCCAGATATCCGGCCACGATGTAAAGCAACGTCATGTCGCTCTGAACTGGCATAAGACAGTGGTTGGAAATTCATGCGTTAAATATCTACCCGATCAATTATTTCAGAATGCAAAGTGGGAAGGATAGAACGTGATTGGGATGTCCTGTCCATAATCGCGATCGGTTTTAATTCAGAACCAAGAATCGTGACATACAATAACACCACTCACGATACCGAAGTCGGAACACCGCGATCGAAAACGAACGCGTCTGGCGCGTACCGAGTCGGACGGGTTCCTAGACGAAGAGTTGAATGTCGGAGTCGGCCATGTGTTGTAGCGCAGTGGCCGCGCCGACGCCGGTAGTGACGCCGTCGTAGAAGTCGTCCTCGTCGTAGTCCATCAACTCGATCGTCATCTGGCAGGCCTGCAAATCGACGCCGCTCTCGAGCGAGAGATCGATCAGTTCCTCGATGGTGGCGGTCCCGTTGTCGTCGATCCGCTTTTGCATCAGTCTCGTGGCCACCGTATCCATCCCGGGAAGTGCGGCAATGGCGTTTGGAATCGGCATGTTCGGGTTGCCGACGGCGCTCAGTTTGAGGTCCGCCGACTTCTCCTCGTGGAGGATGTCGAGGCCCCAAAACGTGTGGAAGACGACGACGTCCCAGCCGAAGGCGGCGGCCGTGCTCGCCAGGATCAACGGCGGGTACGCCATATCGAAACTTCCCTGGGTGGCGACGATGGTCATCTTCGTCCCGTCGTCGCCATCGGCGGCCGTCTCCTCGAGTGCCGCGACGCGCTCGCGCAGCGCCTGCAACTCGGCGGGGTCGAATTCGAGATCGGCGTCGTCGGTCGACGGCGGCGAGTGCTCCGTACTCATTCCCCTGTCTTCTCCACGTAGTGGATGTACCGGTCGTCGTCCGCGACCTGCTCGAGGAGTGCGACGCCGTCGGTGCCGCCGGCCCATCCCTGAATGTCGCTCATGCTGCCCGAGTCCGTCGCGACGACTTCGAGCACATCGCCGGCCTCGAGGTCGTCGATTGCTTGCTTGGTCTTCACGACGGGCATCGGACAGGACTGTCCTGTCACGTCCAGCGTTTCCGTGGTCTGGTATTCCGAACTCATGGGTTGCTTCTATGCTCCGTATTGGAGCTATTGCACAATATAGCCTGCACCCATAAAAGGTCACCGGTTATTGTACAATATACAAACATCCGAATCCGGCTCTCTCCCAGTATTTGCCTCAGATTGGTCTATGGGCCTGTATATGCCTTCTACACTTGGGTTTGAGGTAATGATATTGCAGAGTATAGAAAATACTACGCGAACTCTTAAGTGCGAGTAGCCGATAACGGGAACTGTACAACATGGACGACATGGACTTTCCAACGCCGGACGCAGAAATCGAATCGGTCAGTCCCGACGAGTTGAGGGACCGAATCGACGCGGGAGAGGCTATCACGCTCCTCGACACCCGTATGGAATCGGAGTACGCCGAGTGGAAGATCGACGGGAGGAACGTCGAATCAATCAACATCCCGTACTTCGAGTTCTTGGACGACGAAATCGACGACGACGTTCTTGCACGGCTTCCCGATGACCGCGAACTTACCGTCGTGTGTGCGAAGGGCGGCTCGAGCGAGTACGTCGCCGGAACGCTGACCGAGCGCGGCTACGATGTCGATCACCTCGAGAACGGGATGAACGGCTGGGCGCGCATCTACGACCGCGTCGAAGTCGAGCGCTACGACGGGAGCGGAACGCTCTACCAGTACCAGCGCCCCGCGACGGGCTGTCTTGGCTACCTCGTCGTCGACGGCGACGACGCGGCCGTGATCGACCCGCTGCGCGCGTTCACCGATCAATATCTCGAGGACGCCGACGAACTCGGTGTCGACCTGCAGTACGCGATCGACACGCACATTCACGCGGACCACATTTCCGGGGTCCGTGCGCTCGATGCCGTCGGCGTCGATGGCGTCATCCCCGAGGCATCGGTCGACCGTGGCGTCACTTACGCCGACGAGATGACCCTCGCAGCGGACGGCGACGAGTTCCAGGTCGGGTCGGCGACGATCGAGACCGTCTCCACGCCCGGCCACACCTCCGGCATGACCGCGTATCTGCTCGACGGCTCGCTGCTCGCGACCGGCGACGGGCTGTTCGTCGAGAGCGTCGCCCGACCCGACTTGGAGGAGGGCGATGACGGCGCTCCCGAGGCGGCCGCGCAGCTCTACGAGTCGCTCCAGGAGCGCGTGCTGCCCCTCCCCGATGACACGCTGATCGGTGGCGCTCACGTCAGCGACGCAGCCGAACCCGCCGAAGACGGGACCTACACCGCACCGCTCGGGCAACTCGAGGCGGAGATGGACGCCCTGACGATGGACGAAGACGCGTTCGTCGAGTTGATCCTCTCGGATATGCCGCCTCGGCCGGCTAACTACGAGGACATCATCCCGACGAACCTCGGCCAGCAGACGGCCGACGACGCGGACGCGTTCGAACTCGAACTCGGCCCGAACAACTGTGCGGCGAGCCAGGAGTCGCTCGCCGGTGACTAACCCCCAATGGTAGCCGACCCAGTCCCACTTCAGCTGACCGCCGAACTGTTCCCCAACGGGATCAGTCGCTACGCCGTCGGCGGAATGCTCGTCGGTCTCGGCACGGTCGTCATCTACGTCGGAACCGGCATCCCGGCCGGGGCGAGCACGTTCCTCGAGTCGACGCTATCGTACGTCTCCGGGCAGTCGCGGTTCCAGCGGTACGTCTCGTCCCGGGACTGGCGCGTCGTGTTCACGCTTGGGATCGTTCTGGGCGCGCTGGCGTTCGCGGCGACGGTCCAGTCCGGAGTGATCACGACCTCGCTCTACGAAGCCGGAACGACCGGCGAACTGTACGAGGTCGGCGGCGTGACGCTCTGGTCGACGGCCGTCCAACCGTGGCGGCTGTTCCTGGGCGGCATCCTGGTCGGGATCGGCACCCGAATCGGCAAAGGGTGTACGTCCGGCCACGGCGTCTGCGGCGTCGGCTCGGCGTCGAAAACCTCGATCGTCGGCGTGCTGACGTTCCTGACAGTCGCGATCGCGACTGCACAGATCGTCGCGGCACTGGGGGTGAGTCCGTAATGGCGGATCGCCATCCCCTGTTCATGCCGCTGATCCTCGTCGGCGGCCTGATCTTCGGGTTCGGTCTCGGGTTCAGCCAGATGGCGCGCCCGGAAGTCGTGCTGCACTTCCTACAGTTCGAGGACGTTGGACTGCTGTTCGTCATGTTCGGCGCGGCGATCGTCTCCGGGATCGCCTTCGCCGTGATGCCCCGTCTCCGGGATAGCGCGCCGCTGACCGGCGACCGGTACGAACGCCGGCTGAAGCCGTTCGATCGGAACGTCCTGATCGGCGGCGCGATCTTCGGCGTCGGCTGGGGCCTCTCGGGGATCTGTCCCGGCGCGGCCTACGCCAGCCTCGGCGTCGGGAACGTCACCATCCTGTGGGCCCTCGCCGGCATGTTCGTCGGTGCCTACCTACAGGGTGTCTGGCGGAGCACGCACGCCACGACCGAAGTCGCCCCATCGGATGCCGACTGACGCCCCTCGAGTCTCGAGAACCGAAACACGGCTGATAGATACGAATGGAATTCACAACGATACTGCTGTTCGCTACTGCGGCCGTCGCGAGCCTGTTCATGGCCTGGGTGATCGGTGCCGGCTCGAGCGGCGCAACGCCCTTCGCGCCGGCCGTCGGCGCGAACGCGATACCGACGATGCGCGCGGCGTTTCTCGTCGGCATCCTCGGCTTCGCTGGAGCGGTAACGCAGGGCGGACGCGTCTCGGAAGCCGTCGGCACCGGTCTCGTCGAGGGGATCACGCTCCCGGTCGGCGGCGTCATCGTCGTCCTGCTGATCGGTGCCGGGCTGATGGCGATCGGCATCGCCACCGGCTATCCGATCGCGACCGCGTTTACCGTGACCGGCTCGGTCATCGGCGTCGGCATCGCGCTCGGCGGCGATCCGGCCTGGGGGAAGTACGCCGAAATCGGCTCGGTGTGGGTGCTCACGCCGTTCGTCGGCGGCGGTATCGCATACGGGATCGCCAGCGTCCTCCCGCGGCCGGACGTGCCCGAGGCCGTCAGCGTGCCGCTCCTCGCCGGGATCGTCGGCACCGTCGTCGCGAACCTCGAGTTCGCCTTCCTCTCGTCGGTCGGTGGAACGTTCGCCGCCGCCGGAGCCGCTGCGGTCTCGGCGGACGGGACTGCCGTAACGGCCGCGATTTCGCTCGGCATCGGCGTCGTCGTCGCGGCCGCCGTCCGCTGGGATATCGGCCGCGATCAGGCCGGCGGTCTGCGCCGGTTCCTGCTCGCACTCGGCGCGCTCGTGGCGTTCTCGGCGGGCGCGAGCCAGGTCGGACTGGCCGTCGGCCCGCTGTTTCCGCTGCTCGCGACGGTGCCGATGGTGTCGCCGATCGCGGTGTTGCTCGGCGGGGGTGTCGGGATTCTCGTCGGGTCCTGGACGAGCGCACCGCGGATGATCAAGTCGATCTCACAGGAGTACGCGTCGCTGGGCCCGCGCCGGTCGATCGCGACGCTCGTCCCCTCGTTTCTCATCGCCCAGACCGCGGTCCTGCTCGGGGTGCCGGTCTCGTTCAACGAGATCGTCGTGAGCGCCATCGTCGGCAGCGGACTTGCGGTCGCCGGCGGGGCCGGCGTCAGCCCCCGCAAACTGGGGCTTACCGTCGCCGCCTGGATCGGCTCGCTCGTGCTCGCGTTCGGACTGGGCTACGGCTCGATGTCTCTCGTCGGCCCGTAGCGGAAACGCGACACCAGCCCGATCCGGGCGGGTTCGAGCTGCGGTCTTGCCAACTCGAGACGACCGTCGTTTTCGACGTTCCGACCACAAATACTACCGCATTTCGGCCTCTCGGATACGAATAGGGCGAATCATTCGGATCGAAAAGCACCGGTTGATGAATCGCAGTTCCCGCGTTCCCTAACACAGATCATGATCGACCCGGTCTTCGCAAGCAGGGTACAGTTCGCACTGACCACCATCGTCCATATCGTCTTTCCCGTGATGAGCATGGGGCTTGCACCCTTTCTCGTCTACTTCACGTGGAAAGACATCCGCACCGGAAAACCGATTTACGAGCAGTTGCGACGGTTCTGGACGCAAATCTTTGCGGTCAGCTTCGTCGTCGGCACCGTGACCGGGATCGTCCTCGAGTTCGAGTTCGGTACCAACTTCGCGGCGTTTTCCATGACCGCCGGCGAACTGTTCGGCGGCCCGCTCGCGCTCGAGGGGATGATGGCGTTCATGCTGGAGGCGACGTTTCTCGGGATTTTCGTGTTCGGTCGCGAACGCGTCGGAAACGTGTTGTACATGTGTTCGGCGATCGCCGTCGGGCTCGGAACGTGGCTCTCGGCGCTCTGGATTCTGATCGCCAACTCGTGGATGCAGACCCCGCGGGGCTACGAACTGGCCACGGAAAACGGGCGGACGATCGTGCAGTTGGTCGATCCGGTCGCCGCCTACGCCAACCCGCGGTTCCCCTGGATGTTCGTCCACATGCAAAACGCCGCCGTCGAGTCAGTCGCGCTGTTCATGGCCGGGCTCGGAGCCTACTTCGTTTTCAGACACTACGTGTGGGGGTATCCGGTCGAGCACATCGGCTTCTGGGAGACGACGCTCAAGTTCGGCCTCCTCGCGCTGCTCATCACCGCGCCGTTGCAGGTGCTCCACGGCGATCTGTATGCGAGACACGTCGTCGAAACGCAGCCACAGAAGTTCGCCGCGATGGAAGCGGTCTGGGAGACCGACTCCTACGTCCCCGAGTACATCGTCGCGTTCCCGACGAGCATCCAGGAACTCCTCGATCCGCGGGCCAAGGACATCTTCGGCATCGGCATCCCCGGCGGGGCGTCGTGGCTCGCCAGCGGCGGCGATCCACAGGCGACCATCCAGGGACTCGAGGAGTTCGGCGGGCCCCAACCGCCGGTCGCGATCGTCTTCTGGGCGTTTCGGCTCATGGTCGCGCTCGGCTTCTGGTTCATCCTGCTCGCCGTCTGGGGCGGCTACCGCTGGTGGCGGGGCGAACTCCTCGCGGACGACCTCCTCCACAAGGCCCTGATGATCTCGACGCCGCTGGGGATTTTCGCGGTCGAACTCGGCTGGGTCGTCACCGAGGTCGGTCGTCAGCCGTGGCTCATCCAGGACGTCTTGCGAACGAGCGAGGGCGTCTCGACGGGACTCACGGCTGTCGAAGCGACGACGACGCTCGCCGGGTTCGTCGTCGTCTACCTCGGACTGCTCGCGCTCTATACGTACGTCGTCGTCCGGCTCATTCGTGCCGGCCCGCCGAAGGTGGAGGGTCCCGAACTGGACGGGGCGGGGACGCCCGCGTCGGAGGTGCAGGCCGATGACTGACCCGGTCTCGCTCGCGACCGACCCCCTGTTCGGGCTCCCGCTCGCGGACCTCTGGTTCGGGCTGTTGTTCTGCATCTTCGCGACGTTCCTGTTCCTCGATGGCTTCGACTTCGGGGTCGGCGCACTGTTCGCGACCCGCGAGGACGCCGACGAACGCGAGCAGTTACTGTCCGCCATCGGGCCGTTCTGGGACGGCAACGAGGTATGGCTCGTCGTCTTCGGCGGCGCCATGTTCGCGGCGTTCCCGGCGGTCTACGCCAACCTGTTCAGTCGCCACTACCTGCTGCTGTTCGCGATCCTGGGTGCGCTCATTCTTCGTGGGCTCGCCCCCGAGATGTACGAACAGCGCCACGACGAGGCGTGGCAACGGTGGTGGGGACGGGCGTTCGTCATCGGCAGCCTCACCGCACCGTTCTTCCTCGGGATGTTCACGGCGAACTGGCTGCTCGGCGCGACGACGATCGTCACGCTTCCGGGAGTCGTCGTCGGATCGGCCGTCGTCGCGCTAACCGTCGTCGACGGCGTAGCCTTCCTTCGACTGAAGACGCGCGGCGACCTGCGTGAGAGCCTTCAAACGGACGGCTACCGCGCGCTCGTGGCGTATCTCGTCCTGGTCGTGGTGACGCTGGGATACGTCTACGGAGCGGTTCCCGCCATGCGATCGGCCCTGTTCTCCGCGCCGGTCGCCGCGCTCGTCCTCGCCACGCTCGTGCTCGCGGGAGTGTACGCGGCGGCGACGCAGGCCGACCGCTACTACGTGGCGTTCGGTGCCACCGCAGGCCTCGTCTTCGCGCTGGTCGGCATCGTCGCCGGTCTGATGTATCCGGCCATCGACCGCGCCGGCGGGTTGACGGTCGAGACGGCCATCGTCTCGACGCTGCCGCTTAACCTCATGTCGATCGGGGCGGCGATCCTGCTTCCGCTCATTTTCGTCTACTTCGTGGTCCTCTACTCCGCGTTCAGCGGTCCGGTCAGGGCAGGTGAGTCGTACTAATGGGCTCCGACGACGATCGCGTCGATCGACCGCCGAACGGGTCGTGGATCGAGCCGTCGCCGCCGCGGCTGGGCTCCCGAATCCTAGTGACGTGGCTGGAACTCACGATCGTCGGCATCACCGGCGGTCTCCTCGGTGCGACGGTCGGTGGCCCGCCCGGGTTCGTGATCTATCTGGCAACGACCCTGCTCACCGTCGGCATCGTCTTTCACAACGTAAACGAACTCGTCAAAGCATGGCTCCGAGCCTCGCAGAGCGGGAGCGCGATCGAGTGAGTGGAGAGACGGTGCTCGCGGGCGGTGGAGCCACGCCTACCGTTTCTCCTCACCTCGCAGGCGTTCACGCCGTTGCTCGAACTCCTCGTCGGTGAGGTCGCCACGAGCGTAAGCGCTTCGCAGTTCTTCGAGGGCGGGGTCGGTCCGGCGGCCGCCGGCTCCACGAACGGCGCGGTACAGGAGGTATCCGAGGCCGAGAAACACCAGTAACGGCACGACCGCCATGAGCAGCCACATCCACGTGGCTCCGGTGGCGCTCCACATCCCTCCCCTCCACATGTGACCACCGCTCCAGACGCCCATCATAGGCATCGCGAGCGCCATCACGAGAACCGGCAGCAGGAGGATCACGGCGATAACGACTACCAGTGTCCGAATCAGTGACTCATCAGTTGCCATACGTCGTCCTTCGATCGCCGGAGTCTTGAACGGTGTGGGGGATACCGATCGCCGGGAATCGATCGTCCGTCCGCGTTAGTTCCGTCGACAGCCACTCCCGAACATCGGGTTCGACGGAGCGGACCCGACTCGCAGGGAATCCACGTCGCTCGAGCCGACACCGACTGGCGGCTACGAACCACTCTTTGACACACGTGCCGACCACCCGCGGTCGACGATTGTGACCAGATAGGACCCCCAGATCGAGAGCACAACGGCGTATCCCGGACCGTGCAGTAGCACCGACCACGACTGGTCCTGATAGAAGAAGCCGATCCCGACGGCCAGCACCGCGAGGTTCCAGGCGAGGACCGACCGCGGGCCGAGAGCCGACGGGAGATCCGTCGTGGGAACGAGCCCGGCGACCCGATCCTCGCCTGCGTCACCGCCGTCGGCTCCGGGAGCCCACTCGAGCGAGCGGGCGACGAGCAACGAACCCGCGAGCGCGACCGGCAGCGCCCAGCCGAGGAAGAAGAAGTGCAGCGCGCCGGTCTCGATCCACGGGTCGGGGATGCCAAGCGGGACGCCAAACAGGATGAACGGCGCGAAGCTCGCCGGGCCGAGAAGCCACAGCTGGGCGACGAGAACCGAGAGCGCCGTCCCGTTCGACGTGCCGGCCCGGTAGGTCCGGGCGAGCGTGTAGACGTACAGGACGTAGCCGGCGGCGTACAGGACCAGTCCGATCGCGGTCACCGTCTTCCCCATGCCGAGGACCGGCCCGACGACGAGCGGGACGATACCGGCCGCGAACAGCGGAAACGAGTAGCGTTTCAGGCGGTCGCTGTACAGCGTCGCGTCCACGAGTCGCGGAAAGAGATCGTACAGCGTGCCGATCGCCGCGAGGCCCAGAAATCCCCACGCGTTGGCGTGGACGTGTGCTTCCCGGAGTCCGTACCAGCCGCCGGGGACGTCCCAGCCGTGGCTGTACAGGCCGAAGGCGAGCGTGAGCCCGATCAGGTAGACGAACGGCGAGAGGAGGGAGAAGCCGACGGTCGGGTCGCGCGCTCGCCCGTCCTCGCTTCTGACCGCCATCACGAGAACGACGGCGAACAGCCAGCCCGTGAGCAGCCAGATCGTCCCGAGACCGACATCGAACAAGAGCGGCTCGCCGGCGGCGCGCCCGTACCAGGCGAGCAGCAAAGCGCCGTTCAGTCCGAGGAAAACGGTTCCGAAAGCCCGCGTCGACGGTCCCGGTCGCTCGAGGATCCGCGCCGTCAGCTGTGGCAGTGTGCCAAAGAGCAACTGCGTGAACGCACCGATCGTGACGAAGTGGATGTGCGTCCACGTGATCCACGACACCTGTGGGACGAGTCCGAACCCCTGGAGGCCCTGATAGCAGGCGAGCGCAAAGCCGACGAACAGGAAGCCGATGCCGGCGACGTGAAACGGCGTCATCGAGAGCGGCGGATCGGCCGCCGATCGGCGAGCGGACTGCCGTTCGATATCGGTTGGTGCGGATCGCCGTTCGGCGTCCGTCGGACGTGAGTCACGTGGATTCGGATCGGGCATACACGTTCGTTCGCTCGGCCGCTGTGTATCGGTTATCGCGAACATTGGGGGAAGGTTCGAACATGTTCGAACTCCCTGCTACGGTGTTCGATCGCCAACATCGATACCGATGCCACGGGCGAAACTCACCGTTCACCTCCCCGAAGCGCTCTGGATTCATGAAATCTCGACTGCCTATCCCGACACCACGTTCCGAGTCAGTTCGGTGCTGCCGGGAGCGGACGTTGCGATCGGCGTCATCGAACTGGCGGCACCGAATCCGGTCCCGATACTCGCCGCGATCGACGACCGGCGCGATATTCGGGACCTCGAGTTGCTCTGGAAACACGACGAGACGGCGCTCCTGCAGGTCGAGACGGCGAACGCGTCGCTGCTCGCGCCCATACAGCAGGCCGGCGTTCCGATTGAGACGCCGTTCACGGTCGAAGACGGCGTGGTGACCTGGGAACTGACGACGAGCGCGGACCGGTTATCGACGCTCGGCGACACGTTCGATGAACACGGGATCGAATACCGCATCGAGTACGTCCACGCCGTCGACGCGAGTCGCGCGCAGAACCTACTGACGGATCGGCAGCTCGAGGTCTTCCTGGCCGCTCTCGAAGCAGGGTACTACGACGTCCCTCGTGAAGCGACGCTGACGGACGTCGCATCGTCACTCGGCGTGACCAAGTCCACCTGTAGCGACGTCTTGCACCGCGCGGAGAGCACGATCGCTCACTGGTTCGCCGAGGAACACGGCCACGCCTCGTACGAGCAGTGAGTACGATTTCCCCTTTCGTTCACCCGCGCGTGAGCCGTCGACGCCATCCGACGGCGAGTGTCGGCCGGGTCGCCGACGGCAGGCGTCGCGTCGGTGCGGACGAATCACGATATTCGCCCAGCAGCCGCTATTTCGGCGATTGGACCAGATTAGCCTTATCGGCCTGCTCCCAATTGTGCATATGGATGAGTTCCCTTCCAACAACGGTGCCGATCGAAGCGTGTCCCGGCGAACGGTTCTCGTCGGGTCGACTCTTACCGGATTGACCGCACTGGGCGGGTGCCTCGGCGGGGACGAAAACGCGGACGCGGAAGCCCCCGACCCGATCACGATCGAGGCCGGGACGAGCTGCGACAACTGTACGATGGCGATCGTCGACTATCCCGGCCCGGTCGGGGAGTCGTTCTACGACGACGCCGAGGAGCTGCTCGGGGACGACCGTCCGGCACAGTTCTGCAGTAGCCGCTGTACGTACGCGTTCACGTTCGACCACGAGGACGACTCCGAACCGATCGCGACGTACGTGACCGACTACTCGAGCGTCGACTACGAGATCGACACCGGCGACGACGCGTCCGAAATCAGCAGCCACGTCGAAGCGGAGCACTTCGCGCCGGCAGCCGACCTCACGTACGTCGTCGACAGCGAGGTCGAGGGCGCGATGGGCGCATCGATGATCGGGTTTTCCGACTCCGACGACGCGACCGCGTTTCAGGACGAGCACGGCGGCGATCGCTACGAGCACGAGGACGTGACGCAGGAACTACTGATGTCGCTGATGTGATCGCGAGCGGCTCGACGGAATCGAATTCGCGAACGAAAACTACCGTTTTATCGCCCAGGTCGCGACGGCGAGCGAGACGCCGGTCCAGATCGCAAGCCCCAGCAGGCTGGCCACTGGCGATGCCGTTCGCGGCCCGGTCCCCGGCGCCGTGACGACGGCGCTCTCGAAGACGAGCCCGCGATACGCGCTGAGAGGGCTCACCGCGAGCGCGTGGATGAGCGATGAATCGCCGAGATAGCCGTTGGCGAACCCGTAGACGAGCGCGAGATCGAGTCCGACCAGCAGGACGACCAGCGCGACGACGGACAGCGCGAGGGCGCTTCGCGTCCCGCTCACGAGCGCCGAGATGGCGAGCGCGACGGCGAGGATCGACAGCGCGAACAGGGCCGTCAGCACGACGAACCGCGCGAACAGGACGGGGGAGTCGGTAGCGGCGTGTGAGGCGTACCGGCCGAACGGCTCTTCGCGGCTGACGAAGACCGCTCCGCCGACGAGCACCAGCGGGACGACGATCGTCACGAGAAGGCCGACGGCCCTGCCCACGTAGACGCCGAGGACGAGTTCGCGAGGGTCGATCGGATACGTATCGAGGACGTCGAGTTCGCCCCGACGCCGATCGCCGAGGATCGCCCGGTAGCCGAACGCGACGGCCACGATCGGCACGAGGAGCTCGAGCGGCGTCAGGAGGTCGACGACGGTCGGTACGAAACCGGCCCTGACGCCGCCGCCGACCCACGCGGTTCCGACCAGGACGGCGGCGAGCGCCGCCCCGAGGACGACGAAGGTCCGGGTTCGGGAGACGGTCCTGAGTTCGCGGCCGACGACGCGTTCGATTCGGCCGACGGAATCCGGTGGATCGGTCGCCGCGGTCGATTTCGTCGCTGGTACATCGCCCTCGACATCCGTCGACGCGACGTCTTCGCTCACCGGGTTCGACGTGCTGGTCACGCGGTCTCACCCTGAACTCGAACGCTGTGGAGGTCGCCGACGATCGACTCCTCGTAGACGGTCTCCAGCGAGCCCGCCTCGAGCCGGTCGCACAGCGCCGCGGGGTTTCCGTGCTCGACGACGGTGCCGCCGTCGAGGACGACCACCTCGTCGGCCGTTCGCTCGACGAGTTCGAGATCGTGCGAGCTCAACACCACCGCGGTCCCGGTGGCGGCGAGTTCGTCGGCGACCGCGAACACGTGCTTGCTCATTCCCGGATCGAGTCCGGACGCGGGTTCGTCGAGGACGATCAGCGGCGGGTCGCCGATCGTCGCCTGTGCGATCCCGACGAGTCGCGTCATGCCGCCGGAGAGCGCCTCGACCGGACGGTCCGCGGCATCCGCGAGTCCGATGCGCTCGAGTTGCGTCATCGCTTCGTCGCGCTCGCCGCCGACGAGCGACGCGTAGAACTCGAGCGTTTCGAGGACGGTGAACCCGGGCCGAAACTCGGGCCGCTGGGGGAGGTAGCCGATCTCGCGTACGGCCGCCGGCCCGTGATACGCGATCGTGCCCCCGGTGGGTTCCTGAAGCCCGGCGAGCGTTCGGAGCAGCGTCGTCTTTCCGGTCCCGTTCGGGCCGATCAACGCCGTCACAGCCGCCGATCGAATCGGAACGGAAACGTCCCGCAGGATGGTCACGTCTCCGTACGCGAAGTCGACGTTCGATGCCTCGAGTAGGGGTGTCTCTGCAGTCATGGGTTGGTAGTGAGTGTTCCGTCGCAGGTCCAGGCGCGATCGGCCTGATCGGTCCGTTCGAGCAGTTCCGGATTGTTCGGCTCGCACGCGGGAGCCACGTCGGTGATGCTGCCGGTTCGCATTCCGGACACCGACTCCTCGAACCCGGAGAGCGCGTCGAGCGCTGGTGCCCGGGCGAGCGTCGCCGCGCCGTCAGTACGGTGCAGCCGTCGGTCGACGGGGTCGGTCGGCGAGTACGATCGGGACGGCGGATCGCCGTCCGCGATGCTGGTCCCGCCCTGCCAGTAGTTACCGCGTCCGTCGTGGGACCAGATGCGTAGCGGTCCGGAACCGGCAGTGGCGTGGTCGTCGTTGGCGACGAAGTCGTTCTCGACGACACGGTTCGTCGGGAGTATCACCCGATCGTTGACGCCCAGTTGGTTCCCCGCGAAGACGTTTCGCTCGTAGATCGACGCGGCCGCCGCCAGCTCCAGCCCGACATCGTTGGCTTCGAAGACGTTCTCGGCGACGTACGTGTCGGTGCCGCCGACGTAGGACCCGGTCACCGAGCCCCTGACCTCGTTGCCGACGATCGCGTTCCGCTCCGGCCCGGTCATGACGTAAATCCCCGTATCGATGACGTCGGTCAGGCGGTTGTCGGCGAGCAGTGCGCCGTTGGTGTGCATCAGGTGGACCCCCAACAGGCTTCCCTCGATCTCGTTCTCCCGAACCACGATCCCTTCCGATCGGTACGCGTAAATCGCGTCCCGCCCGTCGACGATCGTCGTCTCCTCGATCACGCCCGGCGACTGGAACGCCATGATACCGGCGAAGCCGTCCTCCCAGCGCTCGTTGCCCCGAACGGTCGCGTTGCGAACGACAGTATCGGGGCTTTCGCGGAGTATAATCCCGTTCGAGGGCGTCTCGATGGTCACGTTTTCGATCGACAGCTCGGCGGCGACGTGGGCGGAGATGGCGGCGTCTGCGCCGGTGTAGTAGGTCAGGAACTTCTCGTCCCAGGCGTCATCGTCGATCGACTCTCCGGGGACCTCCTCGGCTCCGGAGGCCATCGGCCCGACGCCGGTGATCTCGAGGTTCCGGATCCCGACTCGGGGTTCGGTCACCGTCACGACCGACCCGTTCCCGTCGCCGTGGATCGTCGCCCCGTCCTCCCCGGCGAGCGTGATCGGGCGATCGATCCGGACCGTCTCTTCGTACGTGCCGTCGGGGACGAGGACCGTGGTGTTCGCGGGCGCTTCGTCGATGCCCTCTTGGACGGTGTCGACGTCCTCCCCGACAACGATCGATACCGGTCGGTCGGCCTGCGCGACTGTCGACTTCACGACCGCGTCGACGCGGCGGTCCTGCTCGTCGACGCGGTCGCGGACGACCGTCGCGTCGTCGGTGTCGAACGACTCCTCAAGGGTTTGCTCCCAGGTGTACACCTCGCCGCCGTGGGCTTCAGTGAACGCCGCGGCGTCCGCTCGGTCGGCGAACGGAACGACGGTCTCGCCCGACGGCGTCCGCGCGTCGCTGCCGACGACGAACCAGGCGTCCGTCGCATCGATCCACGACAGCGGTCGGTCGGTGACCGGATACCCGTCGTCCTGTAGCTCGACCGTTGCGTCGCCGTAGTCGGTGACGTACACTGCGAGCGGATAGCCGAACCGCTGATCGTGTCCCGCCTGGCGTTTGGCGTCGACGAACGTCTCGACGCCGTAGTAGCCGACGACGTACTGGTACTGCGAATAAAACACCTGTGTCCGGGGCAGAGTGACGTTCTCGTTGAGGCTCTGTTCCGCCTCGAGCGTGAGTCCGACGGAGACGGTTTCGTCGAACGGGACCGGATCCGGCGGCGCCGGATCGGCGTCGCCGACGAACAGGCCGCCGGTGCCGAGTGCGGCGGTGAGCATCACGGTGATCAGGACGACCTCTCGGGATGGCCAGTACACAGGTGCAGTTCGAACGTGGAAGAAAAAGCGCCTCTGGTCCACCACTCGAAAGCGGTCTCCAGCGGCTATGTCCGACTCCTGGCCGCATACGGTCCGGCGGAGTTCGGGACCGACGTGGCACGGAGTCGAGACGGCGATCGCCGGGTCCGTTCGGAATCGAGGTGGTGATTCCGGGGCTGGGAACCGTTCAGCGGTAAATGCGCGCCCGGGCGTTCACGCGGTTCGCGACGGAGGAACGAGCATGACGTTCCCGTTTGCCCGCGCGACGATGTCTTCGGAGACGCTCCCGAGCAACAGCCGGCGGAGCCGGCTGTGACCGCGCGATCCGACGAGGATCGTCGTCGGCTCGTACTCGTCCTCGGCAGCGAGGATCTCGTCGGCGGGATCACCGTGCCGGACCGCGGTTCGCGTCTCTATCCCCCAGTTTTCGAGTTCGGTCGCCAGCTCCGACAGCCGCGCTTCGGGGTTGGCGTCCTCCGGGAGCGACGGGTCCTTCGGCGTCTCGACGTGGACCAGCGTCACCTCCCGTGTCGCGTGGCGCAAGTACGAGAACGTCTCGAACGCCCGCTCGGCGTTCTCGGAGAAATCCGTTGCGTACAGCATCCGCCGGAACAGGTGCTCGCGGAGAACGTCCGGCTCGTCGGCTTCGCGTTCGATGCGGTTGACGAGCAGCGGCACGACCGTCGTCCGCGCCAGATTGCGCGCGGTCGATCCGATGACGCGGTTCTCGAGCGGACTCTTCCCGCGCGAGCCGACGACCGTGAGGCTGGCACCGATCGCGTCGGCGATACCGTTGATTCGTCGATGGGGCGTGCCGCGGACGACGTGTGCTTCGGCGTCGAAGCCGGCGTTTTCGATAACGCGTCGGTAGCGAGTGAGCGCCTGCTTGCGACGGTCCTCGAAGTCGATGCCGGGCATCCCGGCGTGTACGTTCGACGGGATCACGGTCACGAGGTGGATCTCCTCGACGCCGATTCGATCGAGACACTCGAGACACGTCTCGTTCTCGATCGTCGCCTCGCTGGCGGCGGAGAGATCGGTCGCACAGATCGCTTTCATACCGGTCGGAGGACGCGACAGTATAATGTTGTTTGGGTAAGTCAAGACCATTGCCGAACCATCGGTTGCGGGTGAGCCGTTCAACGAGGACGACGGTCGGTGCGGTAGTCATACCGTTCCTGTTATCTCGTAACAAGAGCGTCGTCTATTCGTTCCAACCGCGCGCCAGCGGCAGCGCACGATAGCCGGGCCTCCTCAGTATCGGTATAACGTATCCGAATATTCCCGTTGGATAGCCGTGAGATGGATGGCAGTAATATTGTTCAACATTCCCAAAAGCGTTATAGCCATTCTCCGAATAGACGATACTGAGCAGAAATCCATGACTCGAACACAACTGCACGGCGGAGGTCGAGCCCGATGATCGACCTCGCAGCGTATTCACCGGCGGTACAGGCAGGCGCACTCGTCGGCACCGTCCTCCTCGAGGCGGTCGCCCTCTACGTGGGGTACGGCACCGTAGAACAGGTCGCGAAACCACTCGTCGAACGGATCACGCACACATAGATGGCCCTCTTCGGAATCGCGCTGACGATGCTCGCGTTGTTCGTGAGTTTCGGCTTCATGGTCGGTGTGTTGTTCGGCTTCTTCGGCATGGGTGGGTCGTTCCTCGTCACGCCCGCGTTACTCGTGATGGGGTACCCCACCCGCGTTGCCGTCGGGAGCGGGATGGCCTTCGTCTTCGGGACGGCCGTGATCGCGACGCTGAAACACCGCGACCTCGGGCAGGTCGACTACAAACTCGGCGGCCTGATGGTCGTCGGAACGACCGCGGGTATCGAAGTCGGTAGTCACCTCGTGTACTCCCTCGAAGAACTCGGACTCGCAGGCGGCGTCATCGGTGTCACGTACGTCTTCCTGCTGGGCGGTATCGGGGTGTTCGTCAGCTACAACGCGTTGCGGTCCGACGGAGCCGACGACAGCGGCGGCGGCCACCACGAGGCCGCGAACCGGGACATCGACCCGGACGATATTCCGGACATCGCAAAGCGGATTCAGTCCTACAACGTCCCGCCGATGATGACCCTCTCGGGCGGACTCGAAGTATCACTGTGGATGATCCTCGGCGTCGCGTTCGCCACGGGACTCCTCTCGGGCTTTCTCGGCGTCGGCGGCGGCTTCATCCGCATGCCCGCCCTGTTCTACCTGATCGGCGTCCCGGTGCCGATCGCGGTCGGGACCGACCTGTTCGAGATCGTCATCTCGGGGGGGTTCGGTGCGTACACCTACGGACTCAACGGCGGCGTCGATCTCTCGATCGTCGTCCCGCTGCTGGCCGGGAGCGCACTCGGTGCCCGTATCGGCTCGGCAGCGACCAGCGTCGTCAACGAGGACGACATCAAGATCTACTTCGGGCTGATGCTCCTGGGTGGCTCGGTCGCCGTCGCCTTCCAGCAGTCGGCCGGCTACCTCGGCATGCCCGTGCTCGACACGATCGGGTTCGTCCTGATCATGCTCTCGGCGTTCATGGTCAGCGGGGCCGTGATCTACAACACGATCACGACGATGCGAGCGCGGTCGAACGCGTCCGCGACGGCCGCCGACTGACACCGGCGACGCCGCTTGTTCCGTTCCGGCCTCGGCTCATCGACATTGTACAATATTCACACAACCCTTATACCGCCACGGTTCCTACCTCGAGACAGTAACATGGCCAACTCGATGGCGGAACAACTGCAACAGGACATGGAATGCGAGGGGCTTCTAGAGTGTATCCACGGGCTCAAGCAACTCGACAAGGAGTGTTTCCGTGTACTGGTCGGAAGCGAGGACGCACTGACGATCGACGAAGTCGCCGAGCGGGTCGACCGCGAGCGTTCGACCGCGTACCGATCGATTCAGCGACTGCTCCAGAGCGGGTTCATCCAGAAAGAGCAGATCAACTACGATCAGGGCGGCTACTACCACGTCTACTACCCGACGGACCCGACCCAGATCGCGAACGACATGCAGCGGATGCTAAACGACTGGTACGCGAAGATGGGACAACTCATCCAGGAGTTCGAGGACAAGTACGAACACGCCGAGGCCGACACCGAAATCCCCGCTCAGAGCTAAGGAATCGTCTCGCGGCTCCCTCTCGTTTGCCACACACGACCTCCGTCCTTCGGTTCGACCAGCGCCCGTCTATTGAGCAATACTACTTTCCGCGCGGCGTCTCGACGAGGATGAGACAGCGGCTCGCTTCGCCTCGATGCTCGAGGAACGGCTGGACGAACAGCTTCGATCGCGAGACCGTGTGGGTCGCTCTGGCCAGCGCTCACGGAGACTACTCCGCACGCTCGAGGCGCTCGGTCCCGAGGCCGAGATGTGGGGCCGAATTCCACGTCGCCGGACTTCTGCCGAATCGATCCGGGACCGCGATTACGGGTGGCCCACCACTCGTTCCGGTGACAGCTGACGTCTTCGGTGACCCGACTCGAGCAGTCGGTGGGCATCGACCGTCGACGACCGATCGAGGGACGGACGAACGAGTACGCGGACGCGTTCACGACCGCAATCGTGGGGGGTAATCCGGTAGTCGTGGAGAGTGACTCCCCTCTCAGGGCGGGGTGGGCGACCCGGGGACAGCGTCAGCCGTCGACGTCACCTGTCTCCGGACTGTCCCGCTCAGTTGCACTCGGTCGGTCACCGGGAACGTCCGCATCCGCCATCAGCAGGACGCGGCGCTCGGTGTACTCGAGGCCGTTCTTGCGCTGCCGGTGCCGTTCGATCGCCAGTCGGTTCTTCGAGAGTTCGAGCAACGCGTCGATCGTCCTCGAGACGAGTTTCTTCGCGTAGCCGTCGCTGATCCCCGTCTCCTGACGGCGAATCCAGTGTTTCATATCGCTCGCCGTAACGTACTCCCGGACGGGTTTGCACCCGTTCTTCCACGGGTTGTCTCCGACGGCCGGATCGGTGCGAGCCTTCCAGAGTTTCGCAGCGAGCCGCGAGGGGAGCGAGGACGTGGTTGCACGGAGGCCGTCGTCGTCCATCGTCGCGAGTTGCTGAATCGGCAGGAGGTCGCCGTGTGCTAACGCGACATCGCCGCCGCGATCGAGCGGGTCGTCGCTGTCGGGCAGTCGGAAGTACTGCCCGCCGTCGTCTTTGCTGACCCGTTCGAGGCGACCGCCGGCGACGTCGAGTTCGCTCTCGTCGACGTTCGCCGCGAGCAGGTGGGCCCCCTTCTCGAGTTCGCGGGCCTGGAGTTCGCCGATGCGGTCCTTGTTCGCGTTCAGTTTCCTTTCGTGGGCGTCGAGCCGCGCTTCGAGCGGCGGTCGCGTTCGCTCGAGTTCTTCGACCCGGGCGTCGAGACGCTCGTTTGCCGCCCGCTCCCGTTCGAGTGCGGACTCGAGGCGGTCGAGGTGGTCGGTCTTCCGCGCGAGGCTGGCTTCGAGCGCGTCGACCCGTTCGCGAAGCGACTCGAGTTCGGTTGCGAGCGTCTGGACGGTCGATGCGGTCGGTTCGGAGTGGTCGGCGTTCGTGCTCATGTCGGTGGCGGCTGTGGGTGAGATCGAGTGGTTGGCAAGCCGATGCGGTCAGCGGTCCACGGAGTCCGAACGGGGGGCGACGAGCGCCGGCCGTTCGTCCGTCGCGAGCGAGCGCGGGGGGCGGTACGCACATCGCTGGTTGGGGTAGTACCGCTGTGCGAGGACCTTCGCGGCGTTGTAATCGGCGTAGACCGTTTCGACGCGACAGTCCGGGTTGGTACAGCGGAACGTCTGGTGGAGCCGTCGGTCGCCGATGGTCCCGCAGCCGTGACACTCCTGGGAGGAGTAGGCGACGGGCACCGTCGCGACCTCGATGCCGTACTCGGCGGCGACCGCGCGCAGGCGCAGATGGGCCGTCGGGAGCAGCCACGCCGTGCCGCGGTGGGCGTTCGGATCGGTCAGCCACGCCCACAGGTCCGGCTCGTAGTGGCTGTCCTCGGTGACCAGCACGGGGCGGTCGTACGCGCTCGCGTAGTCGCAGATTTCCCGCGCCGCGTCGTCGAGGGCCGCGAGCAGGGCCGCCCGACGGTGTCGGACGTGTGCGACGATCGTCTCTCGATCGGCGTCGCCGGCGAGCAATGCAGCGACGCGGTCGCGAAGCGCGTCGAGGCGATCGCAGAGGTCGTCGCCGGGGATCGCGTAGGCACCCTTCCAGTCCGGCATGGGCGACGGACACGCGGTGTAGAGGTTGTGCTCCCCGAGATCGACGCCGATCGCGGTGCGGTCGGCGGGACGCGTCGCGACCGCCGCTCTCCGGTCCGACGGGTGGGTGTCGCGGCCGCCGTCGGTCGCGATCCACGGGTCATCGCCCGAGGTTGTGTGCTGATCGGGATGTGCAGCCGATACTCCTGACTCATGAGCCCTACAGTTATGGGCTCGGAGACGCTCTTTTCGCATGGGTCGTTCAACCCTGTAAGGGGATGACCCGCCCCGACGTGTGGCAGCACGTCGGACCTTTCAGGCCCGAACGGGCAGGTCACTACTCCTATTATCACGTGGACCACTAATATTTTACTGTGGAATTCACAGCGAATCCATAGGATATGGTTCTATATTTATAAGATTGCACTCTGCATAACGACTCATCGATACTACTATGAGTTCTACAGTGGCACCCACGAGCGTGGTAAGACAGCGAGCGGAGTGGATGCGTCCAGTTGACGAGAAAATACTCGAGACGATGCGTGATGAGGGGAACATGACTCCCAGCGCCCTCGAGCAACTGGACGTAACAGTTGCCAATTACGCAAGCAACCGTCTCTCGAAGATGGCTGACTACGGGCTCGTCGAGCGTGTCGCCCAGGGTCTCTATCGAATTACTGACGACGGAGACGCATTCCTTAATGAAGAACTGGATGCAGACGAACTCGAGCCAGTCGAAGACACCGAGTAACGATCTCTGCGTTAGTTCCCTACTCAGGACGCGGTTACTCCGTTGGTGAACACGAACTTTAGAGTTCGTGCTATCGAGTGATGATTTTTAGATTTGAGATTTGAGAAAGATAGAACGCAGCAATATTATGGAAGTCTCTACGGCTGATTTCGGTTATACACACGATCAGTCGCCATTCGTGTGCATATTCAGGAAACGAATTTTGTCAGCGTGCAACCCCAAGGTGGAACAGATGAACGGAGGAAGGAATATGCTCTTACACTATCTGGTAGACTATGGAAGGGAACCAATTCGATCTAACTAATATTGTAGGTGTCACATTACATGAGGCTCAATCAGCCGGGGAGGACATTTTCACGATAGTACTCTTCGAATTCACTAACTAACATATTCACGTGCTCATCCAAATTCTCTTCATCCATCTGCTTCGGATGGGGGAATGCTCTGTCAACTCCCCAGCCATGATCAGTATAGAGATTAATCAAATAAGTGGTTTCAGGCAGGACCAATATCACTGCACCAGTTACGTCCTTCGTTGTAGATAGGCCGAATTCGTTCCCAGGTAGCATCAAAACGCCCTCAGCCCGTTCAATTCCATCTGACTGTTCCAACGCTTTGATACCAGATTTCGTTAGAGGCTTTTCACCAAGACTGTCGAATTGGATATGCTCTACACCACATACAGGACACTCTTGGCCAAGATAGTCTGTGGAACGATGAGATTCAATTTTCCGATTACGCTCTTTTTGGAACGTTTGGAAGCTCTCGGACTCAATAACCTCTTCTGGATTATCCAACATACGATCGATGATCTTCTCAGATTCGTCGTCTGAAAGATCTGTAGTGATTAAATCAGCTCTGTTAAATAGAAAAGTGCCCCAGTCCTTGTTCAATATTTCTTGTGGAACTTCGACAGAACCTTCATCGGAGACCTTTGTCCCACGAAATCCATCAATAGATGACGGAGATATACAAGATACAAAGAGCATCTGAGGGAATTTAAAATACAAATGTATTTTACCCTCAAAATCCACAATCGTTGCATCAATGCCACGGTCTGAATAGAACTCCCACTTATCGGGAACGTCTTCTGCAGGAGATTCCATATCGCCAAGGAAGAATATATGATGATCTCGTTCCTCTTCCGTGAGTGTGGAGTTTCCTATGAGTAAGTCTCTCCACTCCTCTTTTACTTGATCGACTGTTTTCTTAGAATCGTCATCTAACATGTCTAGAGAAGTTCGATCAGCTTCAAGAATGCGCCAAGAGATTGAGATGATAAATTTTTTCAGCCAACTATCGTATTCAAACTTCTCCTGTTGATTGCGAATATGGGGGTAGAACACTCCCCCCGCGAATTTTCCCTCCCAGTCAGAGAAAATTTGCTCACAATCATGGCATAGCATTGGTTCTTTGTAATCTTGAATTCTCGTATCAGGATTTTCAGCCGTTCGAAGGAAAGGAGTCGCGGCTGACTTCTTAAGCCACCGAATGACAAAATTCGGAATTATATGACTATCCATCAACTCTTTTTCCTGTTTGCATAGGGCACATTCTTCTACCATGATGGGTCTAAGATTACTGTACCTAATTCAGGACCTTGTAAGTTTGCTATTGACTATCGGTAGTGTTCAGATAAGCTGATTCCATACGAAGCTGAACGATCTGAGCCAGTCATCGGCAGTTTCTGCTTCGGCATTGCTAAAGCAGTTTGAGAAACAGNTGTTCAGATAAGCTGATTCCATACGAAGCTGAACGATCTGAGCCAGTCATCGGCAGTTTCTGCTTCGGCATTGCTAAAGCAGTTTGAGAAACAGAGAGTTCGTCGTTTTATCTCTCGAAAGACACGTTCAACAGCATTCCGATTTCCATGTTTCTCGTATCTGAAATCGAAGCCGTGACGTTGACATGCATCTTGTAATGAGTGCGATCCATCGACGAGAAACACGGCGTCGGAGACGTCGTGTTTCTCGGAGAGTTCCGTAAGAAACGAATGAGCGAGAACCTTTGTTGTTGTCGGCTCAAGCTTCGTATGGAGCAATTCGTTTGTCTCGGGCTCAACTGCANTGCGATCCATCGACGAGAAACACGGCGTCGGAGACGTCGTGTTTCTCGGAGAGTTCCGTAAGAAACGAATGAGCGAGAACCTTTGTTGTTGTCGGCTCAAGCTTCGTATGGAGCAATTCGTTTGTCTCGGGATCAACTGCAGCGTACAGCCAATACTGCTCATTATTCAGTTGGATCACAGTCTCGTCAACCGCAACGTGATCCGGACACCGATCAGATTCGGGCTGTAGATCGGCCTTGTGAACCCCATTGTNAAGCCGTGACGTTGACATGCAGCTTGTAATGAGTGCGATCCATCGACGAGAAACACGGCGTCGGAGACGTCGTGTTTCTCGGAGAGTTCCGTAAGAAACGAATGAGCGAGAACCTTTGTTGTTGTCGGTTCAAGCTTCGTATGGAGCAATTCGTTTGTCTCGGGATCAACTGCAGCGTACAGCCAGTACTGCTCATTATTCAGTTGGATCACAGTCTCGTCAACCGCAACGTGATCCGGACACCGATCAGATTCGGGCTGTAGATCGGCCTTGTGAACCCAATTGTGAACGGTTGATCGAGCGCGTTCGACACCGAATACCTCAAGAATAGATACAGTATTTGAAAGCGAGAGTCCAGCAAGATGCAGCTGAATACTGAGTTTCATCAGCAATCGCGGTGTCGCTTCTCGTTCAACAAACTCTAAGTTGATCTCTTCTAAACAACCATTGAGGCGGTCGTTTTCGGGCATAGATCACTCAGAAAACGAACCGCCTCATCCTTCATCCTTATCTGAACACCGCCNCTAAACAACCATTGAGGCGGTCGTTTTCGGGCATAGATCACTCAGAAAACGAACCGCCTCATCCTTCATCCTTATCTGAACACCGCCTGACTATCTATTCCTATATAATTAGATGGAGAGAACAAGTGAATATTTGCATGTGACGACTGTCTTTGGAAACTAGATTCTACCGATGTCTCCCCCGTTATCATAGGAAGAATTCTTTGCAAGGGGAGTCGTTTCCGTCTACTGTTACGAAACGGTGCGGTGTATTTTGATGATGTGGCCTTAGCCACACACCGCGCGACCTATCCAGAACGCACCTCATCACACGTTTCGACATCGACTTTTTGTACCTACGGCCGCTCAAAACGAGAACGATAACTGCTGTACTCCGCCGTATTCCGGATACCATTACTGCTATCCGTGACGCATCGGTGTGTCGATTCGAGCGACACGGGCGACGCGAGCGCGTCTCGCTCGTTGGTCCTCGAGACGCGTGGCGACTCGAGACGGGGACCTCGCCGCCCCCTCACTCGAGGGTCGCGATCATCAGGAAGGCTTCGGGACGGACGGCCTGGTGTTCGATCGAAAACTCGGCATCGCGGAGCGCCGCTACCGCTTCGGCGGCGGTGTAGCGCTCGTCGACCGGCGGTCCGTCCGCGCCGGAGCCGGTCGCCGTGAAGTGGAAGAACGCGGCCGCCGTGTAGGGCTTGCTCTGGGTCTCGATTTGCGTCTCAACCGATGCCGGAAGCGCGGTCTGTGGTGTATCGGTGTCGATACTCGCCGCGAACTCCGTGGCCTCTTCGACGGCCACTTGCGAACGTGCTGGTGTTTCCCAGTGCGCACGTTCACCGGGGTTTCCGTCCCGTCGGTGAACAGGACATCTTCAAAAGTGTGTGCCCAGAGAATCGCGTCGGGAGCTAACTTGCAGTCGTGAAACGGGTCGTCGTCTGTGGTTATATCACAGACGGAAAACCCTCTGATGGCGTTCAGGCCGGCGTTGAGGTACTTATAGCTACACCACACCGCGTAGGTGACGCGGTCCCCAAGTGTGTCCGGACGCTCGGAGAGTCGGGGCGGTTCGATGCACATTTCCCCGTCGGGCGGCGACCTCCTCGTGAATGAGTCGCTACGGGACGGCCGGCCGGTTCTTGCTACTGTGTGCTGTCTGGGGAACAGCGTTCATGGCGACGGACGTCGGCTTGGTCGATCTCCCTGCGGTGCCGTTCGCGGCCGTGCGCTTCGACGTCGCTGCCGCGCTGTTGTTCGCCGCCGTTTTCGCCTCCGGCGCAGATGTCCGCCCCCGGACTCGGGACGACTACATCTACGTGCTCGTCGGCGGCGCGCTCATTATCGGCGCCCACCACGCGTTCCTCTTCGCCGGCCAGCGGTACGTCACAGGTGGTGTTGCCGCTGTTCTGTTAGGTCTCGTCCCCGTGGTGACGCCTGCGCTCACGCGGCTCGTCTCCACCGATGAGGAGTTCACCGCCGCCACCGCGCTCGGTGTCGCGCTCGGATTCGTCGGCGTCGTCGTCATCGCCGACCCCGATCCCACGAATATCGCGGACAGCGTCTTCGGTGTGTCGCTCGTGCTTGCGTCCGCGCTCGCGTTCGCCGTCGCCGCGGTCGTCACGCACAGCCGATCGCCGTCGATGCCGTTCCTCTCCACACAGGCGTGGATGATGGCCATCGGTGCGGTCGTCCTCCACGCCGCCGTGCTCGCGCTCCCCGGCCAGTCGTTCGCGACCGCCACATGGACGCCGTCCGCGCTCGCCGCCATCGCGTACCTCTCCGCGGTCGCCGGCGTCGGTGGCTTCCTGCTGTACTTCACGTTGCTGGACGACCTCGGTCCCATCGAGATGAGCTTCATTGAGTACGTGATTCCCGTGTTCGCGGCGCTGGCAGGCTTGCTCGTGCTTGGGCAGGAAGTGACGCCCGCAACTGTCGCCGGGTTCGCGTTCATCTTGGCGGGGTTCGTCGCCGCAAAGTGGCGGGCGCTGAGTGGAATATAGTGGCGTGTGGTTACCGATAATTCGAGGCAATTCTCCTGAACGCATTCGTTGAGTGTCCCCGTAGCTGACAAGTGCGGTGCCACCTCGCATCTCTTCACGGGGAGAACAACGCTACTCGTCGATCGGGTCAGGGGAACTGAGGTCCGCGTGGAGGACTTCGCCGTCGCGAACGACGTACCGCTTCGCCAGCACGGGGAAGCGGCACTTGGTGAACCCCGCTGTCTGGATATCGAGTTCTTCGTGGGTCACGATGCCGCCCTCGTAGTCCAGGAGGCCGTTCTCCCGCGCCTCGTACACCTCGAAATCGTCATACCCCCAGATGGTGAGCTCTCCGTCTTCGGTAACCTCCCAGTCGAGCGTCCCGAAGCATGGCTCTCACAGAGCTCGCGGACTGCCTGCGGATCCGATACGATCGCGCCAGTCGACGTCGTCGTAGCTTGCAGTGTCGCCATGTTTGGACTTCACAGGGTCGCCCCCGCACCCCTTTCGGGAGCGATAAACCGACGCGAGAGGTACTTCTGCGTCGTCGGCACCGACGACACCTGTCGATCAGCCACAGCCTCGGCAGGAGATTCGGTCAGCGCGATCGCTGGAACCAGCCATACCGCGTCGTCGGCGTCGTCGAGGACCGTTCCGAGGTGTGCCTCGTCGTGGATGCCGTTCCCTCGCTGGTCGTAGAGCCGCGTCGCGGCCTGCTCCTGACGTTCCGACGCTTCCTGCCCGTGCCACCCTGTCCGGTCACGGGCGGCTCTGAGAAGCTGCTCGCCATCCGCTGACGACACCTGTACCGCGTCGGGGAGCGAGGGCCATTGCTCGGCCACCTGGCGCGCCGGCGCCTCGTCGAGGTCGTAGACGAGTGTGTAGTCGTCGACGGCCGGCTTTGCCTCGTTGGCAGAGAGGAGATGCGCCGCGGCGCCGCCCTTCGCGACGGCGCCGTAGAACGTGGTCGACTCGACGACCAGGTGGACGATGCCGAGGAACGACGTCGACGCTGACTCGTCCGTGCAAGTCGCGTCACTTCCGGGATGGTTGGTGAGACAGAACCGGCATTTCGTCTGGCCGTCCGGGATTGACGCCCCACAGGACCGGCACTCGCCGTCGGTGGTCGTCGGCGCATCGGGGTAGCCGCCAGCGCTCGTCGCAACACGTTGCCGCTGGGGGTCACCTTCGTACCCGCCGTCCAGCCTCGTGTCCGGAATGTGGGACGCCTCGCCGGTCGGCCGCAGTTCCTCAAAATCAGAACATCGGTCGTACATCGGTTGGCACATAGCTTCTGTCGGTTTCGTATTTTAATGTCCAGATGACTATGCTCGTACTACACTCTCGATTATGCGAGAGGGTACAAACATATGGGAGTTCAGCGTGAACGCTGTTGCTAGAGGTGCCCAGTATGTCCGCTTCCTCACGAGATGGGTACGACCAATGAGGAACTCCAGGCGCTCGTCGAGCAGGGGCAACTGCGTCGCGTGAAGGCTGGCGAGACGACGCGCTACCAGCCGGACTACACGCGACTGCTCTTCGAGGAAATCCGCACGCTCATCGAAGAGAACACGCGCGAAGAGCTGCGCAACGAATTAGTCGCGATCACCGATGAGATCGAGGAGTGGCAGGCGACCTACGATGTCGAGACGTGGGAGGAGTTCGAACAGTCGCTCGCCGATGGCGACCTCGCAAGTGACGAACTCCGCGATCGTCGCGACGTTATTGGGCGTTGGGAGGGGAGCCAAGAAGACCGCCGACTCATCAAGCACGCGTTGGCACTCTACTCGAACGTCGAAGCCGCTCGCGAACAGATGATCGATATGGCTAACCGCGACACAAACTAATTTTCGCGATCGTCGAACTTGCGGGCGTCATAGGGCGACACAGCTATTCGTTGGACTGCTCGCCCAGCTTCTCTCGAAGCTCGACTGCTGCCCTCTCAAAATGTTCCGCGAGGAACGGCGTTCCTGATGTCACCCGCTCTTCAAGGAATGCGACGGCATCAGTGACCGCATTAACATCGCGTTCCGCGGTCGCGACACAGCCGACGTATCCATCGAGTGCCCGGCTGAATGCACGCGAGAAGTGGTCGTACGCACCGTCGACGCGCTCCATATTGTCGTCGATCGACTCGACGAGTGCCCGGTAGACGGTCGCTGCCGATGCGTATCGTCCCTGCTGGCGGTACTCGTTCGCGAGATCGAACCACTGCGTGAAGTCGATCGGCTCGAAGACGACGTGGTACTCGGGGTTCGTCTCTTGGAACCGCCGGTCGATCGCGGTGCGAAGCTCGTCGACCGACTGGCTCGTCGGCTCGCCAACGCGGGCGAGAAACCGCTCACGGAGATCCGTATTGGCCGCGAGTTCGTCACGCAGGAACGCGCGGAGTTCGTCGGCGTCGGCACCGTCACGGCGACCTCGAGTCGCTGGTCGATGCGGGCGTGTTCCCAAATCGAAGCGAAGCGATCCGGGCGGCGATTCGACAGTTCGTCGCGAGTGCAACGGGCGGTGCTTCGGATGTCTGAGTTCGAGGACTATTTCACCGAATCCGAGGCGTCCCGAGAGGGCTATCCGTGGAAGTACTACGACCACAAGGGGCGGCCACAGATGACGTACAACCTAAACACCGTCGAATTCCTCGAGATTGTCGAGTGCGATTTCAAGCACTACATCGTGAATCTCGCGGAGTTCATCATCCCGAATCCCCATGCGTCGCAGTTCCGGCGTGACGACGAAATCAAGTTGATCTTCGAACTCGGTCCATGTGTCCTCGCGAGCATACAGCGGGCTCTGTTTGACCTCGCTGTATGGGAACGCCGGCCCCGTCTCAGTCGGATCTACGGGTTCGTCGTCGGACTCGTCGCTCGAGTCGCCCATATCGACCTCCGACGGATCGGAACCGACGTTCTCGAAGTGCTCGCTGTCCGTGTCCGTCGGTGTCTCCTGGTCGCCCTCGGACTCAGGACTCGCGTCGTCGTCCGGTTCCTCGTCGGCGTCGGGAGCCGGTTCGCCGAGATCAAAATCCGTCATTGCTGGATCCCGCCGGTTTCGATAATATCCGCAACCGTGCCGAAGTGTTCGAGTTGTTCGTTCTCTGGGTCGTAGGCCGTCAGCGGCATCCGTTCCTCGTAGGCGTCGCCGATCGCCCCAGTGTGTCGGATCGGTGGCTTCGGCGAGTTGACTTCCCCTGCGTCGATTGCTTCCCACTCGTCAGCTTGTCCCCGTGCTTCGGTCTCGAGGTCGGGCAGTGGCTCGCCGTCAGTTTGTGAGATATCGAAGACGGGCGCTGGTCGAAAGCCCACGAGTCCTTTCTCCCAACTATCCAGCGGTGTCTCATCGTATTCACAGTCACTGCGCTCATGATACGACGGCGAGTTTCCGCAGTCGGGACACTGCTTTGCGATGATGGGTGCCCAGATCCAGATCGCCGTCTCCCCTTCTTTGACGTGCCGGTCAAACTCGTTTTGCCATGTTCGGTAGCCGGCAACGCGTGTTGCATGCGGACACTGGAGTTTGATCAACAGCGTGTTTCGGTGCGAGTAGTCGTGGAAGCGACTCTGGACATCCAACCATTCTGTGAACTGTTCGCTCGAGACGGCGTCATCGACTTCGTCGACGAGGTCCTGGATCCATGCTTCGATCGTACTGTGCATCTCGTCGTGCCGGGTGTCCGAATCGTCGAACGTTTCCCGGGAGCTGCTGCTNAGGTCCTGGATCCATGCTTCGATCGTACTGTGCATCTCGTCGTGCCGGGTGTCCGAATCGTCGAACGTTTCCCGGGAGCTGCTGCTCGTAGCCATGTTTGATCAGTGCTTCTCGAGTCGAGTCGGATCGAATTGAACTGAACTCGAGAAGACCTCCACCCCTTAGGGGGTCTCAAAAATACGCCAGACTCGAGCAGCTAGAGAGTCGTCAGTCAGCGGATGCTGGTCTCTCCACTTTGATCGGCGCGTCATCTGGTGTTCCGCTCCTGTTCAAGAGCGACGCTAGGTATGCATCGTACGCTGTCCCAATCAGCAGTGATTCAACTTCTGCAAGGGATTCCTGTTGTTGACAAACAAAAAATAGATGACTAATCTGCACTGGCAGGAGTGCTGTCGACGTCGCCGTCGTCAAGGAGGGGGTAGTCGATATGCATCTCGATTTTATCGAAGGGGACGATTGGTTGTATTGCGCCACCAGGGCCGCCTTCTTCAAGTTCGAGAATACCCAGCACCTCAAGGTGCTTCAGGTCTGCATGGACATCAGAGACATCGCGATCGACGAGCCGTGCAGCTTCACGCATACTCGAGGGGTGGTTTTTGGCGATTGCTTGGATGAGAGTGAGACGCAGTGGTGTGAGACTGTCAACGAGATCGTCGTAGGTACCGAACTGGAGGACTGCCTGCTCATCACTCTGATCTAGTTCATCAGCTTCGGCGTCTTGGATGAACTGGAGAGTGTCCTTACGAACCTGTGCTCGATCGCCGACAGTGATGTGAAGTGTGGTCATTGGTTGGTGTGGAAATGTGGTTTTCAATAGGGACGTGGTGGATTGCCGCCAGCGGTGTCCCAGTATTCGTCAGCATTGGCCCAGAACTCAACGAGGAGTTCCTCCACTCCTGGAAACTTGAGATCAGTATCGCCAGCAGCGGTGTGGAGTTCATGGCCTTTGGTATCTTCGTGGGCGTTATCGTAGCGGATGAGCGTCAGGTCTTGTAGCGTGCCCAAGTGAAGTGTGTATTTCCAACCGGACGGGTAGGTGTTTGTATCGGTCGTACGTCGTATGACGACATTTTCGACAAGTCCGGCTTCGACGTGGGTATACCGATGCGTGAGTTCATGACCCATCCCTCATCTGTTGGGATGTTCCCCAACATCAAAAGCGTGTTGGGTAAATACTCAACACCTCCTCTAGCTATCTGATACACTCGAGCGGCTCAGAACATATTTAATAATTGAGTAATATGTTCTGGATATCTCCGAAATGGCAGTCTTGGATAATTTCTCTGGGTTCGAATTCGAGGATTTGATGGCGGACGTCTTCCGAAACCTTGGTTACGAAAACGTCCGGCAGGCCGCAAAAACGGCTGATGAGGGGCGGGACATTCTGATGGAAGAGGTCGTCGACGGGACTCGGCGAGCGATTGTTGTCGAGTGTAAGCATGCCCACAGACGACACGACAGACCCGTTCGCTGGATTGTTCGCAGACCCACCCGCTGAGCCGGAGTTTCTGACGAAACTTCGCACGCACGACTCGAACTTCGCCGACCACGTCGCAGCACTCGCACGGAACGCCGGGACCGATGGTGCGCTCTCCGTACAGACGAAGACGCTCATCACGCTGGCACTCGATGCGGCCGACGGAAACGCGAGTGGCGTGGAAGACCTCGCTGCAGTCGCCCGGTCACAGGGCGTCTCCGAGAAGGAACTCGCGGAAACGGTGAAGGTCATCGCCAATCAGGGCGGCCTCGGAACACTAGCGACCGCTGCTCACGCCCTCGAGGAGTAGCCAAAACGGAAGCTCCCTCAGTAGATTACTCGTCCATCTCGCCGACCCACTCTGCATTCCACTCGTCGATCGCGTCAAACACTGGTTCGAGTGCCGTCCCCTTCTCAGTAAGACTGTAGTGCGTCTCGACGGGCGGGCCTTCCTCGACACGACGGTGAACGATCCCGTCGTCTTCGAGAGATTCGAGGACGCGCGAGAGCGTGTACGAGCTCGCGCCAGACGCTCGCTTCAGTTCGTTAAATCGGTGGTCGCCCTCAAACAAGTTGTAGAGGATACGAAGCCGCCACTTGGTGCCGAACTGGTCGAGTGACTGAACGCCTGCACACGCGTTCGGCGTCAGTTCCCGAACCTCGCGGAGGTTGTCGTCGATTTCCTCGTCGGGCGCCGGAGCCATACCCATTATTGGGTAGTCATTCACGTAAGAGTTTGTCTAGACCGTCATCACACTGGCAAAACAACGCTGTACGTGGGATGTTTTGAACGAAAGCGCGTCTTCCAAGCGTTCGTAAGTCGATTTCTACGTGCAGGTGAGTGTCGAAATCCGATTCGACTGTATCGGTACGGGGAGTCCGTGCCGGTCACGAAGGTAGTGAGCAGGCTACGTCTGTTGTGCGTCCAGAACTGCCTCAATCCCGTCGAACAATCTGTCGAGTGTCGTCTCGTCGGTGAACGGGTTCAGTAACACGACACGCAGCCAGCGGTTGTCACGATAGGTCGGGAGCGAAACGAAGACGTCATACTCAGCCAGTAGCGTCCGCTGGAGTCGCTCGTTTAGCGCGTCACGTTCCTCCGGCGGACACCAGTCGGGCGCGGCACGGAAACAGACCAAGTTCATCTCCGGCTCGCTCGCCAGTTCCAGCGCATCGTGTTCGGCCACGCGGCTGCGAAGCACGGCAGTCAACCGATAGCTCTCGTCGATCAGCTGTTCGAGTCCGTCCCGGCCGAGGTGCTGGAAGGTGAGCCAGAGCTTCAGCACATCCGCCCGCCGGGTGCCTTGGACACTAAGTTCGCCGAGGTTCGGGATTGCATCATCGTCACCCATGTAGGGTGCCCCAACTCGGAAGTCCATCTGTAGCATGTCGACGTTCCCGAAAAGTGCCATCGCACACGTCTTCGCGACGTAACACCACTTCTGGGGGTTGAACGTCACCGAGTCTGCGGCCTCTATTCCGTCCAGTCGACCGCGTTCAGCTTCGGAGAAGACCAGCGCACCGCCGTAGGCTGCGTCTACGTGGAGCCACAGGTCGTATTGATCCGCGATGTCACGGAGCGCTGGAAGCGGGTCGATGTTCCCAGTCGTCGTCGTCCCAGCGGTGGCGACGACACAGAATGGCGTACGACCGTCTCGTTTCGTCTGTTCGACCGCCTCGGTCAGTGCGCTTGGTTTCATCCGCGAGTCCGCGTCCGTCTCGACCGTGACGACGCTCTCGGTCCCGAGTCCGAGTAGCATTGCGGCCTTCTGTAGCGATGTGTGTGCCACCCCAGAGGTGAATAGCACTGGCTCGCTGTCCAGTCCGGTGAGTCCGTCTTCGTGAACGTCGAACGTGTGGTTGCGGGCGACTGCAAGCGCGTGGAGGTTCGCGAGCGATCCGCCACTGGTGAGGACCCCGCCGGGGTTTGGTCCGAGTCCGAACTCACTGGCGATAGTCTCGGTGACTTGTACCTCGAGTTCCGAGAATACCGGTGACATCTCCACACTTAGCAGATTGTTGTTGACCGCTGAAGCGACGAGATCACCCAGCACCGACACCGTCGTGGGGATCGTGTCCATGTGGCCGATGTATCCTGGATGCACAGGGTTCATCGAGCCCTCGACGATTGTCTCAAGATCCCCGAGAAGGTCGTCCTCAGACCGTGGAGACTCAGGAAGTGTAACAGATAGGATAGTTGACTCGTCTGGTAACGGCGATCGGTCTTCTGCTGTCCCGAGCTGGTCAAGGAGCTGGTCTAGAACGTTCTCAGCGAGGTCGCGTACGGCTTCGTCGTTAGCGCCACTCGGATCGATGAACCCCGTTTCCGGCGAGTTAGAACGGTTCATGAATACTGTCTCTACTTCCAGTGACTTCGAACATGCGGAGCCATAACCCAGGGTACACACTCATTCCCGGTCGTAGCTCGCGGTAAAGTCGATGTCGGGCCCGACTGGGACGAATCCGGTCGGGTTGATGTCCGTGTGGCTCCGGTAATAGTGCTGCTTGATGTGGTCGAGATTCACGGTCTCCGAGACGCCGTCGTGTTGGTAGATGTCCCGCGTGTACGCCCAGAGGTTCGGATAATCGACGAGGCGCCGGACGTTACACTTGAAGTGCGTGTAGTAGACGGGATCGAACCGGACGAGTGCAGGAAATAGTCGGAGGTCGGCGAGCGTCAGCGAATCCCCGACGAGGAACCGCTGGTCTTCGAGCACGGCCTCCCAGTAGTCGAGGGCGTCGAACATGGAATCGACCGCCCGCTCGTACGTCCCCTGAGAGTCGGCAAACCCAGCAGTGTACGCCCCCTTGAGAATCGGTTCGTGCAACTCCTCGATGACCGCATCGATGCGGTCACGGGTCTCCGCAGGATACAGGTCGTACTCGTCGCTGTGGTCGGCGAACGCCGTCGCGAGCATCTCCATGATCTCGATGGACTCGTTGTTGACGATAGTCTCCTCGTCCCGGTCCCAGAGAACCGGCGTGGTAACGCCGCCAGTGTACTCCGAATCAGCTGCGGTGTAGACTTCGTGGAGGAACTCAGAGTCATGGAGTGAGTCCGGTGTACAGCCTGGTTTGTTGGGGCTGAACTGCCAGCCACCACCGCCACGATACGGTTCGACGATGTCCATCGGGATAGCGTCCTCGAGGCCGAGGAGCTTCCGCACCAGGGCAGCACCGTGAGCCCACGGACAGGCGCGGGCGATGTACAGGTGATACCGGCCCGCCTCTGGGAAGTACTGGGATTCCGAGTGGATTCGGTCTCGAAACGAGTCTCCGCGCTTGTTCCGGTCGCTCTCGGTCAATTCGTCTGCCGTCTTCCAGTGGCCGTCGATGAGTCGTCCCATGTCTGATAATTTGAGTTGTGTTTGTCGATGAGCGTTGACTACACGGTCCCCGAGACAGGTTCTTTGAGTTCGAGGAGGTAGCCGAACGGGTCGCGAACGTAGATTGCCGGAGCTTCACCCGTCGCGCCGTCGGGCGTCCCTTCTCGCTCGATGATGACACCTGCGTCCTGGAGTTCCTGCTTGACGTCCTCGATGTTCTCGTCCAGAATGATCGCGAGGTGGTCGAAGTTTTCTCGATCCGGGTGGACGAACTCGTCGGTCGGTCTGACGTGAATGATTGTGTCCGCTGTGAGTCGGAAGTGAAAAATCGGTGTCTCGCCCTGTTCGTACTCGTCAAATCCTTCAAGGGGGAATCCGAGGTGGCCTTGATAGAATTCGACTGCATGCTCGATCTCATCCGCCGGGATGCGGAGGTGAACGTGGTCGATACGTTGTGCGTCCATCGTTCTGGGTTGAGATAGAATCGTCCGTCAAATATAATTCAGGCAAGCCGGGTCTGCTCAGGTCACATTCGACTAACCACCCAACTGAGTCTAAGTGAATCACCGTCAAGATACGTGCTCTGTATCTTGTACCGCACTCTGAACAGCATCCAAAACTGGTAGGAAGCTTAATGGGGCACCGTCTAGTTAGCGCGGTTTGAGAAGTGAGCAGGTCTGCGAGCATCTCTCAGCAAGTTACTCAACGACCGGCTCACTTCTCAAACTGACTCAACTAGACAGTGCCCTCTTAGCTAAAATGCACCAGAGTCTATTGTTTCTGAGACCATTGGTCTTTAGTTAGGCCCCAGTCCTCGGTTGTGTAGCGGTAGCGAGCTTCTCTTGGAGTATCGGTCGTTGTTGGTGTATCTTCTGAGCGTCGTCGATCAACCGCTCTAGCAATGGTGGTGGAGAGTAGCCGAGGTGTTCACCGAGTTCGTGAAGGATGAGCTGGGCGTGCGACCGGAAGGTCGCCGCCCAGC
>NZ_AOII01000114.1 GCF_000337615.1 Natrinema pallidum DSM 3751
CTAGCGTCAACAAGAACTGTGGCATAGGTTTTGCGTGTTGTTGCTACAGAGGTGATAACGTCTCAACTCGTCGACTACCTTCGAACATAATAGGAAGTCCGTGATCGTCACCATCCGTCTTTGTTGTCGCCTACGTCACGCTCTCACTTCGACGTTCAAATTTGTGGAGTGTTTTAGTATATATTTTATAACTATATCCAACCGGAAAATATATTAAACATACTGTAAATTACTAATATGCGATGAAGGACGATAGCAAACTCAATCGGCGAACAGTTATCAAGTCAACCGGAATAGCTCTTGGAACTATTAGTACTGTAGCGCACACAACTGCGGCTCAGGAATCAGAAGATGATGTTTTCCAAGAGGAATCAAACGAATGTTTCCAGTGCCCTCAGCTGATTGAAGAAACAAGTAATTATCGAATTTCAACTGTCTCGAACGAAGGTGGAGCATACCTGCTCAAAGCCAACAAAGAGAGTTCCTCCGTCTCCATACTTGACCAAGCAGAGTCAGTTGATGTGTTAGATACTAATACTCGGGTTTCAACCCAGGGTAACCCTATCATCGAAGATTATGAGGTTCATTCCTATCATAGAGGAGATTGTAACGGTGTTATTTATGATGATCACTATGCATCTGTCGTTGAAATAAACACGGGTGAGAATGTTGAGGGGTTACCTGAGACAGCTCTATCCGGTGCTATTTGCGCTATTCCCGGTCTCGCAGGAGGTCCTGCAGGCAGTGTAATAGCAGGAATCGTATGCGCACTAGGTTATCAACTCTTCCTTGGTCATGTTGATATCGTTGGCACTGACTTCTCTATCGGATTATGGGACGACCACGTCGGTTGGGCTGGAGAAGAAGCAATTAGACTTGGTGGTGCTAACTCCCTTGAAAGTCATCATTCGGATCTTTCTCCGGGCAAACACTACAAGGGACTCCACATTGCGGCTGATGATCCTGTTGAGAAGATCATTGATATTGTAAACTAAGAAATATATAACCGGCACTGTCTAGTTGAGCCAGTTTGAGGAACAAGCAGGTCGTTGAGTGAAGTGGACTAGAACGCTCGCAGACCTGCTCAGCGAGTGCTATGGCGCAGATTTAGAAGAATCGTGGGAGAACAAGCAGACGGCGACGCCCGTCAGGGCGTTCGCCGTCCGCCTCCATCAGACCGGTTGCTCGCTTCGAGAGACAACAACGATTCTCGCTGAATTAGGCGTTGAACGATCTCATGGGGCCGTCTGGAATTGGGTGCATCGGCTGG
>NZ_AOII01000115.1 GCF_000337615.1 Natrinema pallidum DSM 3751
GACGGCGGTCGAATTTTACGGATTTCTAATTGAATTCCCCGATTTTGAACCTACTGTCCTCCTGCGATTTCTGGGGGTAAACACATACAATCAAATAGAGGGTGCTGTTTTCAGCCGTCTCAGTGGCTCAGCCAGGAACTCTATGGGGGTAAACACATGCGAGTACATTCGTCTTTAGCTAAGACTCACACCTCGGTTGCGTAGCGGTAGCGAGCGTCTCCTGTAAGACCGGACGTTGCTGGTGAATCTTCTGAGCA